>CAYMBG010000122.1:0-1809 GCA_964388615.1 uncultured Chitinophagales bacterium | reverse complement strand
TGGGATAATGCTCTGACAACGCAACAAAGGCTTGCCGTGCATCGTCGATCCACTCCCAGTGACGACTATAACACGCCATGTAAGCACTATCCACCTCACGCCAGTCCGGCTTTTTCAATTGCAGATCTTCAAATGTCTGTTCAAAACGACACCGCCTAAGCGTCTGCTGGTCGATTTCATTATTGCGATAAGCTTTCCAAAGTCTCGTATTCACATCCGCATAGACCTTTGTAAACGTATTCGGATCCGTATCCTGAAGCTGTGGATATTGACTCCATAAATCCAGCAAGCCACGGTCCTGAGCCGCTTTATGGTCTATAAGTGTATCATCCAGATCGAAATAAATGAATGCCACTCCGGAAAAGACAGGTCCGGTACCATGCGACTGAGATCTTTCAGGAGTTTGATTGCAGCTCATGTATCATATTTGCTTTGGTTAAAAGTTAAAAATAAGATGTTGAGCAACCTTTCCATAAAAAAACTATCTTATTGTCGCTTTTTTTAACCACTAACATCTCCTCTTATGGCTCGTACCCCTTCCAATATGATCGCTTTGGGAACACCGGCACCGAAATTTTCCCTTCCGGACCCCTATGACAAAATTCATACTCGTGAAAGTGTCAAAGGCGAAAACGGAATGCTGGTTGTTTTTTTCTGCAATCACTGCCCTTTTGTCAAACATATTCGGGAGAAATTCTCGGAATTAGCCTCCCGGTACATGGATAAAGGAATTGGGGTTGTAGCCATTAACTCCAATGATTTTGAGTCACATCCGGAGGATGCCCCTGATAAAATGGCAGAGGCCATTGTACAATATGGTTATCGATTTCCCTATCTTATCGACGAAAGCCAGGATGCAGCCCGCAAATTTGGCGCTGCCTGCACACCTGACTTCTACCTTTATGATCATTCCAATACCCTTGTTTATCGTGGCCAATTTGATGACAGCCGGCCGGGAAATGACCAACCGGTTACTGGTGATGATCTTGAAAATGCCTTGGAAGCACTGATTAAGGGGGAAGAACCTGTGAACGATCAGAAGCCCTCTATCGGGTGTAACATCAAGTGGAAGCATAAGTAATACCCCAAGTATGGCTCGCGTCACCAAACCTCAGCGGTACCAGGAAATTCTCTCACTTCCTAACGTAACCGTACTGCACCACTATTTTAAAAATGATTTTGCGGCGGTCAGGGGAAAATGGAATTCGGTTTTCCAAAACGACAATCCCATTACGCTGGAATTAGCATGTGGAAAAGGGGACTATGCCCTGGCTCTTGGTAATATGTACCCTGATCGCAACTTCATAGGTATTGACATCAAAGGTGACCGCCTTTGGAAAGGAGCTCTAACCGCCTTGCAACAGAACCAAAAGAATGTCCATTTTCTCAGAGCCCGAATCGAGCACATCTGTAATTATTTCGCACCTTCTGAAGTCGATGAAATCTGGATCACTTTTCCCGATCCCTTCGAAAAAACAAGAAAAAAACGAAAACGACTGACCCATCCCCTCTTTCTGCAGAAATATGCTGAAATACTGAAACCTGACGGTATCATCCATTTGAAAACGGACAGCGATCGTCTTTTTGAGTTTACAAATAAAATCATTAATATTTATGACTTACCTGTAAATAAATGTTATAAAGACATGTGCAGGGTTAATGATAGAAAAGAGGAATACAACATCCAGACGTATTACGAGCGCCAGCATCTGGAAAAGGGGCTGTCCATCAAATATGTATCTTTTCAGCTTGACCCTGGCAACATGGACCCGGATCATCCGGCGCTTGATGACTTAGATTGATTATTTC
>CAYMBG010000121.1:0-6701 GCA_964388615.1 uncultured Chitinophagales bacterium | reverse complement strand
GGAATAAGCCCCTTTGGAGCCCGATTCAAAATCCTCAAAAAGTTGAGCCGATACCAGGCCGGGGATTCCGGTTATGACAATGATGATTGGCAGTAAAAATCGCAGGGGTGATGTCATGCAGGTGGAGTAATTCATTCTGGTTGGTTTCTGTTAATTAATGCAGGGGTATTCTGAGAAAGTGGTCCTGATGAGGATTCAAACCGGTTTTGGTTGTGAATCCTTGCTATTTCACCAGCATCATGGTGCGAGTTGCCGCATGGCCTGATCCGGTCGTGAGGTGTAAGACATAGAGTCCGCTTGCGTACGAATCCCCGTTGAAGGTAATCTGATGAGAACCCGGAGATATGTCTTCACTGTCAATTAGCGTTGCAATCCGGCGTCCGGTTGCATCATAAATGTGGAGTGAAACCACATCCCTGTCAGGTAAATCAAAAGAGATGAGTGTTGATGGATTGAAAGGGTTCGGATAGTTCGGGTGAAGGGTCAGGTTTTCCGGGAGATCGTTGTAAAGAGGGTCATCCGAAGCGGTAACGGTCAGGTCGGCTGTGCCGCCGGCTTCCTGGTACCTTGCCGCAAATTCCTGATAATATAAGTTGGTGATACGTTCATCCCGTATGATGATGGTGTTTTCATCGCTGTTTTCATTTCCGTTTCGGGACCAGTTCATCGAACCGGCAATAACCTGTCCATCGCCGAAACCGGGTTCGGAAGCGTCAATGATCGCTGTTTTGTGGTGCAGTAACATATTATTTGCGGATCCGAAACGGGCATCATGGTCATGTACATCGGCAATATCGGAGAGGGTGTTGAATAAAGACCTGTTGTACGAGGGGTCACCGATCGCCCCACGGACGGTTTTGCCGGCCTGAACAGCAGATTCTAATGCGTTCAGATAGGGCCGCTGGGTAATAAGGTAAGTAGGTAAAGCGATATCGTATTTGGCATTTCTCAAGTGCTCGGTTATCACCGCCTGGGTATTGGCCTGGGGACTGAAATAGATATCCACCTCGGTATCATCTATCCAGAAACGGGTCGGATTCACGACCTCTTTGTTTGCCGAAAAGCGTGCGTTTTCAGGGTCGGGTTCAAAACCGTCGCTTCCCCACATCTGGTTGAACTCGGCACGGTAACCGCCGGCAATGGCAGGATCCTGGAATTCGATCATATTCTGGTACTGTTCGTGCGATCCGGGGTCGGTGGAGTTCCACGAACTGGTGATCAGCCAGGTGTCGGCGGGATCCGCACTCTTATAATCGATGATGGCGAACTTGTTGTGCATGAGCCGGTTATCTGGCAGTCCGGTGTTATCCCCAAAATCACTTTGGATGATTTTCAGCGGCAGATTGAGTCGCTCGGCTTCCAGAAGCAGGTCCTGGCGAATATTGTTGGCAGGGTTTCCGAGCTCGTGATGCATGACGATCCGGACTTCGGCGCCAAAGCGGGCAGCGTAAATCAGGGCATCCCTGATACTTTCTCCGATAGATCCGCTGATGTTGTAAAATGTGATATCAACAGAATGCCGGGCGTTGCGAATGCGGTTGGTGTATCTGCTTCCAAAATCAACACCGGCGTTGGCGACATCCCATCGGGCGGCATTATCGTATATATCTCCGTTAAAATACACGTTGATGTCACCTGTCGCTTCCGGATCAGAGGAGGTGGATACAAACTGGTTTTCGGACCAGGTTGTATCCGGCCCGGAAACAGCACCTACTTGCAGCTGGTAAATCTGAGCCGCATTCAAACCGGTGATGGTTATCTCATGATTGGAACCCAGCTGGTCCGACGCGAGAGCCCCTTTTTCATAATCGGGAGTTTTGCCAAAGCGGACAATACCCGTTGCCGGGTCATCCGTCTGCCAGACAAGTGTGATACTGGTATCGGTTGCACTGGCTTCATAGGGTGGTGGTGAAACGATGCCGGAAGGATTGGCGCTGAGTATTGCCGGTACGATCAGGGCGATTAATCCGGGGAAAAAGAGGTTTTTGAAACAGGGACGAATGGTAAACATGAACGAAAGTGTTGAGGACGGGTGAGGCCGATAATTATTCAAAATGATCCGTCCTCCCAATATATCGTTTTTGGTTTGAATCTTTAGTTTTTTTTGCCCGGAGCAGGTATTCACACGGTAATATTAAGAAATCAAAAAAGGTGTTCATTGATATTGAATTAAAGCGATGTTTTTTGAATCTTGTGTTCCATACAGGCTGATGTATTGTAATTCATATGATATACATCGATACATGGATATAACCAGTTGCCGCCTACCATATTAAATATGAAAATGCGAATTGTGACACTGCGTAACCGGCAAATGGGATCTCCTTTTTCAATGACTCCGTATGGGATTCTCTATCAAAAATCCCGGATGGTCTCCCGTGATTCATCACATCGCCTACTCTGGAAATCCTGCTTTATAGAAATATCTGTTGCAGAGCTTATCGAAAAATGACAAATAAAATTTTATCCCTCTTTCTGTTTATTACCATCAGCTTGTTGACATGCCATTCTGCTTATGGTCAACATATATTTGAGCGAAAAACCGTAGAAGTAAGCAATCTGGGAATATCGTATACCAACATTGGGGCCATTGGGACTCCGGGACGTCAGAACAATCCCAGTCTGGCTCCGAGTATGGAATATCCGGTGGGATCCGGAACTGAGCATCTTTTTGAAGCGGGTTTGTGGATTGGTGCACAACGGGAAGGCGTTACTACCGTCTCCACAGGAGCTGTTACGAATCCATCCGGGTATACCCGTACCGGCCAATCCGGTTATGAGTTTACGAATGAAGGAATGCCGGTTCTGGAGCGGTCCAGTTTACCTGATAGTGATTTCTTCTCCCCGGATGCCGTTAGTCACCAGGATTATGTCGCCGAGTTTTCCGACAGCAGAAACATTGTTTCCGGCACTCCTATAAGTAACCACGAGGATCCTCTGTACGCGGATGTCAGGATGGAGACCTACAACTGGAATTTCGGTTTTTCGGAGGGACTGAGCATCATCAAGTACGAGATTACCAATAATAGTGATGAATATCTGGATGGGGATGGCATTACCTGGACGGATGTTTATGTCGGGATGTATTCCGATTTGGTTGTTCGTAATATCAATACCACCACCGAAACCGGGGGTGCCTTTTTTAATAAAGGCGGGGTTGGATACATTGACTCCCTGTATACCTTGTATGCCTTTGATTCCGGATCGGCAGATTTTCCAAGAACAGACACCTATGGAGCTTCCATGATCATGGGCGCCGAATACCGTGATATGGAATTCCATCCGAGATATGCCGAACAGGTGACGGCGTCCGGATACGAGGTGCCATCTGTAGGACCTCGGTTCTGGAAGTTCAATCAGACAGGCGGTAGTTTTCATCAGCCGCAGGACGACACCGAACGTTATGACGCGCTTTCCGAAGATTGGGATTACACGGTTTTTTCGGATCAGCTCAGGGAAGATGGACAGGATTCCGATGGTAATTACATTCAGCTGCATCGCTATGGACCTGTCCCCGAAGTGCTGCCGGGTGAATCTTTTACCATCTACGTTGCATTTGCAAGTGCGTTGAAACCAGAGGAGTTTCAGGGCCTGATACCGGAAGACCACACCGCCGATCAACTGGATAATCCCCAATCCCGGCAATTATTAAAAGAGACGGCAGGTTGGGCCTATCGGCTGTTTGAGGGTTTTGAGGATCCGGAAACAGGCGAAAGAGAACGTTTCCTGGTTCCGGAACCTCCGGCTGTGCCACAACTGAGGGTTGAACTACAAGAGGGAAGAGCCATTTTGTATTGGGATCGACGTGCCGAAGAGTCCGTTGACCCGGTTTCGGGTGAAGTAGATTTTGAGGGCTACCGAATATATCGGTCAAGGCCAGGGGCGGATATGACCGGGGAGATTGCCTTTGGACCGGAGCTGGTCAGGGAGTTCGACACACCCGGTACCCCGACCGGATATGGCACCGGGTTTGATGAGATACGTTTGGATGATCCCGTCACGTTTGAGGGAGATGATACCGAATATTGGTATCGCTATGAGTTTGATGGTATGCTCAGCGGCTGGCAGTATCAGTTTTCCGTAACGGCTTTTGATACCGGCGAAGAGGGACTTGAGTCACTCGAAAGCAGCCGGATTGCCAACTCCGTCAGAGTATTTCCGGGCACAGCCGTGAATGAGAATTTCGATAGCGACGATTCGGAACATCAGGTGTTTATCTATCCCAATCCTTACCGGATTAACGCCGCATGGGATGGCGGGACGGAGTTTACCCGAAAAATCAATTTTGCAAATCTTCCGGCCAGAGCGCAAATCAGAATATATACATTGGCAGGCGATATTGTAGCCACATTGGATCATGTTGCAGAAAATTATGATGGAGATATTCGTTGGTTCAGAGACCATAGTGGTGATAACAGAGTTTTGCCTGGTGGAGAGCACTCGTGGGATCTGTTGACGAAAGCCAATCAAAATCTGGCTACGGGTCTCTATCTGTTTACCGTAAGGGACAGAGATACCGGCCATGTCCAGAGAGGAAAATTTGCCATTATTAAATAGCATCTCAAATCCAGCGCAGGAATAAAACAATCACATAGAAACAGATAACAATATGAAGAAAACGATACTATGCATGGCAGCTTTTCTGCTGCTGTTTGCCGTTACAGGGATCCAGGGTGCCTTGGCACAGGATTATGAGCGGGTTACGATTAATCAGCTCAATGATTACGAAGAACCTCCGCAGACAACTTTGGAGTTTTCTCAACATCCGTATGCCGACCAGCCGGTTGAGTTCACCGCCATGGTGGTTTCCCACCCACGCAGCTCCGGACTGGCCAACTTTACACCGGAAGAGGACCAGGAAGATGATGATCTGGGTATTGGCCGAATCCACTTTTTTGTAGTAGATACGGCTGCCTATTCGCAAGGCAAGGAGGGGATGTACATGCAGGTAGTGGCCGGTGATGTAGGTGCATTCGAAACCCTTGAACGTGGCGATATTGTGGACTTTCAGGGAACGCATGATTTCTTCAGCAATACCGTACAGTTTGACCCCGATAACGAGCAGTTTATTACCAACGTGTTGATTGGCGGTGATGCGAATCCGTTTGCCAAGTACCGGGAGTTACTGGAGCCTATGACACTTTCCGTGAGTGATATCAATGAAGTTGCCGATGAGGACGGTGGTACCTACCGTTTTCGGCCGGAAGCCTATTCCGATTACGTCAATGCTTATGTAAAATTCGAGCAGCAGCAGGTGATCGCCTCTGAAATTGATGACACCGGCCGCCCCAGTTTCTACTGGATTGATGAGGATGGGATTGCCATGCAGAATTATGATACCTCCCTTCGTTACCGAAATGACCGGAATGACGCACAGGGTGGTTACCGTGAGGGATACAACTTCCGCAGGGTGGAAGAGGACGGACCCTTCCGGCCACCGGCAAGTGGTAGTATTATCGATATCAGTGGCTATGTTGTCTGGGCGGCATTTGACGGCTTCGGCCTTGATGAAAGTCCCCAGGAAGGAGCGCTCAAACTGGTACCCATGGAGGATGGTGTGCTTTGGTGGCTGGGCGAACGGACCCACGAAGATCCCAATAGCGGCGAACCCTGGCCGAACGATTTGGTCGTATTGGGATTCCCGCCGGTTATCGCTGATTACGAACTATCGGATACCGAACCGGATCCCGATGAAACCGTATCGGTCAGTGCCCGGATCACCGGACCCGATGGCGAGACCATTGAGGATGTCAGTTTAACGTACAATACAAACCGTGGAGGAACAGAATCCGAAGCTATGGTCAATGAGGGTGATGGCTTCTTCAGTTACGAGTTCCCTGCATTTGAAGACTTTACAGCTGTTCAATTTGAAATCAATGCCCGATCCGGATCCGTTGTTGATGAGGACACTGTTGAAGTCACCGGAACATTTACAGATGGCAGCCTCGATCAGCTTGGTGAGCCCCTTACTATGAGTTTCATGTATCTCGGTGACCAGATCACGGATATTGAAACCATTCAACGAACAATGGATGGCGAGCGCGGACCCAGTCCCTTTGATGCAGGAAATGAATTTGAGAAGGAATTTGGAATCCAGATCGAGGCAACGGTGGTATCCGGGGCAGAGGACGGTTTTGTCGTTGTTCATGACGGTTCCGGTGCATGGTCGGGCCTTCCGCTTGCATCGACCGGTGACGTGTTACAGCTTGAAAGAGGTCAGCAAATAACCATCACCGGTGGGGAAATAGCCAATTCCTTCAACAATGTTTTTCTCGGGGGGGAAGTGAGTTACACACACAATGGTACAACCGATGACCTGGATCCGTTTATTCCTGTTATTTCAATAGATGATGCCCGTTTTAACGAAGGGCGTGCCTACGAAGGGATGATTGTGAAGTTCGAAGATGCCGTTGTCAATACCAATCAGGCGGATATCGGAACCGGCAACGACTACGGAGAGTGGGCTTTCGCCTCACAGGAAGATCCGGACGGAAGGATCTTGCGGGTACGCAACAGATTGAGTTTTGCTCCTATCACCGAAGCCCTGGACAGCCAAATCCCCAGCGATCTCAACGCCAATATGAAAGTAGGGGCAACACTCGATGCCATTTACGGGTTCATGGCACACTCGTTTGGGAATTCGAAAATCCAGCTGCGAA
This sequence comes from uncultured Chitinophagales bacterium, assembly GCA_964388615.1. GTDB lineage: Bacteria > Bacteroidota > Rhodothermia > Balneolales > Natronogracilivirgulaceae > SLLW01. The sequence continues at coordinate 42 of CAYMBG010000121.1, read as the reverse complement.
CACTGGATGACCTGGTTACCGATGATAGCTTTACCTGGCCTG
>CAYMBG010000120.1:3941-6855 GCA_964388615.1 uncultured Chitinophagales bacterium | reverse complement strand
GGGGTACTCAAGCATCTGGGCCGTGCAGGTGAAAAACCTGCTTGGAAGAGCCATGCCCGAGGGGTATAACTACAGCTACAAAACCCAAAGCGTGGAGCTGGACAAGAGTGTGGTTGTGATCCCGGGTATCAGCTATACGATTGAGTTTTAGGTCAGGGTAGCTTGTATTCGACGAGTACGCCGCAATCGCCGGGTATGCCCGAACGTTGCAGCACAGGGTCTGACGATGCTATTTCAGCTCATTGAGAGGGTTAAAGCTCCGTGTACTTTCGGGCCGTGCCCTTTGCTTTCTCCACCGGATACTTGCGGTCGTTGGATTTGATTTTCTCCAGGACGATCTCTTTTACATCAAAATCGTACTTCTCGGCCAGCAGGAAGGCATAGGCGAATATGTCGGCCAGCTCCTCTTTGACCTTCTCCTTCGACGCATCCTCCGGTTGCTTCCACAAGAAGTGCTCGAGCAGTTCGCCTGCTTCGACGTTCAGGGCGACCGCCAGATCCTTGGGGTTGTGAAACTGCTCCCAGTCGCGATCGTTCCGGAATTTGATGAGAGCGTCAATGATTTCTTCCATGAGATACGAGTAATTTCTGAAGAGGGATATCGGATAAAAAGGGCTCTGACATGATAAACGGGATGGCTGCAATTTTCAAGCTTACGTTTTTGATGCTGAGCTGCAGCAGCTTCACTCACCCCGTATTCAGCCCCTGGATGAGCGGAATATTCATCATATATTATTACCGCCGATATGGCCCCGAATCTTCACGGCGTTTCCCCAACCATTCACTCAAACTGAAACCGATGAGACCCCTTCAACTATCCATTATCGTTATTTTCCTGGTTGCGGGATGCGGCCGGCCTTCGCAACCGCCGCCCTTCGACCGGATCGACCTCGAAGAGATCACCATCGATGAACTCCGCACCGGTTATGATAACGGAGAATTCACTGTACAGGAGGTGGTTCAGGCCTATCTGGACCGAATCGAAGCGGTCGACCGGCAGGGACCGGAGCTTAATACCATACGGATTATCAACCCCGGCGCTATGGAAACGGCGGCGACGCTGGACCGGGAGCTTCAGGATGGGATCCGCCGCGGCCCTTTGCACGGCGTGCCTGTGCTGTTGAAGGACAATATCGATACCAACGATATGCCCACCACGGCCGGATCGCGCTTCATGGAGGGATCTGTCCCCCCGGAGGATGCCTTCATCGTGGAAAAACTCCGGGAAGCCGGCGCCATCATCCTTGGAAAAACCAACCTGAGCGAGTGGGCCAATTTTCACAGCAGTTTTTCCTCGAGCGGATGGAGTGGCCTGGGCGGCCAGGTCCGCAATCCCTATGAACTGAGCCGGAATCCGTGCGGATCCAGTTCGGGATCCGGCGCCGCCGCGTCAGCCAACCTGGCAACGGTCACGCTGGGTACCGAAACCAACGGCTCGATCGTATGTCCGGCCAACGCCACTGGTATCGTCGGATTCAAACCGACTGTCGGACTCTGGAGCCGGTCCGGCATCATCCCGATTTCCCATACCCTGGATAGCGCCGGACCTATGACCCGCACCGTTCGGGACGCGGCCATCTTGCTGGGCGCCCTGACCGGCACCGATGAACGCGACGAAATGACGCTTGATAGCGACGGTCATGCACATGGCGATTATACCCGGTTTCTGAGCGAAGACGGCCTGGAGGGCAAGCGCATAGGATTCTACACCGCACCGATCGGACAACATTTTCGGGTGGATACCCTTGTGCAGCAGGAAATACACCGGATCGAAAGCCTGGGGGCCGAGATCGTCGAGATCGACCGGATTGCCTCGGAAGATATTGGTGGAGACGGGTTCCAGGTGCTGTTGTACGAATTCAAGGACGGATTGAATTCCTATTTCGGGTCACTTGGGGCGGATGCGCCTCTCAACAGTATCCGGGAGCTGGCTGATCGAATCCGTGACGATCCGTCCGAAACAGCCCGATTCGACCGGGACCTGATCCTTACAGCGGCGGATATGGAAGGCCTTGATGATCCCGATTATATCAGTGCGCTGGAAAACATGCGGAAATACAGCCGGGAACAGGGGATCGACAGCGTAATGAGCCGGCATAATCTCGACGCCATTGTCTCGGTGACCGGCTCCCCCGCCTGGAAAACGGATCCCGTCCTGGGGGATAACTTCAGCATTTCATCCAGCTCGCCGTCGGCCTGGGCCGGGTATCCGGTCATTACCGTGCCGATGGGATCGATCGACGGACTGCCGGTGGGCCTGTCCGTTTTCGGCCGGGCATGGAGCGAGCCCGTGCTGCTGGAAATAGCCTACGCCTATGAGCAGGCAACGAATCACCGGATGGTGCCGGCTTTCCAATGATAATAGGAGCTCCCCGTTTTTTCCGAAGGATGGATTGAACTTATTTGCTACCGGTACGTCTAAAGAAGTAGATATCATTTCAATCTCACTTACTTTTTAGAATGGAGCTATTATGAATTACACAACCGGTATTACAACATTACTCGCAGGATTACTTCTGCTGACCGCTTTTCCCGCAAATGCGCAAAAAGGACAGGGGGATCTGACAGGTATGGGCAGAGAGGCCGAAAAACCGCCGGTCGAAACCGTTACCGGCGAATTGCTGCGTATTGAAACGGGACCTTGTGAAAACACGACGGGACATGCCTATATCGGCACCCATCTTTTCATTGAAACAGGTGAGTATGATGAGCCGCTTAACGTACACCTTGGTGCCGCCAATGCCGTCTCATCCTATGTAGAAAACCTGGAGGCCGGAAAAACCCTGGAGGTGGAAGTTTTTCGCACCGAACAGATGGAAGCCCATCACTATATCGCCAAATCTTTCACCGCGAACAGTCACACGGTTCAGTTGAGAGATGACTATCTGAGGCCGTTCTGGGCAGGAGATCGCAG
>CAYMBG010000120.1:0-3841 GCA_964388615.1 uncultured Chitinophagales bacterium | reverse complement strand
TTCCGGTTTTGACCGGCCGGACAAAATCAGTTCCAATCCGTCTGTCAATGGCATGAATCCATGCCATTGACATTTTTTTTATCCAGTTCAGATAAGAAAGCTGAAACCCTGCGCCTTTTCAAGGTGTTACCTTTGCATTAACATGCCGTTTTTTTGGTTTTAGGCGATATAGCGAAACCGAAATCTACTGCACGTCCGGCGTATCGATTAGACCGGTCCCTGTCAGATATCAACTTATCTGACAGGCTGATAGTGGGAATTTTGTACATGCGAATTTGCTAAAACGTAAATTATCAACCGGATATATACGGCTGAAAAGAACATCAATCTTCATCAAAAAAGACCAAAAGCAATATTATGAATAGTGAAAGTAAATGCCCTTTTCACAGCGGTTCTATGCGGGAAGCTGCCGGTGGCGGCACGAAAGAACGCGACTGGTGGCCGAACAAACTGAATCTGAATATTCTTCGTCAACATTCCTCTTTGTCCGATCCGATGGACGAGGATTTTGACTATGCGGAAGCGTTTCAGAAACTGGATCTGAATGCCGTCAAGAGAGATCTCCGTGAGCTGATGACCGATTCCCAGGAGTGGTGGCCGGCGGATTACGGTCATTATGGCCCCTTGATGATTCGAATGGCCTGGCACAGCGCCGGAACCTACCGGGTGGTTGATGGCCGCGGAGGCGGAGGCACAGGCAATCAGCGTTTTGCCCCCGTGAACAGCTGGCCCGACAATGTGAATCTTGACAAGTCACGCCTGTTGCTATGGCCGGTTAAACAAAAGTATGGCCGGAATATTTCCTGGGCGGATCTGATGATCCTGGCCGGTAATGTTGCACTGGAGTCGATGGGCTTCAAGACTTTCGGTTTTGCAGGCGGACGCGAGGACATCTGGCAGCCCGAAGAAGATATCTACTGGGGTTCCGAAAGGGAGTGGCTGGACAACCAGCGCCATACCGAGGAAGGTGAGCTTGAGAAGCCCCTCGGCGCCGATCACATGGGACTGATCTACGTGAATCCGGAAGGGCCGAACGGCGAACCGGATCCCGCAAAGGCGGCGTATTTCATTCGGCAGTCATTCGCCCGCATGGCCATGAACGACGAGGAAACGGTGGCGCTTATAGCCGGCGGACATACTTTCGGAAAAACCCATAGCGCTTCTACGGAAGACCATCTTGGTCCGGAGCCCGAGGCGGCCCCCATTGAAGAGCAGGGGCTGGGCTGGAAAAGTTCCTACGGCAGTGGAAAAGGAGGCGACACCATTACCAGCGGACTGGAAGGTGCCTGGACCGAAACCCCGATCCAATGGACCAACAACTTTTTTAAGAACCTTTTCGAGTATGAATGGGAAAAACATAAAGGTCCCGGTGGAAAATGGCAGTGGCGACCCAAGGACGGTGCCGGCGAAGGGCTCGTACCGGATGCCCACGATCCCGACAAAAAGCATGCGCCTTTTATGCTTACCACGGATATTTCCCTGAAAGTGGATCCGGCTTATGAGAAGATCTCAAGACATTTTTATAAAAATCCCGACGAGTTCGCTGATGCCTTCGCCCGGGCATGGTTCAAGCTCACTCACCGGGATATGGGTCCCAAAGCACGCTATGTCGGACCGGAAGTTCCTGAGGAAGATCTGATGTGGCAGGATCCGATTCCTGAAGTTACCCATGATGTGATTGACGAACAGGATATTGGCGAATTGAAGTCCCGGATTCTTGACTCGGGATTGTCGGTCTCTGAGCTGGTTTCGACCGCCTGGGCGTCCGCATCCACATTCCGCGGATCTGACAAACGGGGCGGTGCCAACGGAGCGCGGATACGGTTTGCTCCGCAAAAGGATTGGAAAGTCAATAATCCGGCTCAGTTGTCCAAAGTGCTGAGTACGCTTGAAGGTATACAAAAGGATTTCAACAGTGCTCAATCGGGCAATAAAAAGGTTTCCATGGCTGACCTCATCGTTCTGGGAGGATGCGCCGGAGTCGAGAAGGCGGCCAAAGATGCGGGTCATAATGTGACCGTACCCTTCACTCCGGGACGTGCCGATGCCTCGCAGGATCAAACAGATGTGGAATCCTTCGAATGGCTTGAACCGCCTGCGGACGGATTCCGCAATTATTTTGAGCCCAATCATCAAACCACGCAAGAGGAAATGCTGGTGGACAAGGCGCAGCTGCTGACCCTGACGGCTCCCGAGATGACGGTTCTCCTGGGTGGCATGCGCGTGCTGAATACCAATTACGATGGCTCACAAAACGGCGTCTTCACCGGGCGTCCGGAAGCGCTGACCAACGACTTCTTTGTGAATCTGCTTGATTTAGGTACGACCTGGAAGGCGACTTCGGATAAGGAGGAACGCTTTGAGGGTAGCGACCGCAAAACCGGTAAAGCCAAATGGACCGGTACCCGCGCCGACCTGATCTACGGTTCAAACTCCGAGCTGCGCGCCCTTGCTGAAGTCTATGCAAGTCAAGATGCCGAAGATAAGTTCGTGAAGGACTTTGTCGCAGCATGGGACAAAGTGATGAACCTGGATCGATTCGACCTGGATTGATATCTGCCGCGTTATAAAGGTCTGGAGTGGTATAACTCCAGACCTTTTAACCGGTATTGAGCTCATTTGCACCTTAGTAGATGTGCTCCAGCAATTCACCCGCTTCCATATTGAAGATATTTACCAAATCTTTGGGATTGTAAAACTCCTCCCATTCGTGGTCGCTCAGGAATTTCAACAGGATCTCAATGACCTCCTCCATGGGGTCCTTTCTCTTGTGGATAAGGGTTGCCGGATCATACCCGGGCCTGTTCTGACTTTCAAGAGGGAGTTATCCGGTTGCATTATAAAAAACTAATATTAACTGTCTCTATAGCGTTATTTTACTTTTTTCCCCTAAATTACTTGAGCATTATTCTCTTTGCATTGCTTCACAGTGGCACGTATTTCTTTTAGCACATTATTTTCAATGGGTTATCACATAAGGTCAGGCCGGTTGCAAAACGGTTACATTATTTCCAAAGGCATGTAATCGTTGCCTGGATAAACTGAGTGATGGCTTTAGCTTTAGCAATGGGCCTGATAAACAGGTCCAGGAGTAATTTTTTGCCGTATGCTACCTGACAGATAACGGAGGAGGGAATCATGAACAAGTTATTGCCATTTTCGACCATTGTACTGCTGCTGATCAGCCTTTTCAATCATTCAGCAATCGCCAATTTTGCAGGGGGACAGGGTTCGCCGGAGGACCCCTGGCAGGTTTCGAGCGCAGATGAGCTGGATGGTGTCCGAAATCATGTTGACAGCCATTTTATCCAGATCGGAGATATTGACCTGACTGTCGGTCCGTTGGAACAAACCTGGATCCCGATCGGTGATTCCGATGATCCGTTTACCGGCACTTTTGACGGCGGGGGATATGCCATCGAGAATATGACGGTTTACGATCCGGATGTGAATTACCAGGGGCTCTTCGGGTATGTTGAGGGCGCGGTAATTCGCAATGTCGTACTTTCGGATTGCGATGTGGAAGGCAACCGGTATGTCGGCGGCCTGGTCGGTTATGCCCATGAGAGTTACATTGAACATGTTTTCGTATCGGGCGAGGTCACAGCCTTTGATGATGATGCAGGTGGGGTGGCCGGTTATGTTGACGACAGCCTGATCCATTATGTTTCGGCGGATATCGAGGTGTTTGGCGATTCGAACCTCGGCGGTATCATCGGCAATGCAAGGCATTCCGAGATCAGGCACTCCTGGTCGACGGGCAGTGTGCATGGTGAAAGTACGGGTACGGCCCGAAGAGCAGGCGGCCTGGTGGGCAATTCATGGGGCTTGATGATGACGG
>CAYMBG010000119.1:5580-6979 GCA_964388615.1 uncultured Chitinophagales bacterium | reverse complement strand
CATAAGAAACGGTCATCGACACATTAAACCACATAGTACAGTTTTTCAAGGAAAAAGAGGTTCGAAAATACTTTTCCAACACCTCCTGGTTAATGGTGGAAAAAGTAGTATCACTGGGCTTGCTTATGCTGGTAAGCATCTTAGTGGCCCGCCACCTGGGTCCGGAAAGCTACGGCACATTATCCTACGCCATCTCTCTGGCGACCCTGTTCACCATTGCCACACATCTGGGGCTTCATGGCCTGGCGATAAGAGAGTTGGTCACATATCCTGATGATCATCGCACCACATTGGGGACCATTTTCTACCTTAAGCTACTGGGTGCATTACTTGCCATTGTGGTCTATCTGGGCTTCGTAATCTCAACCGAACAGATTGCAAGTGTCGAATTTTGGGTAATGCTGCTGGCCTCGGGCCTTATCCTTTTCAAGCCATTCGAGGTTTTTGATTTTTGGTTTCAGGCTCAGGTAAAAGCCAAATACTCGGCCATGGCAAGAGGAATAGCCACCATTCTGTTTGCTCTTCTGTGCACATTACTGGTTATCACGGGAGCCCAGGTAATTGCTTTCGCAAAGGCCTATTTCGTTCAGGCTTTGCTTATTGGGATGCTCTTCCTTCTTTTTTTCAAAAGAGTTTCCCTACTTCCACTCAAAGAACTAAAATTCAGCTTGAGCCGGGCAAAAGGCCTGGTCCGACAAAGCTGGATGATCATGCTTGGTACGCTGTTTGCCATGGTCTATTTGAAGGTAGATCAAATCATGTTGCGTTGGCTGGTAAGTGCTGAAGAGGTGGGCATCTACTCGGTAGCCGCACGATTATCAGAGACCTGGTACTTTATTCCAACACTCATTGTGGCCTCCATCTTCCCCAAACTTATTGAACTGCGTCAGGATAACTATGAGAGGTTTCAAAAACGGCTACAGCAACTCTTCGACCTGCTATTCAGCATGGCCCTGCTCCTGGCATTCGTTGTCACCTTTATATCGGAACCACTTATAACAATACTCTACGGTATAGAGTATAAGGGAGCCGCGCTTATTCTCTCCATACACATCTGGGCCGGTATATTTATTTTCATGAGGGCCGCTTTCAGTAAATGGATACTGATTGAAGATGCCATCTCTTTTTCCATGATCACACAGGGCTTGGGAGCACTCTTCAATATATTGTTGAACATCCTCCTGATTCCGGTATGGCAAGGTATCGGAGCTGCAACAGCGACTATCATCTCCTATGCTATTGCCTCCTACCTGTCTCTTGTTTTCTATAAAAAGAGCAGGCCCGTTTTCTGGATGATGAGCAAAGCGATGATTTCCCCACTTAGATATGTTTACGGCTTACTGAAATAAGTATTAACAGGCATCCAATACCTCTTATGAAGATCCAAATTGACGGCACA
>CAYMBG010000119.1:0-5480 GCA_964388615.1 uncultured Chitinophagales bacterium | reverse complement strand
GCTATGATAGACTGTGGAAAACCAGGAAGATTCCTTTATCTTGTCAAATTGTTTTATAACTCTTATTCGATCACACGTTTCAACCTTATTATCCGGTAATCAATGAGTAACAAGACCTACAGCACCCATCACGGCATGACCGATTTACTTCCCGGTGAAATCGAACAATGGCAGGCACTGGAGTCCATTATCCGGGAAGCCGCCCGGCGCTACCATTTCCAGGAGATCCGCACACCCATCCTGGAACAAACCGAACTTATCGCCCGCGGAATCGGGCAACTCACCGATATCGTGAGCAAGGAAATGTTTGCCTTTGACCGGGGAGAAGACCACTACGTATTGCGACCGGAAGGCACGGCACCAGTCGCCCGAGCTTACGTACAACACCATCTGAGTCAGCGTGGCGGTACCCAACGCCTTTTTTACATTGGGCCCTTTTTTCGGGCGGAACGCCCCCAAAAAGGTCGCCAGCGTCAGTTTCATCAATTCGGAGCTGAGCTAATCGGTGCTTCCGGAGCCCTTGCCGATGCTGAAATCATCGCTTTCATGCTCTCCATCTACCGCCAGGTCGGAATCAAAAACACCACGTTGAAAATCAACTCTGTGGGTGACCCCGTATCCCGTGAAGCTTACCGCAAAGCACTTTACAACTATTTTTACCCAATAAGGGACAAACTGAGTGATATCTCCCGCAAACGACTTGAAACCAATCCCATGCGTATCCTCGACTCGAAGGAGGAGGAGGACCTGCCACTCAAAATCGATGCGCCAAGAATTGTCGATCATCTCAGTGAGAACTCACGCTCCCATTTTGAAACCGTAACCCGGCATCTGCAACGTTTAAATATTCCTTACGAAGTGGATCCCTTCCTGGTGCGTGGACTCGATTACTACACCGAAACAGCCTTTGAACTCATAAGCCCTGATGTCGGATCCCAGGATGCCCTGGGCGGTGGCGGCCGTTACGATCTGCTGATTGAAGAGGTGGGCGGACCCCATACCCCATCGGTCGGTTTTGCTTGTGGCATAGAGCGCCTCATGATTGCTTGCGATGCCCTTAACATTAACCTCGCAGATCCCGAAGGTCCCGATATCTATTTTGTGACACGTGGTGACGAGGCTGCAGAGTGGGCCCTTGAAACAATGCCCGTATTGCGTGACAAAGGGATTGTTTGTACTATGGATTATTCCGGTCGCTCTTTAAAAGCGCAAATGAAAGATGCTAACCGGCAAAAGTCCCGTTTTGCTCTTATTGTGGGGGAGCAAGAGTTGAAGGATAATCAGTTTACCTTACGAGATATGGCGGAAAGCAAGGAGTTCACCATCGGCCCCGATCAACTTGTTGATTATATCCTCTCCTCTTAGCCTTGTTCGACGAATAAACAATCACCTAATGGATACAGCTGGTCTACCATGAGAACCAAATTAATACTTTTTTTGATTGTTCTTGCAGGTATCCTGATACTGGCGAACTGGCTTGCCGGACGCCACCTGTCGTCAAAAGTGGATCAACAACTACGGATAATCGCAGAAAGCCAGGAGTCTGTCTCCTACGATTACCAATCGTTACATATCAACCCTGCACTGGGTGCAATCACTATAGAAAAACTTTCTTTTGAGGATGATGAGAGCATTCTTTACACCGAAAATATCCGTGGATCTCTTCCCTATGCCGATATCTGGAGAGTTTTGCGACAGGGCGGAGAGGCGCCTGCTGATCAAATCCGATCCTTCCGTCTGAACACGAGATCCATCTCCTTACATAGCAAAAACAGTGACAATGGCCCCGATGGTGACAATATGGGCCAAACCTCCTTCAGCGCACAACCAATTACCCTGAGATCCCTCGATATCGTATATAACGGCAAGCTGGATCAGGTTTCCGGAATGTTCACCGGTGACAAACCGCCGGAAGCGAATCACCGGATCAACATCAGTGCAAACGACCTGTCATCTGACGGCGAAATTCCTGAGCACATCGGATCGGTCCCTATACTGGCCGGCTACCATTTTCCCGGCCAAATTGACCAGCTTAACCTCCAAATCCGCTACCTTGCAGAGGAACAAACAGCTCAGATAACCTCTATGAAATTGGTCGCTCCGAATGCTACATTCCGGGCCGGAGGTACACTCCGATATGATGAACAAGGCTGGCCTGACACCCCGGCAAACATCGAGCTTCATTACGATCTGAATGCCAAAACCAAAGATATTGCGCGACTCCCTCTCTCTGATGCAATCGGTGGGTTTTCCATGGATTCCCTATCGATTAGCAGCTCCATAGAGACCGATATGGCGTCAATGTTAACAGACCGCCATCCTCTTACAATCCCGGGTGAGACCTCGCTTTACCTGTCCAACATCCACTGGTATCCCGCAAGCCGCCTCACCGAACAATACGGCATGCTCTTCAACATGCTCGCTGTGAACGGGCAACGACTTCCTTTGCGGTCCTTACAAGCAGATTACCAAAATACCCGCGATACGCTGCGCGTCAGAGAAGCGGTCTTCCGCACCGAGCCATTTGATGCCCTCTTGAGAGCCACTGTACTCATGCCGACAGAACAAAGGCCCGAAATTGTGGATGGATCTTTGACGTTCATCCGCACAAGTGCCGATTTTAATGATTTTGTCGATGGTATTGAAGGTTTGTTTCAGCTGGAGCTTCCCCGCAGGGATGGACGTCTACACCTGCCGTTCAGAGGTGATCCGGCATCACCTGATTTTGATCTGAACCTGCCCTGAAAATCCGGAACTTAGCGTTGTCAGCTATTATTGTCAGCCTGGGCAGCAGGTGATCTCTTCGCTTTCCCCTTGCCATGGTATTCATGAAATATCCTGATACCCTCATCCCCCATATAACGTTTCAAAATCTTGGGGTCAGTCTGGTTGAGATCGACAAGTATCAAACCATCCAGCACATCACTGAAATCAGGATCCACATTGAATCCAAGCAACTTTCCACCCAATTTCAAATACTGTTTGAGCAGAATAGGAACTCCTTTGTTATCACTTTCAAATTCAGAAACCAGCTCTGAAACATCTTCCAGACTCCGAATCATTGTTCGGTTTTTGGGATCCAGGCCCTTCACACGACGCGCACGATAAGGTTGCTTTGGACTCACCTTCCTGGCCATATCCGGCAGATAATTATGCAGTTTCAAGAAGGAAACCATCAAATGCCGTGACATAGAGTGGTACTCGCTGCTTATGCTAACCGGGCCAAACAAGACCTTGTACTGGGGATACTTTACAACATAGTGACCAATCCCTTTCCATAGCAGCATTAGTGGTGCAAAGCTGCGTTGATATTCCGGTCGAATGAAAGAACGCCCCATCTCTAATGCCGGACTTATTTCATCAAACAGTGAGCTTTTGATGTTGAAGAGGGTCGTGGTATAAAGCCCCTTTTTCCCGTATTCCTTGATTACTTTGTCGGTACGACCGATACGATAGGCGCCGACCAGCTCTTTCTTTTCGCTGTTCCAAACAAACAGATGCAGGTAGTAATCATCAAACGCATCCAGATCAATAGACCTTCCGGTACCCTCGTGGGTCCCGCGAAATGTCACCTCCCGCAATCTTCCGATTTCGCGGACAATATTTGGAATCTCGTCTTTGACCGCGTAATAAACCGACAATTCACCACTATCCAGTAAACAGCGGGATGGATCCAGAGAGGAAAGATCCTCTTCCATTTTTTCAACCGGCACCGGGTCAATAATCGGCTCCACGTGCGTTTCGGGCATACTGACAGAAACCGCTTTCTCAGCTTCCATTTCCTCTCCCGTACGATTTTGAAGCATAAACGTCCGCTGGCGCAGGTAATGGGTCATTTCTTTATCGCTTTCGAACGATTTGAGTTTATTGTAAGTGATTGCCTTGCCGATGCAGATGTCGATATCACGATCCCGCTTGTTTACAAACTCATTGGGCAGCATTGCTGTTCGCAGTCGCGGGTGGATGAGTCCCAACATCTGGAACAAAGGGCCATTGCAGCCGTCAAAATAGATTGGTAAAACCGGAGCTTCGGTCTTGCGTACGATACCCGCCACTGTTTCACTCCAACGGGCCTCAACGACTTTTCTCCTGCCGACAGAGAAGCTGGCAACTTCACCTGCTGGAAATATCCCAAGTACATGCTCATCCCGTAACCACTGAATGGAATCTTTCATAGCCTTCAGATTGGCCCTGGATGCATCTTTCCCACCAAAAGGATCAACAAACAGAAAAACGTCACGCAGCTCGGGAATTCGCTCCAGGATGTAATTGGCCATGATCTTGGAATCACTTCTAACCGAACGCAAAATAGAGGCCAATATCACCCCTTCTATTCCCCCAAAGGGATGATTAGCGACAACAACAACCCGGCCATCTTTCGGGATCCGCTCCATATCCCGTTCAGAAATATGATAATTCACATTCATCCGTTCCAGCAACTTGTCATAGAACGGCTGCTGCGTATCATAATCCACGGCATCGTAATAGATATGGTTCAGACCCTTAAAAGATAAAACTGTTTCAAGTGGTTTTTTGGCTATCTTGAACAGACTATTACGGATGGGGCCGTCAACCTCAAAATCAAGGTTGAATATATTTGACGGTTTATCCGATTTACTCATACTTTCAGCTATTTTGCAATCACCCAATTAATTTACCTGATTACCCCTGTAACGGAGCGCTCCTAAAATTACTATAGATTAAAAACGACTATTTTGATCGAAGTTGCAACATGACTTTTCAAACGATAATTTTCAAGAAACTCTTTCGTTCGCCTTCTACCTCACCAGAGGTTCGTGGCATGCATCTAAAAAAGAAACCCATAACTTATTTTTCATGTCTGACACCGTTACCAACAATCAGACAAAAACCCGAAAAAAAACCCGTACAAAGCAGGATGAACCTCCAATGTACCGGGTGCTTTTGCTGAACGACAACTACACCACGTTTGACTTTGTCGTCAGCGTACTTACAGGAATTTTTGGCAAATCCGTTCCCGAAGCAGTAAAAATCACCAATGATGTTCACCGTAACGGCTCAGGCCTCTGCGGAATTTACAGTCGTGAAGTTGCTGAAACAAAAGTCGATTTGGTTGCCCGAAGCAGCAAAAAAGCCGGCTTCCCGCTTCGTTGCACCATGGAAAAAGCTTGAATATATTCTTTTTCCGGATAGTTACAATATTCAGCATAAACTTTTTACAAATTAGTAATACCAATCAAAATGATCAGTAAAACTCTGGACCAGGTACTTCGAAACTCTTTTATTATGGCCAGTCATCTGAAGCATGAGATGGTTTGTCTGGAGCATTTGCTGCATACTATCGCGCAGGATCCTCACGGCGCTCGCATCCTGAAAAGCTCCGGGGTAGATGTCGAGAAACTTACTGCAGACCTGGAAAAATTTTATTTATCGCTTCCAAAAAGGAATGACCCCCATCAGGAACCTGTCCATACCCTCGGATTTCGCCGCACCCTCCAACG
>CAYMBG010000118.1:3803-7050 GCA_964388615.1 uncultured Chitinophagales bacterium | reverse complement strand
CGTAATCAAATGCCAGGTCAGCATCGAATTTATTAACCGGCAGGGCGTTGGCATCTGCAGGTGCTCCAGTATTTACCGAAATATATCCTCCTGCAGCCATTATGCGATCCAATGCATTACGATCGACCACCAAATCCTTTATCATCGGAAATGCCTTTGCACGCCAGGGTTCAACTACTATCGTATCGCCATCCTTGTATTTACGCATATGCAATTGGCAAACGGCGGTTCCTTTCTCCGGCCCATGTGCCATGCCGTTGAGTACCAGATTGCAGGAGCCACAGATACCCTCTCGACAGTCATGGTCAAATTCAATCGGCTCTTTACCTTCGTTCATCAGCCGCTCGTTGAGCCAATCGAGCATCTCCAGAAACGACATATCCGGATTCACATCATCCACCGTGTAATCCACCAGCTGGCCGGGAGTGTTACGATCTTTCTGCTTCCATATTTTCAGGTGAATGGTCATGGTTTGATCACTCATTATACTTTTCCTCGAATGCTTGGTTTGAAAATTTTCCTTGGGATGGTTACTTATAGCTTCGCTGAGTCGGGGTCACAAATTCGAACTCCAGTTCCTCTTTGTGCTTCACGGGATCCGAATCTTCGCCTTTGAACTCCCAGCTGGAAACGTGACTGAAATTTTCATCATCACGCACCGCTTCCCCATCGTCCGTCTGGTGCTCCTCTCGGAAATGACCTCCACAGGATTCCTCGCGATCCAGAGCATCACGTGCCATTAACTCACCGAGTTCCATGAAATCAGCTACACGCAGCGCATATTCCAGATACTTGTTGTATGTGTTGTTTTCACCGGGAATGTTTACATCTTTCCAGAACTCTTCGCGCAGTTCTGCAATCTTGGTTATCGCTTTCTCCAGATTTTCTTTATTCCGGGACATACCGACGTTATCCCACATCAATTCACCCAGTTCACGATGAAAATCGAGCACGGTCTTACTTCCGTTAACATTCAGCAACTTATTGATGCGTTCCATGGTCTCTTTTTCGACCTCATCAAAAGCCTCATGGTCGGTAGAAACTATCCCGGCATGGAGATTTTCGGCCAGGTAATCACTCAGCGTGTTGGGGATGACGTAGTAGCCGTCAGCTAATCCCTGCATCAATGCACTGGCTCCAAGTCGGTTGCCTCCGTGATCCGCAAAATTCGCCTCACCAAGCACATAGAGTCCCGGCACCGTGGAGGACAGGTTATAATCCACCCATAATCCGCCCATGGTAAAGTGTACCGCAGGGAAGATGCGCATCGGCACCTCATAGGGGTTCTCCCCGGTTATTTTTTCATACATGGCGAACAAATTGCCATACTTGGCCTTAATAGTATCTTTCCCATAGGTCTGAATGGCGTCCTGGAAGTCCAGGTAGACCGCCAGTCCGGTTTTACCTACGCCTCTGCCTTCATCGCAGACATATTTGGCATTACGGGAAGCAACGTCTCGTGGAACCAGGTTTCCGAAGCTCGGGTAACGGCGCTCCAGGAAGTAATCCCTCTCATCTTCGGGAATATCACCCGGATGTCGCTTATCATTTTCTTTCTTGGAAACCCAAACACGGCCATCATTTCGCAAACTTTCACTCATGAGGGTCAGCTTGGACTGATATTTCCCCGACACCGGAATACAAGTCGGATGAATTTGAGTAAAACTCGGGTTTCCGAACTGCGCTCCACGTTTGTAACAGCGCCAGATCGCCGTGGCATTAGAGTTTTTCGCATTGGTTGACAGATAATAGACATTTCCGTAACCACCGGTGCACATCAAAACCGCATCTCCGGCATACCGCTCAATCTCGCCGGTCGTAAGGTTTCGAGCTACAATACCACGGGCCTTACCATCCACTTTTACAAGATCCAGCATTTCGCGACGGGAATACATTTGGACCTTTCCTGTATTTACCTGGCGCATCATCGCCGAATAGGCTCCCAGCAGCAACTGCTGACCGGTCTGACCTCGCGCGTAGAAAGTACGGCTAACCTGAGCTCCTCCAAAGGACCTGTTATCCAGTAATCCGCCATACTCACGGGCAAATGGCACTCCCTGTGCCACGCACTGGTCAATGATGTCATTACTTACCTGGGCCAGTCGATAAACACTGGCTTCACGTGAACGGTAATCTCCGCCCTTGATCGTATCGTGAAACAAGCGCCAGATAGAGTCTCCATCGTTAGGATAATTTTTGGCGGCATTAATTCCTCCCTGCGCGGCGATACTGTGCGCCCGCCTGGCAGAGTCCTGGATGCAAAACACCTTTACATTGTATCCCAGTTCAGCAAGAGAAGCAGCCGCTGAAGCTCCGGCAAGTCCGGTACCTACAACCAGGACGGTGAACTTTCGCTTGTTGGCAGGATTTACAAGCCTGAGTTTGTTGATGTGATTATCCCACTTGTCCTGTAAGTTGCCTTCCGGGACTTTCGTTTCCAATATTCCGTTATTTTTTGCTGTCATAATAGATAACTCCGGTTAAACCAGTCTCTTCTAAAAATTCTGTCCAATATAAATGCTGATTGGCAGACCGATAAATCCAATAGCGATTATCAGTGCCAAAACAAACGCGATACTATAGATTATGGGATTGGTTCTGCGAGACATCCAGCCCAATGACTGAAAAGCACTCCAGACTCCGTGTCGCAAATGCATACCCAAAAGTACCATAATGATCACATAGTAAACCGTGTATCCCGGCTGTGAAAAAACCTCGGTCAACCGCTCATGCACATTATGCATCTCAACGCCGTTTACAACAGCGGTACTGAAATCGTGAAATGCAAATGTATTCAAGTGCGTGATTACAAAAAGGAGTAATAATACACCGGTAATAATCATGGAGCGCGAACTCCAATTCTGGCGACTTGGCTCACCACGTGAAGCGTGTACCTTGTAACCCTCCGGCCGGGCACGGCGTCGCTCAAGCCAGATGGACAACCCCAGCCAGGCGTGATACAGAAAGAAGGCCAGCAACCCAAGACGTACGACCCATAACAGCGGGCCCATCTGGTGTAAGGTGTATGAATAAGTATTGATAGCATCGGCACCCGCGAAATACGTCAGATTGCCGATCAAGTGGACGATAATGAACAGAACCAGGCCAATCCCTGTAATCCCTGTTGCTATTTTTCGTCCCACTTGTGAGTTCAAGAAGGTAGCTGCTTTCGACATATGATTATGTTACTTGTTTAAGGCAGTAGTAGTGATTGATTGCATCCCAAGCAATAAATTTATAAAATTCA
>CAYMBG010000118.1:2404-3703 GCA_964388615.1 uncultured Chitinophagales bacterium | reverse complement strand
TTTTTTAAACCCATCAATTGAATGCTATATGTCCCTAATGGTTTCTATATCCGGTATCCGTGGTATTTTCGGTACCGACCTTACACCACAGAACCTGACTCTCTACGCGGCATCATTTGGCACCTGGCTTGCAGGCGGCACTGTTGTTATCGGACGTGACAGTCGCGTTACCGGGGAATTGTGTGAGCGTGTTGTCACCGCTGCTTTGCAAGCTACCGGTTGCGATGTTGTCAACCTTGGGATTGCACCAACCCCAACTGTCGCCATGTCGGTTCTGCAGCATAAGGCAAAAGGAGGCATTATCATATCGGCCAGTCACAATCCGGCTGAGTGGAATGCTTTGAAGTTGCTTAATCACAAAAGTGAATTCCTTGACAGTGAACAAGGTGAACAAGTGATAGAAATTGCCCGCAGGCACCAAATCATCTACACCGGTTACCAGGAAATCGGAGAAGTAACAAAAGACGAGAAGGCTATTGAATCACACATTGACGCCATCCTGGAATTACCATATATCGACCAGAAACTAATCTCCAAAACAGATTTTACGGTCGCCGTAGATGCTGTCAACGGTGCCGGATCAGAGGCCATTCCCAGGCTTCTGGAAAAGCTGGGCGTTCGTACGGTCCACACCTTACACTGCACGGCAAACGGTTATTTCCCTCATAATCCGGAGCCGCTTCCTGAACACCTGGGTGAAATTTGCGAGCTGGTCACCCAAACTGACAGTGATATCGGTTTTGTCACCGACCCTGATGCCGATCGCCTTGCTGTTGTTGATGAAAACGGCGACTTGCTTGGTGAGGAGTATACACAGGGCATCGCATTTGAGTTTATGCTGAAACGCAAAGCAGGTCCGGTGGCAACCAACCTCTCCTCTTCCAGGGTTACCGATGACATTGCCGCCAAATACCGGCAAACATGTTACAGATCCGCTGTCGGAGAAATCAATGTAGTCAAGGAAATGCAACGTGTAGAGGCTATTATCGGAGGAGAAGGTAACGGAGGTGTCATCAATCCCGATCTGCACTACGGACGCGATGCTCTTGTGGGCATTGCTATGATCCTGCAATTTATGGCGGAAGAAAAAATGGCCATATCACAAATTCGTTCCACAATGCCGGACTATGTGATCACCAAAACAAAACTAAAACTTGATGAATTGGACGCCGATTCGGTACTCGCCTCTATTACTCGTGCTTATGATGGAGAACGCATAAATACCGTAGACGGTGTGAAAATCGACTTCGATGAGGGTTGGGTTCACTTGCGAAAATCCAATACCGAACCCATCATACG
>CAYMBG010000118.1:0-2304 GCA_964388615.1 uncultured Chitinophagales bacterium | reverse complement strand
CCAGATAAAACGACGACTTACAATCAGACTACTATGCTAGAATCCATGACCGGCTACGGGCGGGGCGAATACACGGCCGATAATATCCGGGCGGTTGTTGAAATACGATCGGTAAATTACCGGTACAGCGAAGTTTCGATGAAACTTCCGGCCGCCGTGCACTCCTACGAGCAACCTTTGAAAGAAATTGTTCAGGAGAAAATTAACCGCGGCAAAATCACTCTGAACGCCGATATCGACCATCAAACAACCGACCCCGGCAGCGGTCACATCCGGGAAGATGCGCTTGACCAAAAAGTTGTGTTACTGGAAAAAATTCGACAAAAAGCCGGGATCCATGAACCCCTTAAGCTGGAACATTTACTGGCATTCGAAGAACTTTTTGAGCCTCCCGAGGATGACCCTGAAACACGTGAAAAGCTTTTTCATGTTTTGAAAAAAGCAGTTCAGTCGGCCGTTGATGAATTGACAAAAATGCGCCTTCAGGAGGGAAGTAATCTGCAAAATGACTTGCAGGAGCGGATGCAATTGCTGCGTGAACACTGCGAATCTGTTCAAGCAAATGAAAAAAATCGCATGCCCGAAGCTCACAGACGTCTTAAAGAGCGTGTTGATCAGCTAATAGACGACAACCGCATTGATCCGGAGCGACTGGAGCAGGAAATAGCTCTTATCTCAGACCGGTTGGATATTTCCGAGGAGCTGGTCAGGATGGATTCCCATATCTCCTTTTTCACAGAGTGCCTCGAAACAAACTACTCGCAAGGTAAAAAATTGAACTTCATCCTTCAGGAAATGCACCGGGAAGTCAACACCATCGGCTCAAAAGCAAATGATTCGGATATATCCCGAAAAGTCGTTGACATGAAAGAGATTATTGAAAACATCAGGGAACAAATACAAAATATCGCGTGAATTCAAAGCAAACTGCCACCAGATCCCAAGCCGCAAGAGGCAAAATCATCATTCTGGTCGCGCCCAGTGGTGCCGGAAAAACGACACTTGCCCAAAGACTTCTCAAAGATTTTCCCAACCTCAAATTTTCCGTTTCGGCAACCACCCGACCACCCAGAGATCATGAAATCGACAAGAAGGATTACCATTTTCTGAGTCCCGAACAATTCGATTCTGCGATCAACAAAGGCGACTTCCTCGAGTGGGAGGAGTTTTATGGAGGTAAACGGTATGGAACCTTGCGATCCGAAGTTGAAAACGAATTAAATAAAGGTTATTTTATCTTGTTCGATATCGAAGTTAAAGGAGCTTTAAACGTTAAGGCGCAATACGGAGACAATGCCCTTGCTGTTTTTATCAAGCCACCTTCCGATGAAGTTTTGATCGAAAGGCTCAAAAACAGGGGTACGGAAACCGAATCGACTCTGCAATTGCGTCTGGATCGGGCCAGAATGGAACTAACATATGCCGATCATTTTGATTATGTAATCATCAACGATGATTTGGAAAAATGTTATCGGCAACTGCATGAACGGGTTTCCTCCTTTATGAGTTAATCAATTTTCTACCTTACCAAACGATCGCAATTACCATGGGAGTCAAGTCGCTCAATCTGGAAAAAATTCAGGATACCACAGGCAATGTATACGAAGGCATTGTAATACTATCCAAGCGGGCACGTCAGATCGCTGCTCAGGAAAAAATGGAGCTTGATGAAAAGCTCAAATATTTTGAAGGTTTCGAAGATGAAGAGGAGTATACCTTCAACGAGGAACAAGAACGCATCACCAAGGAATACGAGGCCCGCAATCATCCCACGCAACGGGCGATAGATGAACTTCTGGAGGAAAAGGTTTACTACAGAGGGCCCGAAAACGAAGAAGATAATATTTGATCCCCATGATCAGCGGCAAAAATATCGTCATCGGAGTCACCGGTGGCATTGCCGCCTATAAAGCCGTTCATCTGGTTCGCAGCCTGCAAAAGTCGGGTGCGAATGTACGCGTAACCATGACAGAGGCGGCTACTCGTTTTGTCGGACGAGATACTTTTGCTTCCCTGACACGTCATTCCGTTCCTGTCAGAATTTTTCCCGAAAACAGTAACGACGTTAGTGAAAACTGGACTCAGCACATCCATTGGGCGGAATGGGCGGATGTGATCGCCGTCGTCCCGTGTACGGCTAATACATTGGCTAACATCGTACATGGCTTTTCCGACTCGATGCTGACAGCAACAATTCTTGCTGCTCGCTGCCCAATCCTTATTTGCCCGTCCATGGATGGCGAAATGTACAAAGCCCCGGCGACCCGCAGCAATCTCCAAAAGGCCGCCCGACTGGGTTTTCAC
>CAYMBG010000117.1:0-7195 GCA_964388615.1 uncultured Chitinophagales bacterium | reverse complement strand
ATGATCCATAAAAGGCGATTACGCTGTGGACGAGAAATGCCTTTTCTTACTTTTGAAGCCCAGTCAACTTCCTCAAGTTCCGGGTTTTTCGGAATGTCCACGGGTTTTTGATGAGCACCAGGAGGCTCCACAGGAGAAAAATCAGAGGTTGACGTGGAAGGAGGGGTATTAAGGCTGCTATCTTCCCATTCAACATCATCGAGGTTTTTTTCCTGGCTTTCCGGGGTAATTATTTTGGATGTTCTGTGTGAAACCGTTTTTTGATCCTTCGTATCATCCTGCTGTTGATCCGGAGTTTTGGATTTGCTTTTTTCGCCGGCCGCTTTTGGATCTTCTTGAGCGCCCTCCTCGGTCGTATCAGAAGTTTCGGTCTCTGTTTGCTTCTCAGAAACCTGATCGTGGGAATCCCCTGTTTCCTGGTTCTTGGACAAATACTTGTCCAGCAGGAATCCTTCGTAACTATTCTGATCGAGAAGATCGAGTGCGTGCGTAATGTCCCTGTCACTGACTCCGATAGCTTTCGAATAGGTGCGCAGATAACTTCGCAAATAGGTTTGGTTGAGCTTTTTCCCACTGAAAATAGAGTCATCTTCGATGGAGGAGATGATTTCCAGAGGAAGGCGGCACTTTTCAAACACATCCTGCTTGCTTAACCGCTTCTCTTTCCGGATCGTGACCAGATCTTCAGAAAGTTTGGACATAGGTGATAAACTGTTGGAGTTTGGAATTGACCTTATAAAATACACAAGCAAAAAACTAATACATAATACTGGAATTTTTTTTCCCATGCTGATTTTCGAAACCCTCACCTGTCAGGTAGATGGATCAAAGCACGAATGAGCGATATTTGTCACATGCCGGTAATTGATTTCTTGAAAGGACAGAGATCGCCACTGCTCATATAAGCACTATGAGAGACTCTTTTATAAACGGCATTATTGACGATCTGTTTGATCTCCTTTATCCGGTAAGCTGCCTGGTATGTGGCGACCGTATGCTGAAAAGCTCCTATTTGTGTTCGTATTGTTTGAATCATGCTTTTGTACATACTGATCGGGAGGGGTATGAGTCCGATTCAGGGTTTATATTACCCGATTGGATAAGCATGCAGGAGTCGCTTTGGCACTTTGATAAAGGCGGGTATCTGCAGGAACTGTTGCATCATTTGAAATACAGCGGACTGGTTGACCTCGGGCGGGTTCTGGGAAAAGAGCTGGGTTACAAGTTGGAACATCATGAGATGATGCAACAGTTTGAAAAGCCCCGGTTAATGCCTGTACCGATTCATTCAAAAAGGTATCGTAGACGAGGATATAATCAGGCAGAGCTCATTGCCAGGGGAATAGCAGAAGTCACGGGGGCAGGGCTCATACCCGGGGAGGTGGTAACCAGGGTAAAAAACACCCCTACACAAACCGGTTTAGATGCAAAGATAAGAAGAAGAAACATTGCAGATGCTTTTTCATGTGTTCAGCCTCAGGCGCTTCGGGAAAAAGATATATTGATTGTGGATGATGTCATTACCACCGGTGCAACCGTTATGGAACTCGCTTCATTACTTGGCAGGGAGGCAAAATCAGTTGGAATAGTTACGGTTGCCAGAGCCTGATTTTTTTTAAAAAAGTTACGGGCAAGGTGATAAAGATTGTATGGGGGCGGTGTAACTTTTTGGGGTTTACTACAGATAACAATAAATTAATCCTTCTCAGGGTTGGTAAATTACATAGCGACCTTCAGAAACGTTTATCTGGATAACGAACAAAGAAAGTGCGTTCAGGCTAAATTTGCAAAGTACATGAGTCTATCACAAATTGGAGATCAACACTATATCGAAACACCAAGAGGTATTTTTACCTCGGCCGGTAACTGGTTTCATATTACCAAAAAGGCACTTGATACGTATGCTCCGGGCTTGTTGAAAAAACAGCCGCTTGAAAAGCTTTTAAAAAAAGCGGAGGTCTGGATCCGCAGTGCGGATAACCTGGGGATTCTCCTTTTTATGATCTTGCTTTACACGCACGGCCTGGTGGTTGCAGGTATAACGACCCTGTTATTTGTGCCTATATGGCATATTACAAAGAGTAACTTTCTAAGTCTGCCGCTTACGGCATTGCTCACCATTACCGATAAGGAGATTTTTGTGGTTTTGGTTTCGGTGCTCTCTTTGAGTTGGATGGGAATAACCGATCAATACCTTTCGGTTGTGATCGGTATCCTTGTTTTTTGCGTACTTAAATTCGGCTGGTTTCGCTGGTTGGTAGAGTGGTTCTACTCCAAAAAATCACAGGGAAACTTATTGCTTAATGACCGGGTTTTGAAGATGATTATTCTTAAATACGCTATAAAAGAGGATATCGCTGTGAAGGAGGTTGATGCTATGGAGAAAGAGATACTTTCACTTATCAACAAGCAGAAAGAAGTTATTAATAAATACAAAAAAAAGAGGAAATAAGCGGTTATGAGTGAGGATGTGCGTCGGATGTTTGCATCCATTTCAGGGCGGTATGACCTGCTGAATTCCATTCTTTCACTTGGAGTACATCATCGATGGCGCAAGAAAACCGTTCGCTTGAGTGGCGCTCAAAAAGGTATGCATATTCTTGACTGTGCGACGGGTACCGGAGATTTGGCTATTGCATTCAAAAAGGTGGCAGGAGCGAACGGGAGGGTGACCGGAACCGACTTTTCCCCCGAAATGCTTCATTTCGCACCGAAAAAATCTGAAAAAAAAGGATATCAAGTCACATGGGAAGTAGCTGACGCCATGAATTTGCCTTATGACAATGATCAATTTGACATCAGCAGTATCGCTTTCGGAATTCGAAATGTGGATGAACCCCTGGTTGCTCTGTCGGAAATGGCCAGAGTGGTAAAACCCGGGGGAAAAGTAATGGTGTTGGAGTTTGGTCAGCCTACAGGTATCATGACGTATCCTTATCGCTGGCATAGCAAATATGTGATACCCGCAGTAGGAGGATGGATCAGTGGTAATAAAGAGGCCTACCGATATCTGCCCGAGACAAGCGCAGCATTTCCGGCAGGAGACCGGTTTGTTTCATTGATGAAAAAGACCGGTCAGTTTTCACATCTTGAAAGTACCCCGTTGATGCAGGGAATAGCATTTGTTTACAGCGGTACCGTTCGCTGAAATTATTGTGAAAACATTGTCTTATTGGATTGGTATCCTTGACGCATCTTGCGTATTTTAACTGTTTCATTAATCGACTTACGGATCCTTATATAAGACCCAATACTATGCGTGTTGAAGAAATAAAAAAACTGTTGCCTCATCGCTATCCGTTTCTGCTGGTTGACCGGGTTCTGGACATAAAGGAAAAAAGTATTGTTGCCATTAAAAATGTGACTGTGAATGAAGACTTTTTTAATGGGCATTTTCCGGGTGCTCCCGTGATGCCCGGAGTTCTTCAGGTTGAGGCTTTGGCACAGGCCGGCTGTTTGCTGGCACTGGAAAAAAAGATTGAAACACCAGAAGATGTAATCGTGGTCTTTTCCGGTATCAACAAAGCGAGATTTCGCCGACCGGTGGTACCGGGAGACCAGCTTCGACTGGAGGTGGAATTGATTTCCGACCGGCGCAACTTCCTGTTAATGGCTGGTAAAGCCACCGTGGAAGGAGAATTGGCCTGTGAGTTGGAGGCTACAGCGGCTATTGTACCCAAAGATAAATTATGAGCGCAAAAAACATATCGGCCGAAGCGCCGAAAATTACTACTCGTACCGTCGTAGAGATGAAGTCGCGCAAAGAGAAGATCAGTATGTTGACGGCATACGATTTTACCATGGCGCGGATTGTTGATCAGGCGGGAGTTGATGTTATTTTGGTTGGTGACTCCGCCAGTAACATTATGGCCGGACACGAGACCACTCTGCCCATTACGCTTGAGCAGATGATGTATCACACTTCCAGTGTGGTAAAAGGAGTGAAACGTGCCCTGGTCGTAGCGGACCTGCCATTTATGAGTTATCAGGTAACCGACACCGGTGCACTGGAAAGTGCGGGAAGGATGATGAAGGAGGCCGGTGCTCATGCGGTTAAATTGGAAGGAGGAGCTTCTGTTGTCCCGGCCGTAAAAAAAATCGTGGAGGCCGGCATCCCGGTAATGGGACATTTGGGACTTACACCCCAAAGTATTTTCAAGTTTGGCACCTATAAGGTTCGGGCGACCGAAAATGAGGAAGCCGACCAGCTGATGAGTGATGCGCGTCAACTTCAGGATGCCGGCTGTTTTGCCGTGGTTCTGGAAAAAATTCCATCCAGACTGGCAGGCATGGTCACAGCAGAACTTTCCATTCCCACCATTGGCATAGGCGCGGGAGACCAGTGCGATGGCCAGGTTCTGGTAACACATGATATGCTCGGAATGAATAAGGATTTCAGTCCCCGCTTTTTGCGTCGATATGCCGAGTTGAGTACGATAATGACGGAAGCTATTCAGGCTTATCATGAAGATGTAAAAAACAGTGATTTTCCCGATAAAAACGAGCAGTATGAGTAATAGTGAATTTGACCCGAATCGCAAAATTCTGGTCTGTAATGATGATGGAATTTTTTCCCCTGGAATCCGGGCTCTGGCTGAGGTCGCACAAGCATTTGGAGAGGTGTCCGTAATCGCCCCGGACAGGCAGCAAAGTGCTGTCGGACACGCCATTACCGTATCAAACCCCTTGCGGGTCACGTCTTTTCAAATCAATTCAAAAATGAAAGGACAAGCGGTTAACGGAACACCGGCAGACTGTGTGAAGCTGGGACATGATAAACTCATGGATAGTAAACCGGATCTGGTATTGAGTGGCATCAATCATGGATCCAATGCCGGTATCAATATTATCTACTCGGGAACTGTCAGTGCGGCCACGGAAGGTACTATCCTGGGTTATCCCTCTATTGCCGTGAGTTGCACCGAGTTTACCGAGTCTGCCGACCTGTCGGGTGCTCAGCAAGCAGCTGAAAAGGCGATCCGTTTCGTGCTGGAAGAGGGACTGCCTTCAGGTATTACCCTGAATGTGAATGCACCGGGAGGCCCTCTCAAAAATTTGCGATGGGCAAAGCAAGCCAAAAGCCGTTACGTGGAAGAGTTTGAAGGAAGAATTGATCCGCATAATAAACCTTATTTCTGGATCACGGGCAGACTTGAAATCCTGGAGGAGGGAGAGGATCTGGACCTTAATCTTTTGAAGAAGGGATATGCGACTATCACACCCATCCAGTATGATCTGACCGCACATCAGTTTTATAACAAACTGGGTGTGGAACTTTTTTGAAGTTGTGTTACGATCCGTTGGGCTGAGGCCCGACAAATACAACTCCTCCCCGGCGAATGCGGGGAATCCATTCTTCAAGCCATTCGATGGTCTGGTTGGTGACTCTCACAAGAATTTGCGGCCTTCCGGCCTGCCTGGCTATCCTTGAGTAGGTCAGCATAGCCTGATCAAACTCAAAGCGGTTTTCACTGCTGAGAATCATCATTTCTGATCCGTCGGTGACATTGACTTCCAAATCGTCGGTCAGTTCTGCTGCTTCTGAGGCGAATTCACCAAAAACGAGCAGATGTGGCGTTTGGGCTACCTGTGACACGGATCTAATGGCCTGGATCATATCGGGATTATCCGGACGCGATTGACTGGAAAAATCAGGTGTATCGTCGTACCATATCCACCAGGAGGAATAAACCCCGGAAATGGCTTCTGCCCATCTGAGCAGGGAGCGTTCTGAAGCCGACCGCAAGACAACTCCTTTCGGTACGCTCAGAGTTTGGATACGATCTGTTAAGGATGTGGCCGGCTGTTGATCAAAAAACAACCATAACTCGGCAGGATGTGATATGCGTAGCAGTTCAGGATCCGTGCGCAAATGCAGGCTCCGGATTACTTTTTCTCCATAGAATAGATGAATGGTCATTTCGTCTTCCGGTACATCCACAAAACCAACAGTGTCAATCTTCCATCTGCGTAATTCCTCTCCTAACTCGGCGTGCAAATGAGTTTTGGATATTTGAGGGGGCAAATCTATAATATATCGCTTTCGTGTGAATGTCTCATTGACCATGAACCGGTCTGTTCGGATATGATCTGGAGAAATATTGAACAATGACAGTTCCTGTTGAATCAGCGAATCGGCTTGAGCAATATCCCCAAGTCCTTTATGTGGTTCAGCAGGCACCAGCATCAATATTAAAAATGCAATGATACAAGAGCCGGCAAGCAGCCAGAGAATAATTTTTTTTTGGATGACCGGAGTGAGAGAAGGTAAAGCCATGCCGTATACAGTGAGTGTTAACTACTGAAAAAATCCGGAAAAATCCGGATGATGAGATTGGGTAGGGATTTATGATACAAAAATATGGTGTAAAACGCGTTTGGCGACGTCACTTTTCAGACCTTCTATCACGATTTCGTCGTGCTTGCCGATCAGTACAATTCGGTTGGTGTCAACGGCAAAACCGGCATCATCGGCTGACAGGTCATTGGCTGCCATCCAGTCGACATTCTTTTTGATACGTTTTTCTCGTGCGCTCACAAGCAAATTTTCGGATTCCATAGCGAATCCTATCAGAACCTGCTCATTTTTCCGGCGATCCCCCAGCCATTTCAGGATATCAGGTGTACGTTCCAGGCCCAGATGCTCATCAGCAAACTCCTTTTTTACTTTCTGTGGGTGTCTGGTAACCGGGCGGAAATCCGAGACGGCAGCCGTCATGATAATGATGTCATTGTCGGCGTGGGTCTGAACAAGATGGAACAGATCCTCGGTATCAACAAAGGATTTTTTTTCAATAGCGGAGGGCAGGTGGTCGGCGTCAATAGATTCGGCATGTAGTAATGTAACCTGCGCTCCAAGAAAGTTGGCAGCTTCGGCCATAGCCAACCCCATTTTTCCAGTGGATGGATTGGAGATAAAGCGAACCGGGTCAATAAACTCCCGTGTAGCCCCGGCAGTGACTACTACTTTTTTCTTGCTCAGTATAGCCGTTGTCTGGTCCTTTTCAGGGCTTGATGAAACGATGTTGTGAATATGATCCGCGATTTCTTCAGGTTCCGGAAGCCTGCCTGTACCGGTTAAACCGCTGGCCAGATAACCGCTGGCGGGCTCCATCAGGTGAAAACCCAGTCGGGCGGCCTTTTGGAGATTGCTGCGGGTCGCCGGGGCTTTATACATTTCACCATCCATGGACGG
>CAYMBG010000116.1:2908-7393 GCA_964388615.1 uncultured Chitinophagales bacterium | reverse complement strand
AAAAAACGTACCAGAGGTGGGACTCGAACCCACACGGCCGAAGCCACACGAGTTTGAGTCGTGCGCGTCTACCAGTTCCGCCACTCTGGCAAGTAGATTTTAATCATCCCTCAAATTTAACAAATCCATGTTTTAAAAAACAACCTTTAAATACTAATAATTTACAGAAACCAATCGTTTGCTTTTCGTGTTCATGTAAGTGCACCACATTACTTTATCTATCCATCCCGTACCAAAATCAAATAAACAAACGTTATCGGAACATCCGACTTATTATTTGAATCCGGGATTGCTTATATTTCAATTTGCCATTTTTTCAGAAAAAAAACGATTTAGTGTCAGAGAATAAACAAAACAAACAAGACCCTACCCGCCAAAAGGCTGAGAAGCAAAAGGCTGACAAGCAGAATACCGCTCAAACCCCGGGCCCATCCAGAATCATGATTTTTTATTTTCTGATTGCGGCCATACTGGGTGTGTGGATATTGTACTCCTATTATGGTGACCAGTTTTCACCGGATCAGATTCACTACAGCAAATTCCGTACAGAACTGAAAAATGAAAATGTCAGCGAGGTAACCGTCCAGGGGGATCGCATTGAGGGACATATGAAAGAGCCGATCACCCAAACTACTGCCGATGGCGATACGGTCAGATACACCGAATTTGTAACCCATCTGCCTTCATTCGGGGATGACGAATTGATGGCACTACTGGAGCAAAGTAATGCCGAAGTAACGACCATACCCGAGAGGGATAATACATGGCTCTATTTCATATTCATGACATTACCCTTCCTGCTCATTCTTATTATTGCCATTACCTGGTATCGAAGGATGAACTCCCAGGGACAGGGTATGTTTTCCATTGGGAAAAGCCAGGCGAAACTCCATAAACCCGGTGAAGGAAAAAAGACAACTTTCGATGATGTCGCCGGTGGTGATGAAGCCAAAAGAGAACTCCAGGAGATCGTATCCTACCTGAAAAGCCCGGGCAAATTTGAAAAGCTGGGTGTTAAAGTGCCTAAGGGTGTTCTTTTATATGGTGCGCCCGGAACAGGTAAAACCCTCATGGCTCGTGCCGTTGCCGGTGAAGCCGGAGTGCCGTTTTATATCATTACCGGATCTGATTTTATGGAAATGCTGGTTGGAGTAGGCGCCAAGCGGGTTCGCGAAATGTTTAAAAATGCCAAAGAAGCAGCGCCGGCCATCATCTTCATCGATGAGCTGGACTCCATTGGCCGCAGACGAGGTGCCGGCCTCGGTGGGGGACATGATGAGCGGGAACAAACGCTGAACCAGCTGCTGTCCGAGATGGATGGATTTGAAGAAAATGAGAGCGTTATCGTTATGGCTGCTACCAATCGTCCGGATATCCTGGATAAAGCACTTCTCCGGCCCGGCCGGTTCAATCGTCGTGTTGAGGTTGGCTTACCCTCACAGGATGACCGTGTAAAAATCTTGCAAATCCATGCGAAAAATAAGCCCATGGCCGAGGATGTGGATTTTGAGAATGTCTCCAGGGGAACACCAGGGTTTACCGGTGCTGATCTGGAAAACCTGTTGAACGAAGCGGCCATGATGACTGCAAGGGATGATCGCGATCAAATCATACAACACGACATCGACCTGGCCCGTGACAAAATCCTGATGGGGCTCGAACGAAAAGGTGTGGTGCTCGACGAGGAGGAGCGTAAAATGCTGGCCTACCACGAAGCCGGACATGCTATTGTGGCCGCCGCACTGGACAATACAGATCCGGTTCATAAAGTCACTATCATTCCGCGTGGCCAGGCTATGGGTGTCACCCAACAACTGCCTGAACGGGATCAGTACCTGTACCGAAAGGAACACCTGCTCGATCGCCTTGCCGTAATAATGGGGGGACGAGCCGCCGAACGTATCGTTTTCGATACCGAGACCTCCGGAGCCGAAAACGATCTGAAACAAGTTACTAAACTGGCCCGGAAAATGGTTCTGGACTGGGGCATGAGTAATATGTTTCGCTATACCGCTCTCGGTGGACAACGCGAGGAGGTGTTTTTGGGTGAACAGATGGGCTCCCAACGTCAGTATAGTGATGAAACCGCGCGCGAAGCGGATAAAGCCGTAAACGCTATTCTTGAAGAAGCCTACAATCGCGCAGAAGCTACTTTGAAAAAGTATAAAAAAGCTTTCGACAGCCTGGCTAACAGCCTGCTCGAACGCGAAGAGGTGCTGGGTGATGAAATCCTGAAACTCGTTGGAAAAAAACCTTCGGCACCGAAAAAAACTACCGAAGCCGGAAGTATCGGAGGACAAAACGGATCCAAAAACCGAAGGAAATCCGGGAACACCTCCAAAACCGAAGAAAAATCATCCACCGGGAGTGATAAGCAAAGCACTGAAGAACCTACGGAAACAGATACTCATAACGCTCAGGATGATGGCAAATCCACATTGAAAGAGACTCCCGGTCAGGACGGGCAAACCGGTAACAATGACGAGAAAAGCCGCCAGGACCATACATCAAAGTCATCTGAAAATGTGGATAGCGACAATCCGGATAAAAAATAGTATTGGCTGACCCAACGACAGCGTGGAAGAAGTAGTAAACTATGTGCGGGAGACCATTCAAAACACCACCGGCAGCCCCGATTTTGTCACAGGCGGGTAATAATCCACAAGATGATCAAAATGAGAAAAGCCCATGCCATTATGATATTCCCTTTTTGCTCAGGCGGAAACTCGTACTCGCAATAGGGACACTCTTCGGCATCGGCCGGTGCCTCAAGAGCACAAGACGGACACTCTTTCGTTTTGTTCTTTGATCCAAACATACCCTAAGGTAAGCAAGCATTTGATGATATCGCAACATCCAACCTTTAGCTTCTCAAAGAACCGATGAAAAAACTGGCGCTTATCGATGAGCGTGATTGTACCGATCCGGCTGTTAACCTGGCCATGGAAGAGTATGTTTTACGATATTTGCCCGCTGAATCGGACTATTTTTTGCTTTACCGAAATGAACCTTCCGTCATTGTCGGCCGAAATCAAAATGTTCTGGAGGAGGTGGATGATTTCTACATTCGTGAAAAAGGGATTGGTTTATACAGGCGAATATCAGGCGGCGGGGCCGTGTATCATGACCTCGGCAATCTGAATTTCAGTTTTATTACGCGTTACGAATCCTCCCGGCTTCACAACTTCCGCTTTTTTAATGAACCGCTGATTAAAGTGCTCAGGACGATGGGTGTGCCCGCTGAAATGAACGACCGTAATGATATCATCGCCGACAATCGCAAAATATCCGGAAATGCCCAGTTTTCAACCAAGGGACGTATGGTCAGCCATGGTACGCTTCTCTTTGATTCCGATCTGACCAACATTGATCGTACCCTGACGGGTAAAATGAGTGGTATCCAATCCAAAAGCCATAAATCCGTACGTAGCACAACAGCCAACATAAGTGAATTTATAACCAGTCCGATCAGTATCCAGCAATTTCGTGCAGAACTACTGGAAGGGATGCTTCGGAATGGTATGGAGATCCGTTCATATGTCCCCAGCGAAGAGGAGCTAAAACAGGTACATGATATCAGCAACAACAAATACAGAAGTTGGGAATGGAATATCGGAAGAAACCCCCGTTTTCGCCTGGAGCGGACCGGCAGCTTTCAATCCATCAGAATCTCCGTACAGCTCGAGGTGGATAAAGGAGTGATCGTCGCACTAAACTTCTCGAACCCGGTAACTATGAAAAATGATTTGGCCGGATTAGAAGAACTTCTAACCGGCATCCGCTATGATCCGGAAGCGATTAGCCGGGTGATCAAACAACATGAAGCAATACTGCCGGATAATATTAGCCGGCAAGGCCTGCTCAATCTGCTTTACAGTGTGGATTCCGTCCCGATAAGATCATAAAGGAACACCTCTAAAGACGATAAAGCCATGCGTTCGGATTCACATCGGATTGGATCCGCTGAAGTTCATTATATGCCTCCCTTTCAGTAGTGTGGCCGCTGTAAACAACCAGGTAATAGTTGCGATTGCGATCGCGAATGATGCCCGCGTCATCATAGCCCTGATCCACAAGCTCCTCAAACTGCGTCTCGGCATTGTCAATGATTCTGTAAACGCCGGCAATTACAAAAAAGGACTCTGTCTGCTCCGGCTTCTCCTCCTGCATGCGCTGCTCAGCCATGGACCGCACTTCCGATTCCAACTGTTCAACACGAATCATCAAATCCTGAATTTCCTGATTTTGTGACATAATATGCTCAGAGTGAACCGAATTGACCAGATGGGAAAGGTCTTCGAGTGTGCGTTGCAACATTTGCAGACGCTCATGGGCACTGTCCATGGCCGTATTGGTCATGTCAATCTCGGTCTCGATACGCTGGATGGTCTCCTGCATCTGAGCCGCCAAAGGATCTACTCGGTGATCCCGGCCATACCAATCGGCGTGTGTAACGGCGCTGCTGCCAAATTTGATGGTAAAACC
>CAYMBG010000116.1:1677-2808 GCA_964388615.1 uncultured Chitinophagales bacterium | reverse complement strand
TTTTTTTTTCGTTTCACAAATATTTACTTCTTGACACATCTGTTTCAGGGAAGGTGCTCTTGAATATTCTTGAGTTTGGCAAGGGCCCGCTCCCTCAGATCTTGAAATTCAGGCTGCTTGAGGGTTCCGCTGGTGTAATGCAGGTGCAGCCAGATCAGATACGTGGCCATAACATCCTCATAACAATAATGTTCAATACGCTCCATTTCGCCATTTTGATACAGCGAAAGCACTTCATCACCCTGACCGGTAACTTTTACGGGAACACCAATAAGTGCGCCTATATGCTTCAGCTTGGGAAAGCTGCTCGCACCATAATTACTGAACTCATCCATGAGATCAAGATTATGCTTACTGTAACGGTACCGGATTTCATGGTTGTTTAAACGGGAGGGAAGCTGAAGGCCATGTTTAAGTGCACGATAGGTGATCAGCGGCAGATCGAATCCCTTGCCGTTATGATGAATGACCCCGAAATCCTTGTATGTTCGCAGGGTGTCTATCAATTGCAACAACCCCTGACGCTCATCTTCTCCGCTCCATGCCACTTTTTGTTTGGGCTCACCGGAAGATGTAACCCAAAGTCCAACCCATGAAACCATTTGATGATACATGGGTGGCAAAAAGCCGGATTTCCCCCGTCCAAACTCTTCCGATGCCAGCTCCAACAAGGCTTCCTGGTCATCCGGCGGGTTTTCCAAAAGTGATTTCAAAAAAGGTATATCAGGAATTGACTCGATATCAAATACAAAAAACATGGCAATAACAGGTTTTAAATCGTTCTTTCTGATGAAACAGTGCGACAAAACGGATCAATGAGATCGTTCCCCCGCCAGGTTCCTGCAGAACAGATCTTTTATAGTTTGTAAGTCTTTGTGATGACCCAATAAATACATCATCTTTGTGACACACGCCTCACTGGTCATGTCACCTCCAGAGATGGCTCCGTAATCAAGGGCAAGTCGCCCACCTTCATACTTGGTCAAATCCACATCGTCATATAATGACTGAGAAGTGATGACCACTATTCCTCCACTTCCCATATATTTACGAATGGCCTTCATAATAGTATAATCCTTTGAGAAGGGAATATTACCACTCCCGTAAGCTTCTATGAGAACCGCCCGGCAT
>CAYMBG010000116.1:0-1577 GCA_964388615.1 uncultured Chitinophagales bacterium | reverse complement strand
CGGTAAACTTTGTCATTAAAACAGATGCAGACTTCCGGAATATTCAGGGTAGCCAACTCGACGGCATTGATCAGGTTTCGCCGTGCATCTGTGCGACGGTTACTCAGCGGAACCTGGCTGCCCGTGAAAACAATTGGTTTTTGCAGGTTTTGGAAACAGAACGAGAGGGCGGATGCGGTGTAAGCCATCGTATCGGTTCCGTGTAAAATCACAAAACCGTCATAATTATCATAATGAGTGGCAACAGCAGATGCAATACGTTCCCAGTGTCTGGGTCGTATATTGGAGCTGTCCTCCAAAAATAGAGTTCTGGAATCAATTCGTGCTATTTCCTGTAGGCCCGGCACCTGTTCTTCAAAAAATTGCAAGTTAAATGGCGGCCTTCCACTCGATGCTTCTCCTTTAGAAACATAGAGTTGCATGGTAATAGTACCACCTGTATGAAGAATCAGTATATTTTTCATTGCAAATGGTTTCGCATAGTTATTGCCAAAAGGTTTCCAAAAAGTTACTTTGCCTTACATTGATTCCAAAAGCCCTTTTATAATAATTCACCAAATAGACCATATTACAACGAAATTATTAGTAATTCTGGCAAAAGTTGAACATACAGTCTACAAGAAAATGGAGTAATTCTCATGAACGTGTATCAACCCAAGAAGATCAGAAACATCGCATTGCTCGGCCACTCCGGTTCGGGTAAAACCACCCTTGCGGAAACCATGCTGTTTGAATCAGGTACCATCAAACGCAGAGGCACCGTTGAGGAGTCCAACACCATGTCGGATTATCACGCGATCGAAAAAGAAAAACAAAAATCCGTATATAGCTCTTTCATGCATCTGGATTGGCGGGGAACCAAAATCAACGTGATTGATACTCCTGGAACCGCTGATTACGTGGGAGAGGTGGTCAACGCCCTGAAAGTCGCCGATGCCGCCGTCTTTGTGCTGGACGCCGAGCAGGGGGTTGAGGTTGGAACCGAGGTACTCTGGAACATTGTGGCCGAAATGAATAAGCCGGCTTTTTTCATTGTCAACAAGATCGATCATGCCAATTCGAACTACCAGAATGTCGTAGACCTTTGTAAAGAACGTTTCGGCAGAGAAGTCATACCGGTTCAGTACCCATTTGAGGAAGGCGAGAACTTCTCATCCATTATCGATGTGCTCAAGATGCAGATGTATGAGTTTGCTTCTGATGGTGGTCGGCCTGACAAGCTTCCGATTCCCGATTCTCAAAAAAGCCAAAGTGATCTCCAACATAATGACCTGGTGGAAACTATTGCCGAGAATGATGAGGCATTGATGGATCTGTATTTCGAAAAGGGGCTTCTCGATGAGGATGAAATGGTGGAGGGCCTGGAGAAAGCCATGATGAACCGGCAGATTTTTCCCATGTTCTGTGTTTCCGCGGAACGTAACATGGGCTCCGGCAGGGTAATGGGCTTTATCGACAACGTGATCCCCAACCCGCTTTCAGCCAGCCCGGATAAAGATGACAATGGCAACGATATTCTTCCCGACCCCGACCGCAAGGGCCTTGCCTTCATGTTCAAAACTGTTTCTGAAGAACAT
>CAYMBG010000115.1:0-7415 GCA_964388615.1 uncultured Chitinophagales bacterium | reverse complement strand
AAATAATCCCCTGATCTCATCATGTGAAATACTGGTTGAAACCAGATGGTCGTAAGGGTCAATACTTTTCAGATACGTACTCATTTCCTGGTGCCATTGGGTTATGTGAAAGTCCGGTATCCCTTCGGCATTGCGAATATTGTCAACTTCATTGAAAAACTCCCACACTCCGATGGCCGTACTGTAACCCCATCTCCCTACCAGATAGCGCAAACGGTTTTTATATTTGGCTTTGGCCTCGTCGGATGTAAAGAATTCTTCCGGGGTGTCAACCGGACCGCCATTGGCCGAGTTGTAACTGTTCAAGGGCCATTCTCCGTCTGATATGAACCCGCCGTGAGCATCAAGAGCGAGCATGATATAGATGCCGTGCTCTTCGGCCAGCGCTATCATCTCATCCATGCGTTGTATGGCGCCGGGATGGAAATATTCATCGGTGTTGCTGTAACGGTTGGTTTGGGTTACTTGCTGCCATTCCAGCGGCAGGTTCCAGGCGTGCATCCAGGTACGGACAAAGTTGGCGCCATACGCACCGAGTTTCTCGAAAAAGTAATCGTAGTTGTGCTCGGGATCTTCCCAGGAACGTGACTCCCAGCCCATATTAATTCCGATCCCGCGAAATGGATCGCCGCTGTCATAGGGGACATACCACTCTTCATCAGGATCCGGATGCTTTGTGATGAAACCGCTGCGACCAGATTCCGATACATCAAATGATTGCGGGGGAGTGATATCGGTCTCTTCTCCCGATACATGAAGCACAAATTGATATTCGTATTCCCCAACTTCCCGCGGGGCAAAATGAGCTTTCCAGACCGGAGATGGATCGGCATGATCATCATAAAAGCAGGGCAGGGTCCGTGTCTCACCTCCCGGGGTAGTCAGAACCATATCCAGCCTGACCTGCTCCTGGATGTAGGGATTGTCGTAATCTGCATCGATATCAATGCTAAATACCGCTTTTTCGTAACGGAGTATATCGGAATTTTCCAGCCTATTGTTAATAATCTGATTGGCAAAGGTATCCTTCGTTGATGCAGAAACTGCCAGGATGAGTAATAACAACGGCAAGATCAATTTTTTCATAGATAGTAAAGCGGTTTTGTACAATATTATTCATTGTCAGGCTGGTAATGAAGCTCATCACTACAACGACTGCCGTCTTTGACACCCCTACTTATAACGCACCGGCTTCCTGCTATAGCAAACAAACTGTGCTTAGGCGAACTTATTACGATAGCGATTCCTTGTTTTTTATTAGTTAAATTAATTTAATCTTTAATGGTGTAGCCCGTCACACGATTAGATAACAAGGTCTGGATTTTATTAAACAGGATACAAATTGGTGGAGAAAAACCCGTTCAGCATATCAGAAGAAGAGCTGATTAAGCGAATTCAGCAAGGCGACAAAGTCGCTTTCGCCGAGCTTTACCGGGTGTACTTTCCTGTGTTATGTGACTTTTGCTTTCGATTTCTGGCCAACAAAGCCATATGTGAAGAACTGGTTCAGGATGTGTTTTTCAATTTATGGAAGAATCGGAAACAGTGGTCGCCGGCAATCCAAACACGTTCCTACTTGTATAAAGCTGTGAAAAACAGAGCTCTCGATCATTTGAAACATCTGGAAACCGAGAGAAAATATCTGCGGCTCTACAAAGATGAGCAGGAACGCTATAACCCAACCCATCATGAAGATGATTCCGCGTTCCCCCAGGAAGAAAAAAGGGAAACAGAAAAACTGATTTCGCTGGTCAATCAAGCGATAGCGGAGTTGCCGGATCGACGTAAAACCATATTTCTTTTGAGTCGCGAAGATGGGCTCACTTATCAGGAAATTGCAGATGTCATGGATATCTCTGTAAAAACGGTTGAGAACCAGATGGGACAGGCCCTGGTTTTCTTTAAAAAACGCCTTTCAAAATATCTCGGTCTGTTGCTGATGCTGGCCTCCGGTTTTTAATTAATTGCCGCATTCCTAACTGCCAGGCCTATGGCAGTAAAAGCCACTGTACAAAAAAATGATTTTTTTTTCTCTGGCAACAGGGGGTGTTGGAAATGGCAGCCGTCTGTAAGGGTAAGAATTAAAGAAAAAAGTTAAGACAAACCGCTTCTGAATGGAAAAAGATATTACCCATAAAGAAATCGCCCGCTATCTGATCGGACAATGTACCGCAGAGGAAGAATCACGGATTTCTGACCGCATCAAAAATGATCCCCGCCAAAAGGCACTCTTTCTGGAGATCAAAAAACAGATGCTTACCGGCTCCTCCCGACATGACCGGTGGAGCACCGAGGATAACTGGCAGATGCTCAGTCGCAGAATCGATGAATATGAAAGCAGCCATCGCAAATCTCAATCCGCTCCGAAACGCATTCACGATTTCCCGCGAAATGATCGCTCCTGGGTCGCTAAGATCGCGGCTGTTTTCGCCATATTGATTCTTGCTGGTGTTTTTGCGCATTATCTCTATCCGGATGATCATGAAGCCTCGCCTGTTGTTGCCGCGGAAGAGGTGGTTACCGAAAAGGGACAACGGGCCCGCATCCAACTGGAAGATGGTACTTATGTCCGGCTTAATGTGGATAGTAAATTATCTTACCCGGCGAAGTTCGATCCGGAAAGCCGCCGTGTAACCCTTACCGGTGAAGCCTATTTTGATGTGGCGCCCGGTGACAAACCGTTCCTTGTGGAAACCGGTGACGCCGTTGTGGAGGTGCTGGGCACAAAATTCAATATACGTGCCTATGACGATCTCGATGAGCTGAATGTGGTGGTGTCGAGTGGCGAAGTTGCTGTAAAAGCGGAGTCACTTACCGACAAGGTCTCCTACCTCGGTCGCGGCGATATGGCTATGCTCAATCGCGTGGATGGATTGATGGAGGTAAGGCACAATGTTGACCTGCAGGAATATCTCGGTTGGCTCGATCAACGTTTTTCCTTTCATAATGATATGCTGACCGATGTCGTCAGAAAACTGGAGCGCTGGTTCGCCGTCGATTTTACGCTGACGGACCCCGAGCTGGCCGAATTGCGTTTTACCGCCACTTTTGAAGATGAAACGCTGAATGAGGTACTCAGGGTCCTGGAACTGGCCCTGAACATTGATTACGAGATCAATGGATCTGAGATCCGCTTGTCAACAGCCAACTAAGCAGAAAAACCGATAATCCGACCGCTGCCGGTCAACCAAAAAGCGCTTTTTTATAGTATTTAATATCCATTTAATTCAAAGCAAAATGATGACGGAAAACATATTTAGAAGTCCCGCCAGATGGACAGTAATGGCACTTTTTGCATGCTGCCTCTATTTCAGCGGCGTAATGGCTTATGG
This sequence comes from uncultured Chitinophagales bacterium, assembly GCA_964388615.1. Classification (GTDB taxonomy): domain Bacteria; phylum Bacteroidota; class Rhodothermia; order Balneolales; family Natronogracilivirgulaceae; genus SLLW01. Next base: position 4,083 of record CAYMBG010000115.1, on the reverse strand, counting down.
CCAGGGCGCCCAACTGGTCTCCAAAGAAGATGTGGCCGGTATCTCTGCCGGAATGAACCGGCTGATTCACTATGCGCCTGATGAGGTAAATGAAGAAAGCCAGAAAATTCTTAACAGTATCGTCTCCCTTGACTTGATGGATGTTTCGATGGAGGATGCGCTTCTGGATATCTCCAAAGCCGCCAACCTCAGAATCTCCTACAGCAAAAGTGTCGAGGAACAGTCCTGGGACCGGCGCATTTCTCTCAACGCCGAAAGAGCAACCGTTCTGGGTGCGTTATACGCCACCCTGGAAGGGACCGGACTTCAGGTTGTCCTGCCGACATCCACCCGGAATCATATGGACGATGTGGTGGTGATCAAAAAATCACACGAGATCGAAGATGACCAGATGTACGTTGAGAATCCCGAACCATTGAACCAGCCATCCGAACATAACGTGGAAGGTATTGTCGTAGGTGAAGAGGGCGAGCCGCTCGTAGGGGTTAATATCATTGTGGAAGGTGTGACCGGCTATGGAACCACAACCAATGTCCATGGGGAATACAGTCTTGCTGTCCCGGATGAAGATGCCACGCTCATCTTTTCTTATGTCGGATTTCAAACCCGGAGCATCCAGCTTGACGGCAGAAACGAACTGGATGTAACCCTTCAGTTTGACGCGTTAATGGGTGAGGAACTTGTAGTTGTCGGCTATGGACAAATGCGACGGACCGACATGACCGGATCGGTAAGTTCGGTATCCGCTGAAGAGATCGAAAACCTGCAATCCCACTCCCTTGACCGCCTGCTGCAAGGCCGCGTTCCTGGCCTGCATATCATGGGCGCTTCCGGTGAACCGGGCGAAGGGGTGACCATGAGAATTCGCGGCGCCAGCTCACTGCACGGTTCCAACAGCCCGCTTTACGTAGTGGACGGCTTTCCTATGGGAGATGCCGGTGACCTGAAACAGATCAACCCCTCGGATATCGAATCTATTGAGGTCCTGAAGGATGCCTCCGCAGCCGCTATCTACGGCTCCCGTGGCGCTAACGGTGTTATTCTTATCTCTACCTACAGAGATTCCGGTGACCGTCCCGCTCAAATCAGCTTTAATGTCCAGAATGGCATTTCTACCCTGGCTCAGGACCTGGATATCTTCAGAGATCCCGTCCATGAGGCGATCATTACCAATGAAGCACGCCGAAATGCCGGCCAGGATGAACTCTACACCGGACAAAACTACCTGGGTACTTACTACCCCTCCGAAAGAGAACTCAGAAGCGGGGAATGGCCACATCAAACCGACTGGCAGGATGAAGTCTATCGCAATGCCATGACGCGCGACTATACGATCTCCGCCGAAGGTGGCTCCGACCAAACCCGCTATACGTTCTCCGGGAACTACTATTCCGAGGAGGGTCTTACCATCAATAACCGCTATGACCGCATGAGCGGCAGGGTTCATGTTGACCAACGGGTCCGCGATAACCTGCGACTGTCAGCTAACGTCAATCTCGCGTTGACTGACCGCGAACGCTCCAGCGCCTCCTACGGCCGTTCACCGGTGTTCCCGGTATATGATGAAGACGGTGATTATTTTCAGGTCGGCCCCCAGGATTTCTGGCACCCCATCGCCCTTGCCAAAGAAGTTACCAACGAAGGCACTACGATTGACGTGATCGGATCCGGTAAACTCGTCTGGAATATGTCTCCCAACCTGACCTTCAATTCCCAACTAAATTACAGTTATGGGGAATCGACATGGGATAACTTCCAGCCCTCACAGTATACCAACACCGGAAATCTGTTCAACGGTTACGGCGAAATCAGCAACTGGAAAAACAACTCCTGGACTACCGAAAACTACGCGACCTATCAACGCGATTTTCAGGATGTGCATAACCTTACGGTTACCCTGGGCGCTACCGCCGAAAACTCCATCACCCGAACCTCCAATCTGGAGGGACGAGGTTTCATCAACGAAACACTGGGACATGAGGATCTTAACGCCGCCGAAGAAAACACCGTTAACAACAGCTATGTCGAAGAAAAATTGATGTCCGGTATCAGCAGGTTCAATTACGTATATGACGAACGCTTCCTGTTTACGTTTACCTCCCGGCTCGACGGATCTTCCAAGTTCGGCGATAACAACAAGTGGGCTTTCTTCCCCTCCGGTGCGATCGGATGGAATATTCACAACGAAGACTTCATGAGCGATCAGTACACACTCTCAGAAGCCAAAATCCGCTTCAGCTACGGCCTTACCGGTAACCAGGGCATCTCTCCGTATCAAACACTGGACCGGCTCGGGACCAATGAGTATTACCTTGACGGCGCGTTTGTTACCGCATACGGACCCGGCGTATTCCGATGGGACGACTTTTTCAAGATCTGGAGCGGTATCGCCAACCCGGATCTTAAATGGGAAACCACCGAACAATATAATGTTGGCCTGGAACTCGGTTTTCTCAACGGAAGAGTGGACCTGACAGCTGACTTTTACCACAAAAGAACTCGCGACCTCCTCCGTCTGCAACGACTGCCCATCTCTTCCGGTTTTGATGAAATATGGGTCAACGATGGTACCATCGATAATCGCGGCTTTGAACTCGCCGCCAACTTCCGAATGCTTGACGGCCCGTTGATATGGAATCTGGGCACCATGTTCAGCCGCAACCAGAATGAGGTTATCGGCGTTGGTGATACCGATTTCCAATTCTGGGGTAGTGAGATCGAAATGTTCCGGACTCCCGTAAATGTGCTCAAAGAAGGTGAACCCATGTTCGCGTTCTATGGCTATGAAACCGACGGCATCATCCAGTCAGAGGAGGAGGGACTTGCCGCCGGACTGACAGGCGAGCGGGCGCAACCCGGTGAGATAAAATACGTCGACCGTAACGGAGATGGTGTTGTCGACGCCGACGATCGCACCATCATAGGCGACCCCCATCCGGATTTTATCTTTAGTATCTCTTCAGAGTTTTATTACCGGAATTTCGACTTGTCTGTCATGTTGTACGGTTCCTACGGCGGTGATGTGTACAACCTCCAAAAATTCTCAACAGCAAGTGCGCAACTGCAACGATGGACACCGGATAACCCGACAAATGACTACCCGAGTCTGAATAACCTCAGAGGTTACGAAGCTTCCGACTGGTGGATAGAGGACGGGTCTTTCCTGAGGGTTCAAAATCTGACCCTGGGCTACACGTTCTCGGAAATCCCTTCACTGGACCGGCTGAGACTGTATGCCAACATCGACAACCTGTACACATTTACACCTTTTGCATCCGGCTATGACCCCGAAGTGGGAGAAAACGGACTTAACTGGGGATTTTATCCGAGACCCCGGAAATGGATGTTTGGTATCAACGTGCGGATATAACCTCCTGTAAACCGATCAATAGAATTTAAAGGAATATTATGATGAAGAAATTATTGAACATATTACCAATGGCTGTGATTGTCGGCGCACTGAGTGTCTCGTGCTCTCTGGAGGAAGAACCGGTTGGTTTTCTCTCAACCGAGAATTTCTATGAAAATGAGGGCGACGCCCGGTCCGCTATTGCATATGCCTATGCAGCGCTCCCGGAAATCGAGTATTACTCCCGGCATTTTTACCTGACTACAACCATACCAACCGAGGAGTTTACCGTAAAAGCGGATGCCGGTGCCTCACAACATGACCTGGACCAACTCCGGCCACTGGCGAATAACCGGGAGGTGACTGACGTCTTCCGCTATGCCTACATCGGAATTAACCGGGTAAACGCCGTTATTGACGAGGTTCCTGACATTCAAATGGATGAGTCTCTTCGTGATCAGATTACCGGCGAAGGGCATTTTCTCCGGGCTCTTCACTATTTCAATCTGGTAAGGCTGTTTGGCGATGTTCCTGTTCATACTTCGGCTGTACGGGATGTAGCGAGTTCATCCCAGGAGCTGACATCGCAGGAGCAGGTATATGAACTTATTATCGAAGATCTTGAACAGGCCGTGGATATGATGGATCAACAACCGCGCTACGGTCGCGCCAACCAGGTCGCTGCCTGGAGCCTGCTCTCCAAAGTCTATCTGCATCTCGCATCCGCCGGAGCA
>CAYMBG010000114.1:0-7520 GCA_964388615.1 uncultured Chitinophagales bacterium | reverse complement strand
CTGGAATAGGGATGGTTTATTTCGTCATCAAACGCCATATCCGGCCAGACCATCGGTTTACGATCATCAGGGTCATCTGCGCCCCACATACCAGCTTCCGTACCATAATAGATCATCGGCGCTCCCGGATAGGTAAACTGGAACAATGATACGAGACGGTGAACCTGTTGCTCATCCTCATCAGGGGCCCTGACATCATAGGTGTTGTCGATGTCACGGATCTTGCTTTGTTCCTCTCCATCCATACCACCTTTGTAGGCGTATTCGTCATTGACAACCATGGAGGCAAGCCGTTCGGTATCGTGGCCATCCAGCAGATTTTGCATAGCCAGATTTACCCGATCCGGAAAGTCATCGCGCAGTTCCCGGAGGCGCTCGGCAAACTCCGTTGCTGAAGCGGTTTGCTGGATGAAGAAAGCGTGAGTTGCAAATGTCCACCGATAGTTCATTACCACCCCGAAAAGATCGTCGGCAACAAAATCAAGCGCTTTGTCGTCCCAGACCTCGGCAACCGTCAATGCTTCGGGGTTAAGTGAGTACACTTTCTGATGCCATTCGTGCCAAAAATCCAGCCCCACCTCTTCAACCATATCGAGCCTCCACCCGTCAATACCGCGACCGGAATCGCCATCGGGGGCCATCCAGCGTTCGGTAACGGCTAAAATATGCTCCTTTACCTCCGGATGAAGGTTCTCGCCAACTTCGGTGAATTCGGGCAGGCCCTTGTACCCCCACCAGCCCTGGTAATCGAAACCGTCCTCATATTGGTCATCGAACTCCGTGATTTTGAACCATTCGGCATAAGGCGAATGTTCACCATGATCCAGAAGATCCCGGAATGCCCAGAAATCACGTCCGACATGATTCCAAACCCCGTCAAGAACGATACGAATATCCCGATTCCGGGCTTCCTCAAGTAGTTCCAGGAACAATCTATCAGCCGAGGTCCACTGCCAGGTATCGGGATCGGCCGGATCCTCCTGTTTCATAATCTCCAAATCCCCTTCGGGATCCGGTCCGAAATGGCGGTCGATGTGATGGTAGTGGCTGGCGTCGTATTTGTGGAGCGAAACGGCATCGAAAAGAGGATTAAAATAGATCACATTTACTCCCAGCTGGTCCAGGTAGTCAAGTTTATCAATAACTCCCTGCAGGTCGCCGCCGTAACGACGGGTAAAAACAAAATCATAAAAATCGGGACCAACACGCTGCTCCCAGTCGGCCCGCTGGTACCAGTCGCCCGTCCATGGGGAAATTTCCCACCCATCCGGGGCCCCGAGGTCCCATGAGTGCGGATCACCGATACGTTCGGGCACCGGGTCGTTCGAAGGGTCACCGTTACGGAACCGTTCGGGGAAAATCTGATACCAGACGGCATCATGTGCCCATTCGGGGATGTTGGAGCCGGTGTCATCGCCGGTTTGGTTTGCCTCAACTGTGAGGTGGAATGGATTTTTACCGGAATTGGAAGCCATTCCGCTCTCTGCTGCTGTTCCGGTATAGAACATCAGCATGCCTGGAAGCAGCAACATGCACATTACGAAACGGCTTTGGCACACAATCCTGTTTGTTTCTGTGTGAATACTGGAAAAAACATTTCGATATCTAATCATAACTAATAATCCGGCCTGGCAATGGAAAGTCACTACCCGGTCGCCACATTAAGGCTGGTCGAGTGATTTGACTATTTAATAACTCATTATTTAACTCTTTTATGATAATTCAAATTTCCTACATTTGCCATGCCGTATGTCGCGAATTGTGCCAACCGGCGTACATCATGAGTCGGCAAGTGCAGCAGGACGTAATCCGGGTCTCCGGAAACAACCGGGTGGATCTGACGACGACCTGCTAAGGGACTCCCTGTTGCAAAGAAAAATCATGTTATTTCATGATAATATCCGTTTTTCAATACGCTCGCCGTCGGTAGTCAGATAGTGGCTGAAAAGGTTGGCAGTCAGACATGAATGGACCGGATACAGTGCCAGATAATCGCCCGGCTTTAATTTTGCAGATAATACTTCCGGGAGATGCAGGACACCATGTTCCTGAGCCAGACCGGTCAAAATGGCTTCCGTGACAGGTTCACCGAAATTTTGATTTTCAAACCGCACAACCTGTCCATAACACTCAAGATTATTCATTCTGATGCTTTCTTTTGAAAAATGAACGGCCCCGCCATAAAGGATAGCCCTGTTACTTTGAGGATGAACCTCTGCTACCGGACAAACTACTGCCATGGCCAAGTTATCATAGCTGCAACTGCCGATCTGAACCTGCATCAGGTCATAGAACACATTATTACCGGGTGAAATTTCACTCACAACACCAAAATCATTTAACAGGCTGCAAGAAGGAGTGTCTCCCAGGCGGATAATCGCCTCCGGATATTTCTTCTTTACTGCTGAAAGTGTTTCAAAAACCGGGTTGATCGTATTTGCAACTTCATCGGCACCCCGGCATTGATAGGTTCGCCCGTCATGCACATAAAATCCATAAAACTTTAGTTTGGAATGCTTGTTGATTTCATTCAATAATTTCTCAATTTGAGCAGAATCTTCAGCCGGAATACCACTCCGGTTGAAGCCGCAATCTATTTCGGTAAAGACCGTAACAGGATTTTGAAGTGACTCACCGGCAATTTTTGCCGTATGAGTCGAATTGATAAAAACAGTCAAGTTGACGCGGGATGCCAGATCGTCAATTTGTGGCAGCATGGAAGGTGAGAGGGGAAAAGCTATGGTAATAGAATTCCAGCCTTGATCGATAAAGTAACTCGCCATGCCGGGAGAAGATACCTGTATTGAATCAACTCCTTCATCACGGTACCATGCTCCGATCTCCATTGATTGATGTGTTTTGAAATGGGGCGTATAACGGAGATTTCGTTCGGCAGCTCTTTGTGCCATTTTCCGGATATTGGCTTTGCATTTATTTACATCTATAACAGCGGTCGGCCGATCGGGTGGTAAAAAAGAATTCATAGTGTTTTTTTTAAAGATTTTTGTACGTACATATGACGTCCATATATTAATAATTAAATAAGACCTGCCACGCCTCTTTCCTGAATTCGTTTGGGACGACACGCACCCGGGCAGGTTTTCTTTTTATAATCAAAGACTATTCCAAGAATCCATTAAGCATAGAGGATCAGATTGATCTTCTTGAATCAAGAGGGTTGCACATTCCGGATCGGGAGCGTATACGACACTATCCTTCATACATAAGCTATTTCAATTTGACTTTCAAATAGCACAAATTTGCAGTAATACATCAAAAAAAATGTATTTATATTTCATTTGGGCAACTTTTTCAACGAATTCATCTTGCCATGGAATACACCGATTCATTTATAGAGCAGTTACTGAATTGTCCCAAAAAGATCACAAAACCGCCTTCCCGGGAAATGAAGCATTACAATATTTCATAAAACGTGTTAATATTCACGGAACCGAAGTATGTTTCCCTCCATCGCATCCTTGCTGAAAACAATTTGGTCGAGCAAGATGGCCAGATCATATATGATGCTCCGATGGACGCGCTCTATTCGGCATTGATGCAATATTGCCAGACCGTCGCCAAAATCAGTAATATGCGGCAATTCAAACGACAGGTTATCTGACTATTTTGACGGCAGTCGATCCATGGAAAAGCGATGTAACCGGCTTGCCGCCAAAACGTTCCTTTGGCCAGAGGAGGGATCAGAAAACCAGTATAGGTTGTCTCAAATTTGTGCTATTTAGTCTTTAGACCTGGCTTTTAACCCATGGCAAGATTAATTTCGATTCGAATTAGAGTGATCTAAACTGATAAGAAAATCATCGGGAGAACAATGAATCATACAATCGCTTTAAAAAATGCGGATATAAGAAATAGAATTTACGTAATCCGAGATCAAAAAGTGCTGCTTGATACAGATCTTGCCGGACTTTATGACGTTGAAACCAGCCAATTGAAGCGGGCTGTTCGACGTAACAATGACCGTTTTCCTGATGATTTCATGTTTGAGCTAACCCATAAGGAGTTTGAAAACTTGAGATGCCAAATTGGCATCTCAAGCTGGGGTGGTTCCCGGTATACGCCCATGGCATTTACTGAGCAAGGCGTAGCTATGCTTTCCAGCGTTTTAAATAGCAAAAGAGCTATTGAAGTGAACATTCAGATTATGCGATTATTCTTAAAAATGCGTCAATGGGCTGAAAATTATCATGATTTATTAATACGCATTGAAAAACTGGAGACAAATTCAGAACACATAGACAAGACAGTCAACGATATTTACAATCTCTTGACTCAGTTCCTGAAAAAAGAAGAAAACCCAAAACCACCCATTGGTTTCAGAGACTGATTTCATACCAAACGGAATTTACCATTAATCCGTTGGTCGTTTTTTGGACAAATCAATAATGACCGAACACATCCAGCATATCAATTCTCTGCTTTCCGAGCAGTTTAACAACCGGCTGGACTTCCGGGAAAAGCGACCGGGGATCTTTCAGCTTTTCCTGCCGTTTTACCATGAAGACGGTGATATGGTAGAGGTATATCTTGATTTGAGAAACGGAGTCAAAAACAATTCCACACTTTCCCGGGTGCGCATCAATGACTTCGGTATGAGTTTGATGAGGCTTTCTTATTCGTATGAAATCGACACCCCCAACAAAGAGAAAATACTCCACCGTATCCTTGCTGAAAACAATTTGGTCGAGCAAGATGGCCAGATCATATATGATGCTCCGATGGACGCGCTATTTCCGGCACTGATGCAATATTGCCAAACCGTCGCCAAAATCAGTAATATGCGGCAATTTAAGCGGGAGGTTATCGAAAGCCTGTTTTACGAAATGCTTGACGACTTTGTAATGAGTAAACTGGGGGATTACAATCCGGAAAAATCTGTCACTCCGATCCCGGAACGTGACGATCTGGAAGTAGATTATCAATTTACTCCCAATGGTCATCCGGTTTATTTGTTTGGTGTGAAGGATACAGCCAAGGCGAGGCTGGCAACTATCAGCTGCCTTGAGTTCCTCCGTGTGGATCTTCGCTTCAAAAGCTACATTGTCCACGAGGATTTTGAAAAAATCACCCGAAAAGATCGAAGCAGACTCACCAGCGCCTGCGACAAACAATTCCCTTCTTTAGACGATTTCACACATAATGCCCGGAAGTTTTTGGATCGGGAAGCTTCTTATTAGCTTTAAGACATATTAGCTGTTGGAAACCGAATCGGATTGATCATCATGGCACAATCATCGATCGAATGGACCGAACTTACATGGAATCCGGTCACCGGATGCAGCAAGGTGTCCCAGGGATGCAAATTCTGTTATGCGGAAGTGATGGCCCGCCGACTCAAAGCCATGGGTGTTGAGAAATACCGGAACGGGTTTAACGTAGCCATTCATCCGGAATCGCTGAACGAACCGTATACCTGGAAAAAATCCCGGGTGGTGTTTGTCAATTCCATGAGTGATCTGTTTCATGAGGATGTTCCCGTCGATTTCATCCGGGGAGTGTTCCGGGTCATGAAGGAAAACCCGCAGCATGTTTTCCAGGTGCTGACCAAACGAACAGAGCTCGCACTGGAATACGATCGGGCCGGATGGCTGGACTGGACCGACAACATCTGGCTGGGAACCTCGGTAGAAGATGAACAGGTAACCCATCGCATCGATCAGCTGGGAAAAACCGGGGCGAAAACGAAATTCCTCTCCTGTGAACCGCTTATCGGTCCGCTGCCCGCTATGAACCTGACCGGCATCAACTGGGTCATCGTCGGCGGCGAAAGCGGATTTCGTCCCCGACCTATGAAGCCGGACTGGGTCATCGACATCAAGAATCAGTGCGAAGCCGCATATGAAATAGAATAGATTGAATTAACAATTTTATCAATCTCAGATTCTATCCCGGAAGTATCGGCATCTGGGGTTGCGGATTTAGCTTCCAAAACTTGTTGAACTTTTTCCTCGATCAGTTTTTTACTTGCTTCACCCGGTTCGACAATCGGAATTGTCTCCAGGTATTGATAAATAAACCTTAAATAACCGCCTCGATATGTTGATGAAATGGTTCTGTAGTAAAATTCGATTAAGTCGGAGGCAAGAATACCAAGCAGGTATTTATCATCACTTCCAATAATATATGCTGTGTTTACTACGTAATATCCGCCATCCTTATCCAATGTGAAATTTCCTCGCAATGAAATGTCCGGTAGCATTATTTTCGGCTTCTCGAACTCATCGTAATAATCACACGCCCGCAATTCCCACCAGTATTTTCCTTTATCGTAACGTTTACGAGCTTTTTCTTCAAACTGAGCCAGATGGCCGGCAATTGCCGGATATGCAGACTTCAGCCAACCCCATTTGTCATTCTCATCTGTTTGTTGGTCGGTCCATCCACTGGGTATGATTATCAAATATTTATCTGTTTTCGGAGGCTGATACCGCTTGATATCCCGTCCTGCCAGAAATGGTTTTATCAACTCCTTACTTTTTGGATCTTCGGCAATCAGCTTTTCTTTTGTTGCTTCATCGATAACGAATGCCTCGTTTAAACCGGTTTTAATGCCGTAAAATATTTTACCGTTGACGTATTCACCTAAGGGTACTCCTTTGCTTCTAATTTTTTCCAACAATAACTGTGACTGCTTATCGATCAGCGCCCATCCGTCCTCATGTAACTTCTCCTGAATAACTTCGAACCGATGCTCTTCTATAAACTTCCTGAGATCATCAAAATCCAGATGCTCAATGACCGTGGCCTGGAATGTACCGGACGGTGGAGAGGTGGTCCTCGGCGTCGAGAATCCGGATGGTGTTTTCGATGATTGAACCGGGCTGTCGGCGGTCCTCATCCACCCGCTGGATGTATCGCGCACTTTTCTGTTTGACCTCCTCAAGCCCGAGGATGTAGAGCAGTTCGTTGTAAAACCCCCGGTTGAGGCTGTTGCTGTCATTGGCGAATGACTCCTTGAGCAGATGGGTCAGTCGGTCAATGTTGTCGGACACGTTCAGTTGGTCAATACCGTTTGTTGACATTCGGTCAGCTGGACACGGTGCGCTTCTCTTTCTCATTGTCAGCTGGTAATATAGGAGAAATGCGGAAAGAGTTGAACACGAGAATTGGCTGAGCATAAAATTGTACCTTCCCAAACTGGAATTCTGAACATATTTTTAGTATTATACGTATGAAATTTATTTATACGTACAACTATCGTATACAACTTCCCCTAAGTTAACTTTTGATGTTCGTTTGCAAAATGCGGTGGGCTACACATGATCAGGAAGAAAAACAAAAAACTGACGCTGTATCTCGATGATGAAGTGATCCGGGAGGCGAAACGCCATGCCCGGCAGACAGGATCGTCCGTGTCTGATATGGTTGAAAAATTTCTGGCCGACAAGACCGGACTTCGTCAACGGGAGTCTGAAACAGCAAAGGATATCCCGTCTGAATTTGCTTCGTTTTATGGCGTTATACAGGTGCCGGATGATTTCGATGAAAAACGGGACATA
>CAYMBG010000113.1:0-7526 GCA_964388615.1 uncultured Chitinophagales bacterium | reverse complement strand
CAGCGGACTGTATCTGTACCGCATGCAGGCCGGTGAATTCACCGAAACCCGCAAATTTATGCTGATTAAGTAGTCGTGAACCAGGCCGCGTCGCAGGGGGGAGCGGCGCGGTGCTGTTGGCAGTACCTCTTGCCCCCTTATTGTAAACTCTCAAATAAAGTAAACCTATGCAAAATATGTCTACGAAACCGTATAGTAATGGTACAAACATATGGATAGTGATGGCTTTGCTGATCCTGCCTTTTAGTATTCAGGCTCAAAGCATCGAACTTCCCTGGAGTGAAGACTTTAGTGATGTGCCGGAATTCGAATTGCCGGAAGGATGGCAAGCCGACGCAGAAAACTGGTATGTCTTTAATTCCGCCGATGCCGGAGGCGAAGCACCGGAACTGGTATTCTGGTGGGAACCGGAGTTCGAGGGTCTGGCTCGTGTACAGACGGCTCCGATCAAGACCAGTGGTTACGCGACTTTGGAAGTATCGTTCCACCACACCGTACATAATTTTGAGGATCCCGGAATCTACGATCTGCGCCTGGTCACGATTGTTGATGGCGAACGTCATGTTGCACATACATGGGAGGATCCTGATGATGTAGAGCCTGAGGAGGTGGTTATAACCTTAAACCAGGAGGAGCATGGCGTGGGAGATGAAGAACTGCATCTTGCCTGGGAGTTTGAAGGCTCTTCAACGAATATCTCCAAATGGGGGATCGATAATATTCATGTAAGCGGGGAAGAGGTGGAAACCAGCGGCGAAACGGTCCGTGAATTGCCGGCTGGCTACGGACTGGATCAGAACTATCCCAATCCGTTCAATCCGACTACGAGTATTCGCTATGAGCTGCCTGAAAATACGCATGTGTCTCTGAAGGTATATGATATGGCCGGACAATGGGTGGAAACACTGGTCGATGGGCAGCGTCAAGCCGGCCGGCATACCGCCCGATTCGACGCCAGGGATCTGGCCAGCGGACTCTATCTGTATCGGATGCAGGCCGGTGATTTTACCCAAACACGAAAGCTGATGCTGATTCGCTAACTCGATACGATCGTATGTCTTTTGTCAGGCCTGCGATTTGCCGGTCATTAACCGGCCTGGATGCCGGTTAAATAAGGCTGCCGGATTCAAAAAAAGCGGGAACCCGAAAGGGAACCCGCTTTTTTTATTCTTTGCAAACAATACAAGGGCTAATGAACGGTGGTATCGTATTCCGGTATTATTTTATATAATACACTGGGAGACATCGGCTTATTTCACCAGTGACATGGCACGGGTAATGGATCGCTCGGAAGTCTGCATACGGTAGAAATACATACCGCTGGGCAGATCCCCTGCGTTAAAGGTGATCTCATGCTGACCCGCACCGCGATGTCCGTCAACCAGGGTGGTAATAAGCTGACCCTGAACATTGTAGACATTCAATGTCACCTGCTGTGCATTGTTCAGTTCAAAGGTGATGTTGGTCGTCGGGTTGAACGGATTCGGATAGTTCTGCTTCAACGCCATCTGAACCGGCACCTCGTCCTGTTCGGCACTGGTCGCCATGGGAGGCTCTTCCGAATCACTCAGGATGATATTGTCGATATAAATGGATATGTACTCCTCATCACGTACTTCCAACTCGTCACTCTCGGCAAAATCGGGCATAACCGCAATCACCGGGTATTCACCCGCGGCGTCGGGATAGTGGAAAGTTATCGTTTCCCAGCCCTCGGTTTCTGACTGAGGTTCAATGGATTCGAATTCGAAATCTTCGGTCTGGTCGCTGCCCTCTACCTTGAATCTGAGTGGGCTGATTACCGGTTTCCAAACCTGATAGTGTGTATATTTCATATCGTCCATGGGGAGAGGCTCGAACGGCTGACTCCAGAATCCACCCCAGGGCACTCCGTCGTTACCCCGGTTATACTGCAGCACATACTCACTGCTGTTCACATCATCGGGGTCCGGGTTCGCTACCACCTGGTAAACCTCCTCTTCGGCGACGACGTCACTGCCGGTCATATCATTGAACGGTATGGTTACCCCGTCCGGGTCTTCAAAATCATCAATAATCATGTAGTTTTGTGCGACGGCATGCTGCATGCCAAATACTCCGACAGCAATCATGCACAACAGTAATTTTCGTTTCATAATTGATTCCTCTATGTGGTTGTTTCAGTTATCTGTATATATGTAAAACAAAAGCTTGCAGTGCAAAACAAGTGCAAATAAACCTGCAACCTTAATACAAACGTAATGATAAAGCAGGTCGAATGCAATATGATTTTGGTAATAATCACAGAATTAGCATAAATAACAACAGGTTAACATTTTCGTAAAAACCTATTTATTTGAGTAGAAAAATATTTTTTTTGCGTTTGCAAAATAGTTTTAGGATTATTGGAATGTAGTACTATTGAATACTGGAGCTATGCACTATATACCAATCTTAATGAACGAGGAAGAACGTATGATAAAAAAGTTACCCAAACAGCTATTTTTATTGATCGCATTTCCGTTGCTTTTGGGATTCAGCTCGCTTACTGCACAAGACATCACGGTCAGTGGGGAAGTTATGGCGGCAGATGATGGCGAACTGCTTACCGGAGTGAGTGTGATCGTGGTTGGAACGGATGATGTAGGTACCGTTACCAACATAGACGGAGAGTATGAGCTGACCGTGCCTGAAGGGTACACGGAACTGTCTTTTTCATACATTGGGTTTCAAACAGAAGTGGTTTCCATTGATGGAAGGGAAGAGATTAATGTTCTTATGGAAGAGGCGGTTATTTCCGGAGAGGAGTTGGTGGTCATCGGTTACGGGGAAGCCCGATCGATGGACCTGACGGCCCCGATCACCACCATCCAGGCGGAGGAAATTTCACGAAATATTGGCACCAACGCGATCTCGGCACTGCAGGGCGCCGTTCCGGGTATGCAGGTGACCAATGTGGGTTCGCCGGGAGCAAATCCTGAAATACGGGTTCGTGGAATCGGTTCTATGCAAGGGGCGGATCCATTGTATGTGGTTGACGGAATGTTTCATGATGATATCAACTGGCTGAATCCGAACGATATCGAATCGGTTTCCGTCCTGAAAGACGCATCCGCAGCATCAATTTACGGTGTTCGTGCCTCAGGTGGTGTCATTATGGTTTCGACCAAGCAAGGTACCCGTGACGGAGGCGTGGTCATTGAATATGACGGCTATGTCGGTTTCAATACCACCAGCAGCATGCTGCCAATGACCAACACCGAGCAATATTCCACAATGCTGATTGAAGCCGGCAATGAAAGTCGCCTGCAACCCTCCATCGACATGTGGGGCGGGCAGCCGTTTACCCACAACGGGCAGGAGTATACCATCCCTGCAACCGACACGGACTGGTACGAGGAGCTGCTGGGGTCAAGTGGCGGTATGGCACCGGTGATGAACCACTCCTTGTCGGTCCGGGGTGGAACCGATCGTACCACCTATCATGTCGGTGCCAATTATACCGGCGAAAACGGACTGTATCAGGATGCCGATCACTTGTGGCAACGAATCAACCTGCGCTCGAGCATCAATTTCATGCCCTATGATTTTCTGGATGTCGGTGCAAGTGTCAACATCGGACAAAACCGTACGGATGACCACGCCAGTGTATGGAGCGCGATGTACTATGCCGTGCCGACCATCCCTGTGCGCAATTCAGAAGTGGAAGACGATTTTGCAGGCGTGGTTGATGCCGGCTACCAGGTAGGCCCGGTCAATAACCCGGCCGCACACCTGTACTTCAGTCAGGGTAACTGGAATTACAACCGTTCGCTGAGCCTGGATTACAACGCCTTTGCGGAGTTTCGCTTTCTGGGAGATGACCGCCTGGAACTGCGCACCCAATTCAGTCAAAGTCTGAACCGGGGCGATAGCAGAAACTACAACCCGGTCTACATCATTGATGACAAACTCAAAAATGAAAACTCCAGCCTGAGCAGGAGCTTCGACAATTCCAATACCATCCACCTGGATAACACCCTGACTTACCGGGACAGCTATGGCTCTCATAACCTCACCGCCATGGCGGGTAATTCCCTTCGGTGGTACCGGAGCGTGGGTATAAACGGATCGGCATCCAATGTTCCCGGGGAAGAGGAGCACTGGCTTTACTTCGGTAACGCAGAGGATCCATCCCCGGAAAACTTCTCTGTCGGCGACTGGGGAGACAGTGAAATGGGAGCGTCGTTCTTTGGCCGGATGATGTACAACTACGATGATCGCTATATGCTGAATGCCACCCTGCGGGCTGACGGTACTGATAAGTATTCGGAGACCTGGGGCTATTTCCCCTCTTTCGGTGTCGGATGGCGGATTATTGATGAACCATTCATGGCGGATCAGGATATTCTGAACGAACTCAAGATCCGGGCCAGTTGGGGACAACTCGGAAATGAAAATGTACCCAGAGAGTCAGGTGCCAGAGCAATTACCACCGGCATGGGCGTATCCTACGCCTTCGATGATGAGATCGCCACAGGTTACAGTCCCAGTATCTTCTTCAACACCCTGATTTGGGAGCTGACCGAAGAGTTTAATGTCGGTGTGGAGTTTTCTACACTTGACTACCGGCTTTCCGCCGAAATCGACTGGTTCTATAAAGAGACCAAAGATGCCGCGATATGGACCAGCAACCTCATGGGACAGGGCGGATTAATAAGAAACCAGGGAAATATCCTGAACCGGGGATTCGAGTTCCAGGTGAACTGGAATGATGAAATTGGTGATGTTCGTTACAGCATCAGCTCGAATCTGAGTACGCTGCACAACGAAGTGTTGGATCTCGGTGGCGAACCTTACATCCAGGTTGGCACCACCCAGCCGTACCGCTCCGAACCCGGACATGAACTCTACTCCTGGTACGGTTATGTGGTTGAAGGCGTCTACCAAAACGAGCAAGAGATCGAAGAACACCTCGACACGGATGTTCACTCTTCCGTCGAACCCGGCTTCTTCCGATTTGAGGATGTGAATGGCGATGGCATTATTGACGAAAACGACCGTCAGCATCTGGGTGCCAACTCACCCGACTTCACCTATGGAGGCCAGATACAGATCCATTACAAGAGTTTTGATTTCAGTACCTCGATTTACGGTGTGTACGGAAACAAAATATTCAATGGACTAAGAGGCGGCAGGAGTCACCACGGGGATTATAACTTCGAGAAAGATCTGTATGAAAACCGCTGGACAGGAGAGGGGTCCACGAATTCTTACCCGTCGGCGGAAGGACTGTTTCACTCCTGGAATATGAACAATATGAACTCATTCCTGGTTGAATCCGGTTCCTATTTCCGGATTCAGAACATTACCCTGGGGTACACATTCGACGACCTGATCCCGGGAAGCATGGAAGGTTCTACGGTCCGGTTCCGGGTTACTGCTCAAAACCCGTTCACGGCTTTCGGCTTCAACGGATTCACACCTGAGGTGAGCGGCGTTGGTTCCGCAGGCGGAATGAACCCCATCCCGCAGAGCTTCATTTTTGGTGTTAACATTACCTATTAAGTTTAATGCATAAATTTTCGGACAATATGAATAACAACCGATATTCCAAATACATAACAGCAATGTCTGCACTTCTGGTGTCATTACTTGTTATGAATAGTTGCGATGACTTCCTGACCAATCCGATTGAAGGCCAGATTCCTGTTGATGATGTGGATTACACCAACGAAGCAAGAATGTATGAGCCCGTTGCATCGGTTTATGCGGAAGCTGCAAGCAATACTTTGAATCACTGGTCCAATCAGGCTATGATCCGCTTTAGAAGCGACTTTGTCTTCAAGGGCGCCCATGAAGGCGACCAGCCGATCATGGAAGATATCCAGGATTTCCAGTATGAAACCATGAGGAACGCCTGGTTTGTGAACAACCTCTGGACTCAGCATTTCGGTTTGATTGCTCACGCCAATGCTTCCCTGCGCGAACTCGAACTGTTCGGTGAGCACGCCGCTGACACCGAAAGGGTCAACCGGTATATGGCCGAAGTGCGCTGGTTTCGCGCAATGGGTTACTGGCGAATGATGCGTTTTTACGGCGATGTGCCCTATTACAATGCGCAAACTATTGCCGGTGACCTGAGACTGTCTCCGCGCGAGGAGGTCTACGAATATGTGGTTGATGAACTGACTGATATTCTGGACCATCTTTCAGCGGAACACCCCAGCCGCTTGTCCGAACGGCCCGGATCGGTGACCAAATGGGCGGCACATATGCTTCTGGCTAAAATTGCCGCCGATTTTAAGGACTATGACCTGATGCTGGAACACTCCCGGGCTATCGTGCAAAGCGGATTGTTCTCGCTGTATCCGGACTATTACGACCTGTTCCGGTACGAGGGGCAACTTTCCGATGAAAGTATCTTCGAACTTCAATTCACGGACTTCGGAGATACGGACGGGCCGGTCAGCGGTAACATCGACCAGTTTTATGTGTTTGAGGGAATCAAAGAGAGCGGAGGAACCAAATACGACGGCAGCAGCTTTTCCGGTGGCTGGGGCTTCTCTATGCCCGCACAAAAATACATCGATCTGATGGAGGAACGCGGTGAAGGGATACGGCTCGAAAGAACCATCATCCCCCAGAATACCGCTACTGCCCACGGCGATTCCATCGGCAGTATTCCCGCTGACTTGCAGAATCTCATTGACCGTTATAACGATGAGGGCCGTGGTGTTGCGGAGCAATATTTCTTTAAGACCTATGTCCCTTACCAGGAACAAACCGAAGGCAGGCACCAGTTTGGCGGCTATAATAATGTTCGTGTTTTCCGGTACGCCGAAGCACTGCTGCTCTACGCCGAAGCACTGGTTCACATGAACGGTGCAGGGGCCGGCGATCAGTACATCAATGAGGTCAGGGAACGAGCTGATATGTCCTCGATCTCGGGTGCCGGCATCGATGAGATTCTCGATGAAAGAGCTGCTGAGCTGACCTTCGAGTGGGGCGGCGACCGGTTCTTTGACCTGGTGCGTCTTGATCGTGCCGAGGGAACCATTCCGAATTTCCGGAGCGGGGAACATGAGTACTACCCGATTCCGGTGTCACAGATCGACCTGCAACCGGGACTCGCAGAACCTCCCGTATCGGGTATCCAGCCACCCACACCCTAAAAAATGATCTGAATTCTCATAACATCCGGGGCATCTTTAATTCAGTTTAGAGATGCCCTTTTTTTAACTTTATTTTAATTGCAACTGCAAGTATTACTCATCCATAAACACACACTCACTCATGAATCTATCAGACTTAAAGCACTTTTTTTTATTGTTTTTCATACTCATCACAACAGGTATGTTTGTTTGGGGATGTGACGAAGGATCCGTTGAACAGGAAGCAACCGATAATACAGAACCTGCCGGCTTATCGGACGAGGAACTTATGGACGAAGTGCAACAAGCTACTTTCCAGTATTTCTGGGACGGAGCCGAGCCCCATTCCGGAATGGCCCGTGAGCGTTACCACGTGGATGGCCATTATCCACAGGACGATAAAAACGTGGTGAC
>CAYMBG010000112.1:6783-7843 GCA_964388615.1 uncultured Chitinophagales bacterium | reverse complement strand
TGAGTGGAGTAACCAGGGCGGTCCACAGGGGGTTGTTTAAACGATTGTTTACGTGATCCATTGGTCTAAAATATTATGGGATGGTACAAATCTGCTATTCGGCTTTGTTATTGGCATTCTTCCAGAGTTTCTCCAACGCGATCTGTTGGATGTCATACAACCCCGGGGTCATGTTGTCATACTCCGCAAGTATTTGCTTTGCCGTCCAAAGCGCTCCAGAAGCAAATATCCGACGATCCCGGGCCGAATGTGACACTGTGATATTTTCAAATGGTGTAGATAATGTGAGCGCGTGTTCACCGACCACATCTCCTGTTCGCTCTGAAGTTATCGCTACCGGCCGTCCGAGCCACTGCTTCCAGGCCAGTGCTGTTCCGCTCGGAGCATCTTTTTTCCCGGTATGGTGAACTTCGTGCAGGGAATAACTCCAGTCATCATACAACGAAACCGCTTCACCTAATATTCGGATCATTTCGTGCATGATGTTCATACCCAAACTAAAATTGTTTGCATGTACCCACATAAGTCCCTTTTCCCTTAATCTGTCAGAAAAGGCCTGCTGACCATCCGGCCATGAAAAACCGGTGGATCCGGTAACAACCGGGATTCCGGCTTCAAGTAGTTCCGGTATGGCTTCGAGAAATGGGCCACCGGGAAGAAAACAGATGGCAATGTCGTGTCCCTTTAGTTTAGAGGCCGTGGGGGGATTATCAATATCAAATATCGTAACCCTGATCCCGGGTTTGTTGCGCGTAAGATGCAATACTTCACCACCGGTTTTCCCGGCTCCTACTAATGCGATTTTCGTCATGGGTAATACAACTTTTTTTGCCGATACCTCACGAATGGCTTCCCCGCCACACGATTGGTATGTACTATGCACAGTTCTTACATATCATTCCCCTTCAAGGGTCACGAAGATTCAATCAGCAATACGTAGAGGAGGGCAAGAGTGTATCGCTGAATTACGGCGATATTCACTCCTAAAGCACTCCACGACCAGTTTAGTTGAAACTGCGTGACAGTATCGGGGATTCAACCCACGATCCCAACATTACCG
>CAYMBG010000112.1:3727-6683 GCA_964388615.1 uncultured Chitinophagales bacterium | reverse complement strand
AATTACCTGAAATTTTACGGTGATCATCTCAGCGAGTCACTTGACTCCCAAAACAAGCTGGTATTCACTAATTTCCTGAGCTGGTCAAGATCGGTTGGGCACTTTTACGCGATACCTCCGCTCAGGGAGGACACGCTAACCAAAAATCTGGCCGGCCACAGCAGGCGTCACTTCTCGGAACCTGATCATAGCGCATTCAAGGCCTTTCTTGAGGATTGCCGCAGCAATGCCGCTTTTCCCGAGACTGAAACCACCTCATTGCTTCATAAAGACATCCCGCTGTATTCTCTGGCAACCGACTATTTTAGTGCATTGATCAATGGTGATGAAAAAACGGCCGGTGATCTGATAATGAATGCCATAGAGAGCGGGCACTCACCAAAAGAGATATATCTCCACGTTTTTCAGCCGGGCCTGTGGGAGATCGGACGTCTATGGCAGCAGAATAAAATATCCGTTGGTCAAGAACATTTCTTTTCTGCAGCTACCCAGATGATTATATCACGACTTTATCCAATCATTTTTAACAGCCATCGGAATGAAAAACGAGTCGTTGCAACAGCTGTTGGCGGTGAATTACACGAAATAGGAATCCGGATGGTTGCCGATTTTTTTGAAATGTACGGATGGGATACCTACTATCTGGGCGCCAACTGCCCCAACAAAGAGGTTATTGAAGAACTCAAAAGGCACAGTGCTGATGTACTGGCTATTTCAATAACCATGGCTTCCCACCTTGGAACCGCCCGCAATTTGATACGGCTGATACGAAACTCCCCGGAGCTTGCCAATACCAAAATTCTGGTTGGTGGCCGCACTTACAAGCAGCATGGCGAACTTTTCGCGGATCTTGGTGCCGATGCCTGGGCAGAAGATGCTGAAAACGCTGTTCTGAAAGCACAAGAATTATTACAAACTGGTTAATAAGCCTCTATTTTGAAAGATAAAACCACCAAAAAACAAGAAAATACTCCACCAAAGCGTATCCGTATTGATGAGGATCCATTTTTTACCAAAGTTGCCGTTCTGAACAATAAACTGGCAAACATTCAGCGATCGCTCACAAAAAAACAGTTTGACCTGGAACGCAAGAACGCCCAGTTGGAGGAGCAACGAAAGAAGCTTGAGGACCTGAACAAGCTAAAGAATGAGATGTTCGGAATGGCTGCACACGACCTTCGAAGCCCTCTTTCGAGCATCATGGCTTACAGTCAACTACTACTTGACCCTGATTCCGAATTCGGCACTTTGAGCGAAACGCAAGAAAAGTTTCTGAACGATATATATCGATCCAGTCAGTTTATGCTGAATCTGGTTAATGACATGCTGGATCTGTCCGATATTGAATCGGGCAGTATATCCATGGATCGCGATTGGCTAGAGCTTTACTCTTTGCTTGAGCGAACGGTAAGTATGCATAATCTGATGGCCAAACGAAAAAAAATCATAATTCAGCTTCAGGTTCCGTCTTCAACGGACAATATGCCCTCTTCATCTACAGCCGATCGTGATGATAAGCTTTTTGTCTCTGCCGACCACGTAAAGTTTGAGCAAGTCCTTAACAACTTACTGGGAAATGCCATAAAATTCTCTCCAACCGACTCGCAAATCACCGTAACCCTCGAAGAGTATCTTCCTGAAAACAACTCATCCGGTAAACAGGGATGGGAAAAAGGCGATCTGCTCTTGCATATCCGGGATCAGGGTCCCGGCATTTCTGCTGAAAACCAAAAAAAACTATTCAAACCCTTTTCAAAGATTGTTACCGAAACGAGCAAAAAGGAAAAAAGTACCGGTCTGGGACTGGCCATCACCAGAAAAATTATCGAAGCCCATGGATGGGACCTTCAACTGGACAGTGAAGTCGGGAAAGGTAGCGTTTTTACACTGAAAATACCTTTTAGGGATCGTTTCCGGGAGGACGATCAAGAGGCTTCCAAGACCTATGGATAAACCGGACACGGATTTCTCCACATACAAATATCGCATCTCAAGTATCGGCTTGCTGATGATGTCCCTGGTTTCTCTGGGCATTTATACCGGCCTCACGTGGCTGATTGTTAGTTATTTTCAGGAAGCATCCCTTGCTTCTGTATTTACTAACGGCCTTGCCATTCCCTTGCAACTGCTGATCGGACTCTTGTTTGGCCTTTTTGCAGCCGCAGCCATCTCGTACGTCATGTTTCGCACATCTTTTTCCTTCATTTTACGAGACTACGCCCTGGTCGACATGCTTGCGGATATGAAGTTTTCACGGTTTGATCGTTTACAAATATCTTTTTTTGCGGGTACCGGAGAGGAGTTGCTTTTTCGCGGTGCTTTGCAACCCATTCTGGGTATCGGGCTGACCTCCGTTCTGTTTGTTGGCATACATGGCTATTTCAAGTTTACCTCACTCCGGCATATTCTGTTCGGAGTCATCATGTTTTCATTAAGCGCCGGACTTGGTTTGCTTTACCATTGGATCGGCCTGGTTTCAGCAATGGTAGCTCATGCCGTATATGATCACGTCATGCTGGAGGTCGGTCAGCGATACGCGTTTGGTCAAAAGTATGGTGATGAAACCGGCAGGTAAGTGCCTGTCTGATTTGAAATACCTTATTTCATTCGCTATTGAGCCGCAACACTTCCAGCGGACTACTTTTCAGCACTCCCCGCATATTTATAAAACCAACCGTCAGTGTCAGCCCGATAACCACCAGTGATGCTACAACCAGTGCCGGGAAGTCCGGAACGAAAATCAGATCAAAATAAAACCAGGCAAGCAACCAACCGGCTATATAAGCAAGCATAAGCCCGGTCAGACATGCAAGTGCCCCCAACCAAAGGTATTCGACCAGCTGGATACCTCGAATCTGCTTGCGTGTTGCCCCGAGAGTACGCAGCAACACCAATTCCCTGATACGCTGAAAGCGGCTGATAGCAATGGCACTGGCCAAAACAATCAA
Source organism: uncultured Chitinophagales bacterium (assembly GCA_964388615.1). Classification (GTDB taxonomy): domain Bacteria; phylum Bacteroidota; class Rhodothermia; order Balneolales; family Natronogracilivirgulaceae; genus SLLW01. The sequence continues at coordinate 3,735 of CAYMBG010000112.1, read as the reverse complement.
ACCGGTAA
>CAYMBG010000112.1:0-3627 GCA_964388615.1 uncultured Chitinophagales bacterium | reverse complement strand
GGCCTTTGAAAATCAACTTCACGCAGGGAAGCGACATACGTATCCACGGGAACCCCCTGAACGTCGAACCGCAAGGTATCACCGATACCCGCCTGCAGATCCTCCGCAATATTTTGGGCAAGCGAAACCGGCACGGTGACTCCGGAACCGATACCTTCCGCCCTTCCTATCCATTCACCCTCAATAATTGTCTCCGTGTCAGTTAAATGCTCCCGATACGTTACGCGATATTCGCGAGATAAGGCCCAGTTACTGATTTGGCGGGTGGTATCTTCTCGTATTTCCCGAATCGAACGCCCGTTAAGTTGTGCCAATCTCATCGATACAATGGGAACCACATCCTGTATTCGGGCATCGACATCCTCAGCCAAAGCCGTGATTTGCTCCGTCTGATCCTGTTGGATATCATAAAACACCAGATTCGGTTGCTCTCCACCGGTCTGAAAATCAATTCGTTGCAGTATCATCTCTTGTGACAGGTACATGGCTCCGATAAGCAGCATTCCCATCCCCAGCGTCGTAACCAATACAGCCGTTTGATTGTTCGGCCGGAACATGTTAGCAATGCCCTGACGCCAAATATAGGAGAAGGACTGGATACGTAACAGCCGGGTCATCCGAACGAACAAGATGGAAGTACCAAGAAGAATCAACAAGGCCAGCATCAGTCCGAATGTAAAAAGCAACGCCGCCCAGATGCTGTTCAAAAGCAGTGTCAGAATACCGGTAACAATGACCATCACCCCAACAAAAACACCCGATTTCACCCGTTTTGTTACATTGGCAAGCGGGGAAAAATCAATTGACCGGATAGTGAGCAAAGGCGGTATGTTTGTGATGCTTAGCAGTGGTAAGACTGCCAGTGCGAAACTTATCACTACGCCGGTCAGAAACCCGAGCAACAGTGCCGTCAAGGATATTTGCTGCGTGAGTTCAAACGGCAGAAAATCGGTGAAGAGCATTGGCAAAAACCGTTGCACAAAAAGTCCCAGAATGGCTCCTGTGAATGCGCCAATAAAACCGATACCAGCCACCTGAATGATGAAAATATGTATAGTTTGTCGCGAAGAGGCGCCCAGACACCGTAAGGTAGCAACTGTCGTACTTTTTCTCTTGATATACACGTAGACGGCACTGGCGACTCCAAGCGCACCCAGCATCAGTGCAATAAAACCCACCATCCCGAGAAAACGCGAGAGATTATCTATAATTTGCGAAAAATCCTGCTTGCGTGAGGCGACTGTAGTCACCCTGGTTCGCCGGTCTGGTTCCAGTTCTCGCAATTCTGTAGCCACCTGCGCCAGCTCTTCTTCAGTCTGCAGACCTTCCCGCTCGGGGTGAAAAGCCAGCCAGGTCTTGTACTGAACGCGGCTTCCCCGGTCCAGCAGGCCGGTTCCGGCTACCACATCGCGAGGTATTATAACCCTCGGGCCAATTAGCGAAAAAGCAGCCGACTCACCCGGAAACTCCAAAAGCATTCCAGATATGCGCAACCACTCATTGCCCACCCTGATGGAATCACCCACGTTCAATCCAAACTGGGTCATCAGTGGACGGTCGACCAATGCGGTGCGTTCGGATTGGTAAGATAAAGCCGCTTCAGCCGGTTCTGTAAGGATCTGGCCATAAAACGGGAATTCTCCCTCGATAGCACGGATTTGAGAAAGTCTGGTTAATTCAACCGGCCCCTCAGAACCTTCTGTATCCATTTCATGTGCACCGGTATTTCCGGGGTCATCCTCATTCTCATGCCGGGTTACCCCAGTCGCTCCTTCGGCTCCGGCCGGGCGATACAATACCATGGAAGAAAATTCAAGAGCCTGTGCCTGCCGGCCTCCCAGCGAATCTATAGCTTCCGACAAAGGGTCACCATAGGGCTCTGACTGTGCGATCTCCAGATCCGCCCCCAACAGTTCCCGGGCCTGGTCATTGACCGTTAACAAAACATCATTTCGGAAGGATAAAATCGCGACCAATGCGGCCACACCCGCTACTATCCCACCGCAATAAAGCAACAACGTACGATACTGCGATCGCGCGTCACGCCAGGCGGTCTTGAGGCTAAACAGATCAGGCAGAAGAGTCATCACGAAACCACCTTTCCACCTTTTAGATGAATCACCCGTTTACACTTGCCGGCCAACTCCGGGTCATGTGTAACAATAACCAATGTGGTACCTTCACGGAGGTTCAACTCGAACAATATTTCCTCAACTTGTGCTCCGGTTTCAGCATCAAGATTGCCGGTCGGTTCATCCGCAAACAGGATATCGGGCTTGTGAATAAAAGCTCGGGCTATGCCCACCCGTTGTTGCTCTCCTCCGGACAGTTGTGACGGGTAATGATGAATTCTCTCGTTTAATCCTACTTCTTTCAACAGTTGTTCCGCCCTTTCGGCCACTTCACGGTAAGGGACTCCCCGAAGTTCTACAGGCACCATCACATTTTCAAGTGCGGTGAGTGTGGGGATCAGCTGAAAAGATTGAAAAATAAAACCTATGTGCCGGTTGCGGACCTCCGCAAGCTGGTCTTCATTTAACTGACGCAAAGCGTGATGCTTCAAATAAACCTCTCCGGACGATGGACGGTCAAGCCCGGCGCAAAGTCCCAGAAGAGTGGTTTTTCCACTGCCGGATGGTCCCATAATCGCACAAGAGCCTCCCTCATCAATAATAAAAGAAACGTTGTCCAGTACGGTCAACGGGCGGTTGCCACTTACGTAGGATTTGGTCAGATTTTGAACTTCGAGCATAATTTCAAGCCTTGCTGTGTAAATGTGACATCATAAACTTATTTTGACAAAAAATCGTTGCTTAATTGCCATCACATTCAAATAAAAACACTTTCATTTTTCATACCCACCTCCAATGACGAAGAAAAAGTTAGACTCGATCCATTATTTTGACAAAATGGATCCGATACCCCGCATATTTGAACGTATACTGGTTTGGGGCCTTTTGGGTTTCATTATATTCTTTTCCATCGGTGTTCCGTCATACAATCCGGTATATGCGGGTGATAATGAGTCAACTACGACCATATTATTTTTCGGAGACAGCATCACTGCCGGTTACGGGCTGAATGCAGATCAAGCATTCCCGGCTTTGATTGCAGACCGGGCCGATTCCCTGGGATATGATATTGAGACAGTCAATGCGGGCGTTAGCGGGGAAACCTCTGCCGGCGGTTTGCGCCGTGTTGACTGGATTTTGCAACGGCCGTTTGATGTTTTCGTCCTGGAACTGGGTGGCAACGACGCCCTGCGGGGAATCGATCCGGAGCACACCCGTGAGAATCTGCACCAGATTATCCTCAAGGTTTCAGAGGAACGTCCTGAGACACAGATTGTACTTGCCGGCATGGAAGCCCCGCCCAACATGGGACAAGAATACAGTCAGTCCTTCCGCAATATCTATCCGTATTTGGCAGAGCGTCATGATGTAGCCTTCATGCCCTTTATTCTGGATGGTGTAGCGGGAGAACCGGAGTTGAATCTGCCGGATGGGATCCACCCTACCGCTGAAGGACACCGGATCATAGCAGATAACCTTTGGCAGGTGCTTGAACCATTGCTCAAAGAAGACTCCGAATACCGCCCCTGAAGTTCAGGCGTGTCACCAGACAAAA
>CAYMBG010000111.1:2558-8080 GCA_964388615.1 uncultured Chitinophagales bacterium | reverse complement strand
CTAAGTGAGTGCAATGATTTGGTAAAAAAACTGGATGTGCCACTTGATTGAGATCTTGTATGCATTTTTGCATATTGCCGCTTTGCCGTACTAATTTTTCCTGGAGATACGTGACTCCATCAATCTGTGATCTTTGGAAAACAAAGTGCGGTATGCCAGCAGCACTACTCCCAATGTCGCCAGTGCTGTGCACGCCGCAATCATGAACATGATCACCATTTGATAGCGAACTGCATCCATTGGACTGGCACCAGCCAGGATTTGTCCGGTCATCATTCCCGGGAGGCTGACAATACCCATGATCATCATGGCATTGACGGTCGGTATCATACCAGTGCGCAATGCTTCCCGAATTTGTTCATGAGCTGCTTCCCATCGATTGGCACCATGTGAAAGCATGGTTTCGATCCAGTTTCGGTTATTTACACAACCCTCCATCATTCGATCAAGACCAAGAGAAATGCCGGTTAGCGCATTGCCCAATACCATCCCCAGCATGGGAATCAGATACTGTGGATCGTACCAGGGATCTACACTCAGTATTCCGGTAATAGCTGCTCCCGTAACTAAAAAGGCACTGGATCCAATGGTAATCAAACTGTTCCAAAAAATACCCGGAAATCGGCGACTGGTTCGGTTTACTGCCGCAATACCCGCCAAAGTTGCCATAATTACCGCCATCAACAGAATGATTATTGGTTCACGGGTTTGAAATACCCACTCAAGTATCAGGCCCACAAGAATGAGCTGGACAGCCATGCGAACGGCACCCACAAGAAGGTCTTTAGCCAGGCCCAATTTCAAAACAACAGACAAGACTATGTTAATCAGCAACAGTAGTGCGGCAAATACAAGCTGAAGGTTGGAAATTTCGATATAAGAGGTGGTGTCCAAAATCTGCTTTTGGTTACGAGTGAAAATGATGTTGGTCGTTTGTGTTACTCAGAACAATGGAGGTATTGGTCATTCGATCAAGCTGACGACTGTCGTGACTGGTCCAAATCAAGGATCTGCCACTCTCCTCCTGAAACCATAGATCAACAAGTTGCTCTGCACGAGAAACCATCTCTTCATCCAGGTTGGATGTTGGCTCATCCAGTAGCAGGATATGAGGTTTTAGAAGTAATGACCGGAAAAGTGCCACAATTTGTTTCTCACCACCGGAGAGCCGATCGGCTGTCTTATCAAGAAATGATTCGGGTAACGCAAGCACTTCCAAAAAGGTCCTTAAGCGTATCGGGTCAAGACTCAGGTCATGGTTCACTTTGAAGGAGAAGAAACGGGCGATGGAGTCCCGTACCGTTCCGGAAAGGAACGTGGCATCCTGTGGAATATAACGGACATGGCGCCGGTACTCAGGTAGATGCCAATGCGACAGCGGAAGGTCATGATAGTAAATCTCACCTTCATCTGTAGGATCAAGTCCGGACAGAACACGCATCAGCAAGGTTTTACCTGAACCAGAAGGGCCACGTAACGCCACCCGGTCACCTTCTTTGAGGCTTATATTAATTCCGGACCAAATAACGTTATCTTTGATTCTCCTGGTGAGATTCTGTGTAATCAGCATTCCGAAAATGATGCGGTATTTGTATTATGTTTAAGAGAGACTAAAAATAGGAGTATTCAAATGCGTTTGCTAATACTATTAGCCCCGGCCATTGCAGCGGGATTACTGATCACAATGTGGGCTTCAGGCCAACCAGCCGATTCGACAAAATGGCGGGCGGCAGAAGTTTATCCCGCCACAAGGGACTACAGAGGGGATGACTTCAAACTTCCCAATTTGAGTGGTGATACGATTTCGTTGTACGAACATCGAGGAAAAGTGGTGTTCATGAATATATGGGCAAGCTGGTGCCCGCCTTGTCGTGATGAAGTTCCCTCCTTGACTCGTCTCCAGGAAGAGTTTGGCGAATTGGGTGTTCAGGTTATCGGTGTGGCTATTGATGATGAGCAACATTATGAGAGGGTTTCTGATTTTGCTTCTGAATATGGTGTCAATTACCCTATTTTGCTGGATGATGGCACGGTACAGGATCGATATGGACCCTTGAGTGTTATACCTACCACCTATATCCTCGATGAAAAAGGCTATATCCGGTTTTATGTGCCAGGCTATATGGAGTATAAGCAGATGGAAACGATTGCCCGTGAGCTCTTGAAAGACGGGTAGAAACTTGTCCACGGAGCGCCATGACCATGACATGTTAACGCTTTGAAGACACAGGCTGAAAAAAACCTCTTTCACTTATTTAAATGATAATCGTAATTGATGCATGCAATAAAAAGTCGATACCAATTAACGCTGATCCTGCTTTTGTTGTTTCTGGTTCAGTCATGTCGAACAACCGAACCGGTAGTGCCGCCTGAGACCGATCCACCACGGCCGCAGGAGGAAATCCGGGCGGCAGCTGACAGACTCCTGGAATCCATATATGAAACAGGGCAGCCGGTGGACCTTCCGCCCGGGGTTTATGTAGAGAGTGTCTCATGGGATGGACAATCTGAACGGATCCATATTTTCATGAATGAAAGATTTTCTTATGTTCCGCTTCGACCATCTTCTACCTACAGGATCTATGAATTGCTTAATCACGAACTGCCTGACCGCTTTGAAGGCTATGAGAAAACTATTATCAGTTTGCAGGAACCTATAGAGGAGCTGGTTCCCAACTATTTTCGTCTCGCTGCTGACCCGTACGATTACCAGAGAATGCCTTATGTCGATGAAAGACGGCCTGAACCGGTAGTGGAGCGACTGGATCGCCATTTTGTGCCTGAGAAGGGACTGCCGGGACGTCAAATCGCGATGTGGCACAGCCACGGTTGGTATTATGATCAGGTGAAAAACCGCTGGGAATGGCAGCGCCCACGGCTTTTTCAGACCGTTGAGGATTTGCTTCCCATGGCCTTCACGATTCCCTATATCATTCCGATGCTGGAAAATGCCGGAGCTTATGTCTGGCTGCCGAGGGAACGTGACATTCAAACCAACGAAGTGGTAGTGGATTTTGACGGGTCATCGTATAACAGCCGTGTCCTGGTGGATGGCGATTGGATGACAGCAGAACCCGGTTTTGCGATCGGTTCGCCACCCTATGAAGACGACGTCAATCCTTTCAGACAAGGATTCTACAAATATCTGCCCAGGGATTTTGGGGATAACGATACCGGAGAAACGGAACGACAGACAAGAAACGATGGTGAAAACCATAATGATGTTGTCCGGGATGAGAAAGCGTCTGTACAATGGATTCCAGAAATACCGGAATGCGGGAAATACGCGGTTTACATCTCTTATGCCTCTCTGGAGAAATCTTCTGACCAGGTTCTTTACTCGGTTTTTCATCGCGGTGGACAAACGGATTTCAGGATAAATCAGGCCATCGGTGGAGGAACATGGGTCTACCTGGGCCATTTCGAGTTTGAAAAGGGTATGAATCCGGACCGGGGCCGGGTGGAGCTGCGAGTTGAGCATCAAAACAATGCCGTGATTACCGCAGACGCAGTTCGATTCGGTGGAGGAATGGGATCAATTCAGCGAGATGGGCAAATCAGTGGACGCGCCCGTTATCTGGAGGCCGCTCGATACTATATGCAGTATGCAGGGATGCCTGATTCGCTGGTCTATAACCTCAGTGACGGGGAGTCGGATGTGGTTGATGATTTTCGCGGCAGGGGGGAATGGGTTAACTATCTGAAGGGCGCTCCATATGGGCCTGACGAGGATCGGGACATCCCGGGCCTGGGCATTCCCATAGATTTATCGCTTGCATTTCATACTGATGCCGGGATCACCCGTAATGATACCGTCGTGGGAACCCTTATGATCTACAGCATCGAGGATGGAGATTCACTCCGAAAATATCCTGACGAAATATCCCGGCTTGCTAATCGTGACTTCGCTGATATCCTGCAGACCGGTATCGTTGAGGAATTGCGTAATACCTGGGATCCCGCCTGGAATCGTCGTTCGTTGTTTAATCGTATGTACAGCGAGGCATTTCGTCCCAATACGCCGGCGGCGTTACTGGAGCTGTTATCCCATCAGAATTTTCTGGATATGCAGTTTGCACAAGACCCTCGCTTCCGGTTTGATGTAAGCCGGGCCATTTACAAGTCCATGCTCCGTTATCTGGCTGACCGGTATCAACAGGAGTACATTGTGCAGCCCTTGCCGGTCAGCAACTTCCGCGTGATCCCTGAGGGAGAGGGAGATATTTTGTTGCGCTGGAATCCGGTGCCGGATACGCTGGAGCCATCCGCAGATCCCGATCGCTACATTGTCTATAAAAAGCGAGGGGATGAGCCTTTTGACCGGGGACGTGTCACCGAAGAGCCGGAATATCGTTTTGATGATCTGCAACCCGGAATGATGTACCAGTTCAAGGTTCGTGCTGCCAATGAGGGAGGACGCAGTTTTCCATCCGAGACCCTGGCGGCCATGCTGGATGAATCATCACAAGGGCCATTACTCATTGTCAATGGCTTTGAACGTATATCAGGTCCCGCCGTTATAGATGAACCCGGATTCAAGGGCTTTGCCCCGTTTCTTGATGCCGGAGTTCCGGATCACTATGACCTGCATTTCACCGGCGAACAATTTGATTTTGATCCGGAGTCGGAGTGGCAGACCAATGATGCACCGGGACATGGAGCCAGCTATGCTGATCATGAAACCCGCGTGATCGCCGGGAATACTTTTGACTTTCCAGCGGTTTATGGAGAAGCTTTACAGCAACTCGGGCTGCCATTTGTTTCGACAAGTGTGGCGGCGATACGGTCACGTCAGCTGGATATGACCGACTATGAAGCGGTTATCCTGATCACCGGCAACCAGAAAACAACGTTTTGGCCCAAACACCATACTCTGGGACGGGATCCGCAGTTTCATGTGTTCCCCCTGCGGCTGCGTGAGGAGATTGACCGGTACCTGAACCTTGGTGGGCGGCTGTTTATTAGTGGATCCCATGTTGGCACAGATGCCATGTTGACGGATGTAGACAACCCCGGCGCGGTTAGCTTTATAAATGAATCCCTGCGCTTTGTGGCAGAGACCAATCATGCGGTTCGCACTGGTGGGGTACGATCGGTTTCTGAATCATTTATGTCCGCCGGATATACGTTTTCCTTTAATACGGATTATCACCCGGAGATGTATCGGGTGGATGCTCCCGATGCCCTGGAACCCTACGAATATCCGGAATCGGATTCTGAGGAACCTGATGACCAAAATACCGAGGCCCAGGCAGATGCTGCAGACAGGCCGTCAGGTTCATCCGGTTTGGAATCATCCGGACCGGAAACATTGATTCGCTATGAGGAAAACCGTTTTAGTGCCGGTGTCGGTTTTCGATCACATAATCACGCTGCAGTCACATTCGGTTTTCCATTTGAGACCATCATGGATCCGGCTGATCGCGTGGAAGTCATGAGAGGTATCTTGCAGTATCTCGGCCTGGATATACCATAGTTGTCTAAAAAAACCGCAAAGGGAGTGCCTGTGGGAACGTATGCTA
>CAYMBG010000111.1:0-2458 GCA_964388615.1 uncultured Chitinophagales bacterium | reverse complement strand
ATACCATAGTTGTCTAAAAAAACCGCAAAGGGAGTGCCTGTGGGAACGTATGCTAAGCTAAGGAAGCCAGGGGTACTTCCGAAAATCCGGTTTGCGTTTCTCGACGTACGCGTTTTTGCCTTCCTGTCCCTCCTCACTCATGTAATAGAGGAGGGTCGCATTACCCGCCAGCTCCTGAATACCGGCCTGACCATCAACAGCTGCGTTAAATGCGGATTTCAGACAGCGAATTGCAATGGGGCTTTTTTCCAGAATTTCTCTAGCCCATTGGATGCCTTCAGATTCAAGTTGGTCCAATGGTACAACTTTATTGACCAATCCCATATTTTCAGCTTCTTCCGCATTGTATTGACGGCAAAGATACCAGATTTCACGTGCTTTTTTCTGTCCCACGATACTTGCCAGGTAACTTGACCCAAATCCACCGTCAAAGCTGCCGACTTTGGGACCGGTTTGTCCAAATATGGCATTATCTGCAGCGATAGTCAGATCGCATATAACGTGAAGGACATGGCCTCCGCCGATAGCATATCCCGGTACCAGCGCAATGACCGGTTTGGGCATGGAGCGGATCAGGCGCTGAAGATCCAGTACGTTTAACCGGGGTACGCCATCATCGCCGACATATCCGGCATCACCACGTATTTTTTGATCGCCACCCGAGCAAAAAGCATATTTTCCATCTTTGGCGGGCCCTTCACCGGTTAGCAAAACAACTCCGGTCTCATGATCTTCCCGGGCATCCGCAAACGCCTCATACATCTCGAAGATGGTTTTCGGTCTGAAAGCGTTGCGCACCTCAGGCCTGTTAAAAGCTATACGGGCGATTCCGTCCGCTTTTTTATAGGTGATGTCCTCGAATTTTTTTTCAACCTTCCAATCCATGATATCCATTATTATTGCGGTTCAGGTTACAATTGTTTGAATAGTAGCTTTTTACTTTGCCGGGGCGATACCGGTATTTTCTAAAAATGACAAAATTTGTGAAAGGTACCAATCCGGTTTGTCAATATGGACCCGGTGAGCGGCTCCAGGAGCAATCACATGTTGTGAGTGAGGTATGGAGCGGTTCAGGTTTTTTCCAACTTCGCAAAACTTTCGGTCATATCCCCCTGTAATCACTAACACTGGAACAAGGATTTTGTGCAGAAGTTTCCAGTGGGATGGCATGGTACCTGTTCCAAAATCGATCAGCCAGGATGCCGCCGTTTCAGGATCATTGTTCGCCTGAATATTCCTGAGTTTTTCAATCGGTGGTGTGACGTGTTTACCGGAATCCGTTTCATCATCAGCTTTGAGAAACAAAGCGTTTGCTTCCCATTCTTTCAGGAAGGCGGGGAAGTCATTCCTGATGTGTTCCGCCCGCTTTTTGTCCATTTGCCGTCGTTCTTTACGTTGATCCGGGTCCTCGATACCGGCGGTGGTGCTTTCCAGAATCAATCCCGCTGTCTGGTCAGGATATTGGATCGCCCATGAAAGGGCCAGGCGTCCACCCATACTATAACCAAGCAGGATGGGATCGGGCTCGAGGTACTTGTTGATTACCGTTTGCAGGGCGCTTACGAGGTTTTGTGTCTTGAGCGTGGACATGTGAAATGTTTCCGTATGTACGGAACGATCATCCGGAAATCCGGTGCTATGGCCCGGTTGCTTTACCGAATTATTTGAAGATGGACAGGCCATGGAAATATCCAGGGTGACAGGGTTGATAACGTTACACAGGCCGGGGATGAGATGATCGAACTGCCGGCCGGATCCGAGAAAACCGTGCAGTAGCAGCAAATCGTGATGATTTGGATGGTTGGCGTGTCGTACAATTCTGTACTTCAGTACTTTTTTTGACAAAGCTGAGGATTCAAAATTATTCACAAATGAGCGTTCCGCCGGATGTTCATGGAAGCATCGGCATCCGTACAACATTCCAGTACCCCGACAGTTTCAGATGAAAGACGCCGCCAGGCTTGACTAAGCTCCTTTATGGTCTCTGCCCGTTCATAGGGCAGGTTATGAGCATGTGCCAAAGATGATATGGTTGCTTCCTGTGGTGTTTCTACAAAATCGCTGTATCGTTGGTTATGTTCATGAAATGGAAGCATGCGAAAGAGGGATCCTCCATGATTGTTGATAACAACGATTTTTAAAGGCACCTTGCGCTTCCGCAGGTTATTAAGTGCACTGGCATCATGCAGGAAGGCCAGGTCGCCGGTAAGCAGCACGGCCGGCTTTTGGGAATCGGAGTCCGATGGGATATCTGTATAGTGATCTTTTGGGCTTCTGCTGTTCATCGCAGCAAGGGCAGAACCTATGGCTGTCGAAGTAATGCCATCTATACCACTTGCGCCCCGGTTGGTAAGTGTTTTAAAAGCGCTCACTTTGTCAGGGTTGCCGTAGAGCAGATAATCCCGGATGGGGTAGGAGTTGGAAAGCAATACATGAGCGATTTGCTCTTGTTCAATGA
>CAYMBG010000110.1:0-8103 GCA_964388615.1 uncultured Chitinophagales bacterium | reverse complement strand
TGTTTATTCTGCAGATCGTTATGCCGGAAAATGTTCCAGCCATAAAAAAAGAAAACGGACACCAGTATGAGTGACAGATAGCCAAACAAAAGATGAACAAAAAAGTGGGATAAATAAGCACCCAGAGGACCCAGTCCATTTTGTATACGCAGGGCCGGCCCTTGACCAAAGTCAAGCAACGTTCTGAAGTCGACACTTTTAATAATGGCGATATCTTCACTGCGGTAAGTAAAAATACTTACTGCTAACATGACGGCGATAGCCATGATAACGATCCCCAACAACTCCAATTTTCGCTCATTGGTAAGAATCGATGCATTATGTGACTTCTTTTTCGTCATTATTTTCTTTTAAAAAAAGGTCTCTTTACAACTTCACAAGGATAATCCTTATTGCGAATGCGAACGAATAATGTATCCCCTACGCTAAATTGTTCTTTGGGGAGATATCCCATCGCTATTCCTATTCCTTCCATAATTGACATTCCACCACTGGTCACCTCTCCAACAATAGCGCCATCCTCTGACACCAACGGGTATCCCGACCTGGGTATGCGTCCCATATTGCTCATTTTGAATCCGAATAATTTCCGATCAACTCCCTTCTGTTTCTGGTTTAAAAGCTCATTTTTTCCAATAAACTCCTTATCCCAGCTAATCAACCATCCAAGACCGGCATTCAGTGGTGTAGTCTTCTCATCAATATCATTTCCATACAACGCCAGACCGGCTTCCAGTCTCAGGGTATCACGCGCTCCCAGTCCGCAGGGTACCAAACCATGAGATTCACCGGCTTCCATTAGATTTTTCCAAAGATCACAGACATTGATGTGTCTGATATTGCAATAGAGCTCAAAACCGGGCTCACCCGTATAACCGGTAGCTGATACCAGAATATTGTCATAATCGGATATTTGCATTGACCGAAATTCAAAGGGTGGAATTTCATGCGGCTTCTCCGAAGTGAGCTTACTCAGGACCGCGGCAGCTTCGGGTCCTTGAACAGCAATAAGAGCGATTTCATCTGAAATGTTGCTTACTTCTGCCCGACCGGCATTTACCTCCAAAATCCATTTATAGTTTTTTTCAACATTAGAAGCATTCACCACCAGCATATACTCAACTTTTGACAGGCAGTAAACAAGCAGATCATCAACAATACCCCCATGCTCTCTGCACATCACTGTGTAATGAGCATCCCCTTGTTTTAATTTATCTACATCGTTTACCGAGAGCTCCTGAACTACCTCCTGGGCACGTTCTCCCCTTATCAAAATTTCGCCCATATGGGATACATCAAAAAGTCCCGCTTTGTTACGCACGGCAATATGCTCCTCCTTAATCCCATGATATTGCAATGGCATTTGATAACCGTAAAAATCAACCAGTTTCGCATTAAGGTGTCTATGAACTTCGAAAAGCGGTGTTTTCTTTTGCATGATCTTCTCATTTCGATTTATGTGCAACAGGTAAAATACAAATACCGCGCTCTTTTTGAGTCAGTTTTTTATATAAAGTATTCCCTCAAATAACTATTCAACCCGGAAATAAGGTCTTGTTTCTAACGAAATTAATGTTTGATTCGGGCAAGGTAATGGGAGTATCTTCGTTAAAGGAAGTGTTTATTAAGTTTAAATCTAATTTAGTACTATGGCAATTACCAAAGAAGAGGTTTTAGATGCTCTCAGAAACGTTATAGATCCGGATCTGGGAAAAGATCTGGTATCACTAAACATGATTGAAGATATTGAAATCAGTGGAAAAAAGGTTTCTTTTACTGTGAACCTGACGACTCCGGCTTGTCCCATGAAGTCTGAGATTGAAAGGGCGTGTATTAATGCGGTCACGCACCTTGTCGATGAGGAGGCAGAGGTCAAGCCCAACATGAGTTCCAAAGTAACCGGAAGCCGGACAGAAGGGCAAGGAGATCAAAATCTTTTGAAAGATGTTAAGAATGTAATTGCCGTTGCCTCGGGCAAAGGGGGCGTTGGAAAATCTACGGTTTCTGTAAATCTTGCCGTTTCCCTGGCAAAAACCGGGGCCAAAGTTGGACTTGTTGATACCGATATATACGGACCAAGCATACCAACCATGTTTAATATTCATGAGCGGCCCAATATTAATACACAGCGCAAGTTAATTCCTTTGGAAAAGTATGGTGTAAAGCTTTTATCCATGGGGTTCCTGGTCAAGCAGGATGAAGCGGTAGTCTGGCGCGGCCCTATGGTTTCAAGCGCTGTAAAACAATTTTTAAGTGAAACCGAATGGGGTGAACTTGATTATCTCATTATGGACCTGCCGCCGGGCACCGGTGACATCCAATTAACCATTGTTCAATCCGTACCCCTCACGGGTGCCATTATTGTCTCCACCCCTCAAACCGTCGCATTGGATGATGCCAGAAAGGGTGTGGCCATGTTCAGTAAGGTCAATGTGCCCGTGCTTGGCATCGTAGAAAACATGGCCTTTTTCACACCACCTGACTTGCCGGATCGTAAGTACCACATCTTCGGTAAAGATGGTGCAAAAAATCTCTCTGAAAAGATGGGAGTCGCATTTCTTGGTGAAATACCAATAGAACAACAACTTAGAGAAGGCGGCGACAGTGGTGTACCGACCGTAGAAGAGCAACCTGCTTCGGTTTCTTCAAAGGCATTTACAGAGATCGCCAAACGAACAGCTCAACAAATTGCCATTCGAAACGCAACGGGAGAACCCACCGAGAAGGTGGAAATCCTCTACCGATAAGTAAAAGGCCACATGTCTCCTATTTCTCGCGGAGACGAGCCGCTTTACCACGAAGCGAGCGCAGATAGAAAAGCTTCGCTCTTCGTACACGACCACGCTTTCGCACTTCTATTTTTGCAATGGAAGGAGAATATAATGGAAATATACGCTCCACTCCGATGTTGTTCGATATTTTTCGAACCGTGAAGGTTTGATTGGCACTCTTACCACTTCTACTGATAACAACACCCAGGTATTGCTGAATACGCTCTTTGCCACCCTCACGAACACGGTAATGTACATTAACGGTATCACCAGCTTTAAAATCAGGGATATCGTCCTTTATCTGTGTTTGTTCTACAAGTGTTAACTTATCCATTGGTTTATGTTCGATTAATTACTTTTTGAGATTATTTTTTTGAAAATATCAGGTCTTTTTGTGCCGGTTATTGCCACGGCTTGTTGCTCCCTCCATTTTTTTATGGCGGAATGATTACCGGATTTCAGGATCCCGGGAATCTCCAAACCTCTGAAATTAGCAGGGCGAGTATAAACTGGTGCTGAAAGAAATCCATCCTGGAAAGAGTCGTCAAGAGCACTTTCGGCATCGCCGATCACACCAGGTAACAACCTGACGATACTGTCCACAATAACCATGGCGGGCAACTCCCCACCGGAAAGCACATAGTCGCCAATACTGATCTCCATATCAATCAATTCATCACGAACTCTTTGATCTATTCCTTTGTAATGTCCGCACAGGATGATAATGTTCTCACATAAGGAAATTTTATTGACCGTTTTCTGATCCAGAACAGGTGCATCCGGCGTAGGGAATAGTACCAAATCATAGCGACGCTGCTTCTTCAGCCCCTGGATACAATCGAATATGGGTTGAGGGCTCATCACCAAACCAGCTCCACCACCAAAGGGATAGTCATCAACCTTTCGGTGTTTATGATCCGAGTGTTCGCGAAGATCATGAATGACAATATCCACCTTGTCAGCTTTCCTTGCCCTTCCCACAATACTGTAGTCCAGAGGACCGCTTAACAATTCAGGGACAGCAGATATGAGATCAATCCTCATGAGTATTCAGTATGCAATTGGGGTTTTTAACACGATTACGCCAGCTCTTCAATATCCGATGTGTTTTTCACAAAAATTATTTTCCTGTCATGGTCAATTTGCGAAACAAAATGATCTACATTTGGAACAAGAATCTCCTTTTCAGTGGTGTCAACACATATAATCGAGTGTACTACCGTTGCTGTGACATCCACAACAATACCCATTACGGTCTCATCATTACGAACAACCTGATAACCCAATAATGAGCTCTCGGGGTCCGGCAATTGTAACTTGCGATCGGTCATTATGGAATGCCCCCGCAAAGATTCGGCATCTGTACGTGTCAGGATTCCTTCAAGTTTTACAAAGAACAAATTTCGCTTCCGGTCATTTTGGACACGAATTTCGGAAATCCGATGGGGTATCCACTGATGATCACGGGAACGAATGTAGACAATGTCATCTACTACCAAAGGCATCTCCGGGGTTACGGCTTCCATTAAAAAACCGCCCTGAGTGCCATGAGCTTTCGTGACAACACCTAACTCATTAAAATCAGGACTTGACTGAAGTACCATATCATTATACTTCCGTGTAGTCCTTTAAAATCACTTCTTCTCTTCCTCAGAGTCTTTACCGGCAGACTCTTCTTTTTTATCTGATGCATCTTCTTCCTTCGCGGCATCATCCTTTGAAGCATCACTTCCTTCGGCTGTCGCCCCCGGTTCCGCTTCTTTCTTTTCTTCCTGTATATCCTCGGCGGATTGTGACTTTTCCGCCTCGCCGGATTCGGCTTCGTTTTCTTCAGCAGCTTTCTCCTCTGCCTTCTTATCTGCCTCCTTCCTGGCTTTTTCGGCTTCCTTCTTGGCGCGTTCTTCCTGCTCTTTCTTGTACGCCTGTTCTTCAGCTTTTAACTGATCCTTCATCCGTTGCGACTTGGTGACCGCGGGCTTCTCTCCCTTTTTACGATCTTCTTTCCAATTTGCAATGGTTTCATCAATCTCCTCCTGAGATTTCCCCCAACGCTCGAGATGAAGACGATACATTATCCCTTCTTCTTTGAGAATGGATCGTACAGCATTGGTAGGCTGCGCACCATTTTTCAACCAATGCACCACCCGGTCTTCTTCCAATCGAACCAATGAAGGCTCTTTAGTGGGGCTAAAGCGACCCAAATCTTCAATAATTCGACCATCTCGCTTCGAGCGAATATCCGCTGCTACGATATGATAATAGGGAAACCTTTTTCTACCGTGTCGTTGTAATCTGATTTTAACCAATTTTTTGCTCCTAAACAGGTTTTAGAGTTCTTTCTAATGTAATTTATGCTGCCCGGTCAAGTTCTTCATTCCTTCCATAGCCCGGCCCATCTTATTCATCTTAGTCATGGTCTTCATCATTTTTTTCATCTGATTGAACTGTTTGAGAAGATCATTGACCTCTTTGACAGAAGTTCCAGACCCCATAGCTATCCTTTTACGCCTGCCTCCATTGATCAACTCCGGCTTTCTTCGCTCATCTATAGTCATGGAATTGATAATTGCTTCAACAGGCTTAAGCGAGTCTTCATCAATCTCGGCATCACCCAACTGCTTACTCATACCAGGTATCATGCCGACCAAATCCTTCATTGAGCCCATTTTCTTTACTTGCTGCAGCTGACCGTAAAAATCCTCTAAATTAAAGGTGTTTGAGGAAATTTTGGACTGCAGTTTCCTGGCCTGAACTTCATCATACTGCTCTTGCGCCTTTTCCACAAGAGAAACCACATCACCCATTCCAAGAATTCGCTGAGCCATTCTATCCGGATAAAAGGGAGAAATTGTTTCCATTCCCTCACCGGTACTCATGAATTTTATAGGTTTGTTGACTACCGTTTTAATGGATATGGCGGCTCCTCCTCGCGTGTCACCATCAAGCTTGGTAAGAACCACACCATCAAAATCAATTTGCTCGTCAAACTCCCGCGCTGTATTCACAGCATCCTGGCCCGTCATAGAATCCACCACAAATAAAACCTCATTTGCTTTTACGGTGGATTTGATTTGCGAAACCTCGCTCATCATGTGCTCATCTACATGCATGCGGCCGGCCGTATCAATAATAAGCACATCATGTGCACTCTTCTTCGCCTCGGATAAAGACTCGCGAGCTGTTTTCAGTGCATCTTTCTCATCAATAGAAAATACAGGAACTTCTATTTGTTCACCCAAGGTCTTAAGCTGATCTATGGCTGCAGGGCGATAGACATCAGCCGCTGCAAGCATCGGGTTCATACCCTGACCTTTCAACCATTTTGCAAGTTTCGCTGAAAAAGTCGTCTTACCAGAACCTTGCAATCCGGCAATCAGTATAACCGTCGGTGGAATCTGACTGAAAGAGATTTCCTCCCTCTCTTCACCCAAAACCGATACAAGTTCATCGTATACAATCTTTGTGAACTGCTGACCGGGAGTTACACTGGCAACTACGCCTTGGCCCAGAGCCCTCTCTTTAACGGAGGCGGTTATGGAACGGGCTACTTCATAGTTCACATCGGCATCCAACAAAGCACGTCGTATTTCACGAACCGTCTGAGCAACATTGATATCACTCAAACTCGCCTTGCCCGTCACCGACTTGAAGGCATTTTCTAATTTGCTGGATAGATCTTCAAACATGTACTATGGCACTTTGTACCCAAAATTAATGTCAAATAATCTTAATGGAATTCAAAAGTCAGGAAAAATATGCAGAAAAACAGCTTAAATCAATTAATAATTCTAATTTTGAACACTTTATCCACAATAAAAAGCGGTGTTTGTTACATCTTCTGTTTTTAGCTACTTTTAGGCAATCTATCAGATAAAGTCAGCTTAATTAAAATAACTATATGGACACCACAACCAGACACAATTTATTAGAAGGAAAAAACGGTCTCATTTTCGGTGCATTAGACGAAAGGAGTTTAGCCTGGAGTGTCGCTGAAGCTTGTAACAGGGAGGGTGCTACTTTCACCCTTAGCAATGCGCCTATTGCACTTCGTTTTGGAAAGATTCACGAGTTGGCCGAAAACACCAATTCCGAGATAATCGCATGTGATGTTACCGATGAAAAGCAGATAAACAAACTTATTGACAAAACTTTGGCCAACAGTGGGAAACTTGACTTTATCCTTCACGCAGTTGGAATGTCCCCAAATGTCCGTAAAGAGATTGATTATAAAAACCTGAATTATAAGCTGATGCAGCAGACACTTGAAATTTCTGCAATTTCACTCCATAAAATCCTCAAGGCCTGCGTGGAAAAGAACGCCCTGAATGATCACGCCAGTATTCTGGCACTATCTTATATAGGTGCGCAACGAGTTTTCTCAAAGTACTCTGACATGAATGATGCAAAAGCTCTGCTCGAAAGTATTGCCAGAAACTTCGGAAGCCGTTTGGGAGAAAGGGGAATAAGAGTAAATACGGTTTCTCAGGGACCTACGAAAACTTCTGCAGGATCCGGCATCGGCGGGTTTGATGCCATGTATGAATTTGCTGCAATGCTGTCACCACTCGGAAACCCTTCAGCAGAGGAGTGTGCCGATTATTGTATTACACTTTTTTCTGATCTTACCCGAAAGGTAACCATGCAAAATCTTTTTCACGATGGTGGATTCTCTACCAATGGGATTAGCGAAGAACTAATATTTGATCTTGCTGAATTACACAAAGGCAAGAAAGAATAAACAAAAAACAAAAATTCCGCCGGGGGAGCTCTTTATATGAGAACTCGCATACTGGGAATTGATCCTGGGTCCCGCGTCACTGGATTTGCTATACTTGACGCTGATGGTCACGTTTATACTTCCCCATGTTGCACCACCATCATTTTATCCAAAATCGCAGATCCCAATGAACGATTAAAGTACCTATATACCGAATTCACAAAAATCATCGAAGAATATCAGCCAGATGAATGTGCAATAGAATCGCCGGTCTACGGAAAAGACCCCTCAGCCATGCTTAAACTAGGACGCGCCCAGGCATCCATTATCATGTCATTGCTTCACAGCAAGTTAGCCGTGTATGAATACTATCCAAAAGCTGTTAAGATATCCGTCACAGGGTCCGGAAACTCCACTAAAGCACAAGTCGCATATATGCTTGATAAAATCGTAAAGATTAATAATTCAAAACCCTCTGCTGATGCCACGGATGCCCTGGCAATCGCCTGGTGTCACTATCAGAAAATTGTAAATCCTGCTAAAAAACAAGCTGCAACCGCTGAGAATAATACAAATAGTCGAAAGAAAAACACCTGGAGTAATTTTGTAGACTCT
>CAYMBG010000109.1:0-8420 GCA_964388615.1 uncultured Chitinophagales bacterium | reverse complement strand
AGCTCTAATGCCGGGGGACTGTCGGAAATCGTTACGGATGGAGAAACCGGCATGGTCTATGAGCCGGGGAACCCCCAGGATCTTGCAAAGAAAATCCGTGATTTATCTGATGATCCGGAACAGAGAGCAAGGCTGGCGGAGAAGGCATTTCATTTTGTCCGGTCACAATTTTCCATGGCTCAATACATCAACAATGTTGATGAAACGCTACAAATACTTACAGAACGGGGCAAACATGATCAGCGCAATGAAGATCATGCTGTACCGGAAACAGTTGATTCTGCCGGCCATCCTGATAAGGGGGATCGTTGATAACCATGGGGGATTTATTGTATCCGAAACAGAGTAAAAAACCAAAAGTTGCTGTTGTTTTATCAACCTATAACGGAGAATCATTCTTAAGAGAGCAACTTTATAGTATTGATGCACAGCAATATGATAATTGGGATCTCTGGATAAGGGATGATGGTTCCACAGATGCCACCCTGGATATTATAAGAGCATATCAGAAAGATACAGAAAGCCGGGAAGGCCATCGACGTATCATGGTTTTGGAGGGAAGCAACGTTGGGGTGGTCAACAGTTTTTTGACACTGCTAACGGGGATACCTGACGATTATAATATTTTCGCATTTTGTGACCAGGATGATATTTGGCTTCCTGAAAAGCTGGATCGGGCTGTGGGCGCATATATTCACTATCGAGTGCGGAAAGATCCGGATACCAGGCCCTGGTTATATCACAGCAGACAAATCCTCATGGATGAGGCTGGACAAAGCCATGGAATGAGTGTTTTGCCCCGCAGGACAGGATTTGATAATGCGATAATCCAAAACCAGGTCGTGGGTTGCAGTATGGTCATCGATGATAAGCTTAAAAACCTGCTGATAAAAGGATTAGATGTGGGAAAAGATGAGAAAAGTCAATCGAAGCATACTCCTCGTCCGGAAGGTATTATCATGCATGATTGGTGGTGTTACTTAACAGCATCACAGTTTGGAGTAATGGTATTTGATGATCGGCCAGTTATCCGGTATCGGCGTCATGATACCAGCAAGACGCCAGTGAGTGTATCACCAATACGGGCATGGATAAATCGTATGATAGCCATGAGATCGAAAAAGTGGAATATTCGACACATCATCGATCAAGTGGAGCTGTTTTATCACTGTTACTGTCGTGATGGCCGGGAAACCGTAAATGGGTGTCACAAAGAGTCGCTGTTGTCATTAATACAACTCAAAGAAGCCGGTATAAGAACACGTCTGCAATACGTTCTGAGGACAGGACATCATCGTTCCACCGCCTTAGAGACCCTTTTGTTCCGGTTGCTTATTCTATTTAAGCGATACTAATACCGTTTCCTCCGAGCATATACCCTCGCGGTACGCTTTTACCCAGTATGAGACCCGCTTTCTTCTGTTCAGAACATTGTGGTCACATGTTGAATAGAGTCCCAATAACTCATCACGATAGGCATTCAGATCCGGGCGAATGGTTTCTTTAAGCTTTTCCGGCAAGTCCTCCCATCCCAAAAGCGTGAAGATGTCACGGTTTTCGACATCCTGCTCGAAGATCAATTTCAGGCGACGGGTATTTTTCCCGGCGGTGTTCAGGCTTACCGTTTTCGCTGGTTTACAAGATATTTTTTGAGAAGCATTTGCTGTTGCAGAATAAGCGGTAGTTACCGGTGCGGTCGATGAAGTGATTGCGGTATTCATGTGTATCTCCGTTTCATTGTGGGTGTTTCCATTTTCAGTACCAAGATATACCGCATCTGTGACAACATAGTGTCACCCCGTTTTAAAAAAAAATAAAAAAAATGAGAACAGAGCTGGTTTACGGCCACAAACACAAGAGGGAATTTTTCCGTATGTTAGATACTTGTTTAAAAACTATAGTAAGATAAACGGCGATGCTGACCGGCATTGTCGATGTCAATACCGACAGTATAAATATGGATTATTTGCACTTCCTTGATCTGCCCTTCAGTGATCCTGTTCTGATATTTGCCGTGGTGATGATGATCATCCTGGTTGTACCGATCATTGCCGACAAGATGAGGATACCATCCCTCGTGGGACTGATTTTTGCTGGTGCGGTTGTCGGTCAGGGTGCCTTGGGTCTACTCGAACGGGATGACACCATCGTACTGTTAGGCACCGTCGGTTTGTTATATCTGATGTTTATTGCCGGTATATCCATTGATCTGGAAAAGTTCAACAAGTTTCGTGGAAGGAGTTTGTCATTTGGTTTGATCTCTTTCGGTATACCCATGGCTGCCAGTTTGTTAATTGCGCCTTCCGTATTGGGTTATTCCATGGAAAGTACCTTGCTTTTAGGTGCGATTCTCGGTTCTCATACGCTACTGGCCTATCCGATCGCCAACCGGCTCGGGATTGGCAAAAACTCTGCGGTAACCATGAGTCTTGGTGCAACCATCGTAACTGATACCTTGTCACTGTCAATACTTGCGATCGTATCGGCAACGGTTCATGACAATATCAGCGCAAGTTTCTGGGTGACATTCATAACCCTGGTGGGTCTTTACCTGTTGATCGTTATTTTCGTTTTGCCCCGGCTGGGCAGATGGTTTTTTCGAACCGTCCGGGATCAAACCAACATCGAATATGTGTTTTTGCTCACAGTCTTATTTATTTCCGCTTATTTGGCTCAATTAGTTGGATTGGCGGCCATTATTGGTGCTTTTCTTGCAGGATTGGCAATGAACCGGCTTGTCCCTGAAAACGGCACTCTTATGAGTCGTCTCCAGTTTGTAGGTAATGTGCTGTTTATTCCCTTTTTTTTGATTTCCGTAGGTATGCTGGTGGATGTTCATTTCCTCACCACTGTGGATGTGTGGTTAGTGGCGGCGATATTCACCGGATTGGTTATTACAGGAAAATATCTTGCGGCAAAGATGGCGCAGCTTTATTTCCGATTTTCAACAGAAGAGGGCTGGGTGATGTTCGGGCTTACCAGTCCCCAGGCGGCGGCAACGCTGGCGGTGACACTTATCGGATTTGATCTGGGGCTGTTTGACGAGCTTGCTGTTAATGCCGTGGTATTGCTGATGATGGGCACATCCTTCGTAGGTACCTACATGGTGGATCTATTCGGCAGGAAAGTCGTTTTACTGGATGAAAAAAAATCACTTGTGGCCTCGGATAAACCGGAACGGATTTTAATTCCGCTTTCCAATCCCGAAACATCTCAATCCCTGATGGATATCGCCATGATGATCAGGGGTACCCGCAGCACAGAACCGTTGTTTCCGATAACAGTTGCCCGGGAGTCAGATTATGTTGAAGCCTCGGTTGCAAGCAGTGAAAAACTATTAAGCCATGCTGTGGTTCATGCCGCTGCCGCTGATATACCCGTAATACCGGTGACACGGGTGGATTACAATATTGCTTCCGGGATTATCAGGGCTACCAAGGAATTGCGAATATCCGACATTGTCATCGGTTGGAATGGTGTTATCAACACCCGCCAGCGAATATTTGGTTCGGTGCTTGATCAATTACTGGAACAATCCGATGAAACCATTCTGGTATCAAAAATAGATAAGCCTGTCAATACGACTAAGCGGGTTCTGCTTGCCATCCCTCCCATGTCGCAGTACGAATCCGGTTTTGGAAACAGCTTTCTGACGATAAAAAAACTGATCAATCAACTGGGAGCAAAAGTTGTCGTTTTTGCAACAGACAGCAACCGATTGTTGCTTGAGCCCTTTATTGAACAACAGGAACCGGAACTTTCAGCAGAATACAAGACGGTAAGCAACTGGAACAACATCACAGACACTTTGAAGGAGCACTATGATGATGAAGATTTGTTGATACTGTTCAGTTCACGCCAGGGCACCATCGCCTGGCAGCCATCTTTTGAGAAGCTTCCGGCTCTGGTCACTGGTCGTATAAACCCATCCAACCTGATGATTGTATATCCGGCGGAGGTAGCCGAACAGAACAGAAGCACGGCGGTATTGCGGCTGGATTCCTCGCCGCTGTTGCCGGATATTTCCGCCCGGCAGATTTATATCGCTGATCCGGAAAAATCCAATCACAGTGATGCCATAGAGGCGATGATAAAGGCATTCTTCCAGGATCGTGCCGATGTGGCTACCGAAGTTTCACAACGCTTGAAAGTGATTGACCCGGATAACCTTCCGGGTGATTTGCCCGGTGTGATGTTGTCACATTTAACAACTCATTACGTTGAGCATCCCACTCTGTTTCTTGCCATTAACAAAAGTGGATTCAAGATCAGGAAGTTCGGAAAACCTGTAAAAGTTATGTTCATTCTTTTGAGTCCGACTCACATGAGCACACAAAGGAATTTGTTGATCATGAACCGGTTGGGGCGCCTGATTGGCAGCACGGAGATCAAAAACAGACTGGCGGCTGCAAATAATATCGATGAAATCAAACAGGTGTTATCGGCAAAGCTGACTATTATTCCCGCCAGTGGCGATCAGAATGATGAAATATCGGAAGAGCATGATGATGGAGCTGCCAGGTAATACTGATGAGTGCTAGAAATGGTGTTTTAGGTCAGCCCCGCTCTGGTCCAATGGTGAAGTTACCGGAAGTGATGATCACTCATCGGGTGGGTAGATCGACTTTTTAGCTGCCAAAAGTGTATTTTTCATCAGCATGGCGACGGTCATCGGACCAACACCGCCTGGTACAGGTGTAATGAGGCTGGCTTTTTCCCCGACACTGTCAAAATCACAGTCACCAATAAGCCGGTATCCCTTCTCCGTTGAAGAATCAGAAACCCGGTTGATCCCGACATCGATTACAACAACACCCTCTTTGACCATGGGCCCTGTGATCATTTGGGGTGAGCCGACTGCTACGATAAGTATATCGGCTGAAATGGTATGCTGTGTCAGGTCTCTGGTGTACTTATGACAAATGGTGGTTGTAGCTTTGCCATTGTTATCTTCCCTGGAAAGCATGATGGCCATCGGTGAACCCACGATATTACTGGCTCCAACCACTACCGCTCTTTTACCTTTTGTCACTACACTGTAATAACGGAACAGTTCCAGAATTCCTGCTGGTGTGCAAGAGCGAAAAGTAGGTTGTCCAATTGTAAGTCGACCTACATTCATGGGATGAAAACCGTCTACATCTTTTCTGTAATCAATTGTCTCTATGATCTGTGAAGGATCCAAATGTCCCGGAAGCGGAAGTTGAAGAAGGATTCCGTCCACATCCTTGTCGTTGTTGAATTCACGGATGGTTCCGGTCAGCTCCTTGACAGAAATGGTGTCCGGTAAAATCGTGGTTTCAGAATCAATGCCCACCTCTTTACAAGCTCTGGTTTTTGCTCCGACATAGGTTTGGGAAGCGGGATCGTTACCTATTATGATGGCTTGCAACTTCGGGGGGCGGCGACCCTGCCTGCACCACTCCTGTACATCCTCTTGTATCTGATGCCGAATAATTCCGGCCACTTTTTTGCCGTCAATCAAATTGGTACTCATGAGCCATGGGCAGGGTTGACCTGCATGTTTTTCGTGTAATTGGTATCAGGGGTTGGGCTAATCGCCTGATTGGATACTGGAAAACAGCGAATCAGGCGCGAATGAAATGTTTTTCCTCGGACTGGAACAGCTCGATGATACTTTCAGAATCATCGTTGCTGAGTAGTTTATCCCGGAATGTAGCACTGTTCAGAAGTCGCGATATTCTACTGAGCATTTTTATGTGAATGCTGTTTTGAGATTCCGGCCCAACCAGTAAAAAAAGGATGTGAACCGGTTCATTATCGATGGCTTCGTATTCCACGGGTTCTTCAAGTATGGCAAAAGCAGCATAGGTTCGATCGATGTCCCCTGACTTGCCGTGAGGTATGGCCAAACCTTTACCTACGCCGGTGGACATGATATTTTCCCGCTCCATGACGGCCTTGCGAACGGAGGCTAAGGTTTTTTCATCAAGATCGTGGGAAAGAGCCTTTACTAATTTGTCAATCGCCTCTTTTTTGCTCTTAACAGACAATTTGGTAAGAACATTGGAGCTATTTAAGAGATCACTGATCTTCATGTAACTTCTCAATTATAAAATCCTGGGTATCGTTTAAATATACTGATCGTATATCTTTCTTCATAAATGTAATTTCAATTAAGCAGCGATGTTTATTGGCAATCCATCGGTGACAATCTTAATTTGATGGTACCGATGGAAAATACGGAACCTAAGTACATATATGCTATCTGTTCAACGATCATTAATTGTTTTTTTGAAGGATTTTCGGCTGGAATGGCGGTCCCGGTTTGGTCTGAGCACGGTACTGGCTTTTATTGTGTCTGCCATGCTGGTTGTTCTCTACTCATTGCGAGCCGATCAGCTTCCACTTGCGGTGCAAAGCGGCCTCATGTGGATTATTATTCTTTTTGCTTCCCTGACCACCCTGGCAAGGGTTTTTGTATCTGAAAGCGAAAGGGGTACTCTTGATCTGCTGCGTTTGAACGCAGAACCGGTCACCGTTTTTCTGGGTAAACTGATCTACAATTTTTTATTTACGCTTTTATTTTCGGTTTTTACCGTAATTTTGTTCATGGTTATGATAAATTTAACCATTTCGAAACCGATACTTTTTTTGTGCGTCCTTGTTCTGGGTTCATCCGGACTGGCTGGTACAACCACGTTACTTGGCGCCCTGGTTGCGCAGGCTTCGGGCAAAGGCGCGATATTTCCGGTGCTGGCCCTCCCCTTGCTGATACCACTCATGCTGTTACTGGTAAGGCTCACGCAGGTTGCCGTCACTCAGGACACCGATGTTTCAATTTGGAATGATCTCGCTGCTTTAGTTGGATTTACGGGTGTCACGGTTTCGGCATCCCTGGTACTGTTCGATAATATATGGGAAGACTAAATCAATATGACTGAGACTAACATGAAAGACAATACCCTTCTGGGTGATCGTAGACTTATCGGGCAAAGACAATTGCGTGAACAGATGTACCGTGTTGTTTCAGAAGATCGGTTAAGTCATGCTTATTTGATAGCGGGTCAACCGGGTACGGGAAAGAAGCCCCTGGCCCTGGCTTTTGCCGAGGCAATTAATGGTGTAGAGCATTTGGGACCGGCTGCTACCGGTCACAAATCGGTGCGCCGCTCCTGGTACTATCATCCCGATATACATGTTTTTTTACCTTTACCGGCTCAAGTGACCATTGATGAGCTTCGGGCAAGGCTTGAGTTATTGGCGGATGACCCGTATGAGATTGTTGATTTTGCCATGAGGCCGACACTAACCGGTCAGGAGACCGGCAAAAACCGCCAGGCGTTTTATTCCAGGGAGTATTTCAATACCCATATCCGTCGTGCAGCAACTCTGAAACCCAGTGAGGGAAGACGCAATATTGTGATTATTTCCAATGTGGAGAAGATGCGCACCGATGTCGTCAACGCGTTTCTAAAACTGCTCGAGGAACCGGGGGAAAATGTGATGTTTATTTTGACCACCGACAACATCAACGCTTTGCTGCCTACCGTGATTTCCCGGTGCCAGTTGCTTGCTTGCAAGCCGCTGGACACCACGGAGGTTTATGACGCTCTGCGAGAATACGATGGGTTACCGGACGAGCAGGCACGATTTTTATCTCGTATTTCCGGCGGAAATTACAGTTTTACGCGCTTTTACGACATGGAGACACTGGAGGAAAACCGGGAAGACATCATTCGTTTTTTAAGGCTTTCATATGCGGTGGATGTTGGGGGAATACTTGATATCAGTCATAAGTGGCACTCGGAATACAACAAAGAGGGACAAATAGCGATCATCGGCATGATCGAAACCTTTCTTCGCGATATCGCCTTGTATGATGCCGGTGTGAGTGAGGATCTGATAATTAACAATGACAAACGGGATGTCATCAGCAACTTTTCCAGCCGCCTTCAGGATGCGCGCATTGAGGATATGATTGCCACATTGGAGGAAGCCCGCATTTTAATTGGCCAAAATGTTCAGACACGTCTTGTTTTTACGGTGATCGCCAATCGATTTGCCTCCTGGATGCGCGGACTTGAGGCCCCGGTAGCTCAAGACCAGCCCTGGAAGCACATTCCTGCTTTTCTGGAAAAATAAGTTACCTGCCACTGAGTTATCTCTCAGAGTAAATTGAATATTATATCCAAATTATCAGCATGTCGATTGAATTACCCTTTGTAAAAATGCATGGTGCCGGCAACGACTTTATTGTCATGGATGCACGACGGGATGGATTTCCATATGAGGACATTCGCAAGAGAGCCCCCGAAATGTGCCACCGCCGAACCGGGATTGGAGCCGATGGCATTCTAATGCTTGGAACCTCTTCTGATTATGATTATACCATGCACTATATGAATGCCGACGGATCGGACGCGGGAATGTGTGGAAACGGAGCACGGTGCCTGGCC
>CAYMBG010000108.1:0-8479 GCA_964388615.1 uncultured Chitinophagales bacterium | reverse complement strand
GAAGGCGGACGAACCGTAGGCGCCGGCGTCGTAAGTAAAATTCTGGACTAAAAACGTTCAGGCAAACGAAGTATCAGGCCCATTTGGAATTGTACGGGTGTAGCTCAATTGGCAGAGCAACGGTCTCCAAAACCGTAGGTTGGGGGTTCGAGTCCCTCCACCCGTGCTACTCAATAAGGCACTAAAAATTCATATGAATAAAATCACGGAATATTTTCAGAGTGTAAAAAAGGAGATGAGTAAAGTCTCCTGGCCAACACAACAGGAACTCATAGACAGTACG
The DNA here is from genome assembly GCA_964388615.1 of uncultured Chitinophagales bacterium. GTDB lineage: Bacteria > Bacteroidota > Rhodothermia > Balneolales > Natronogracilivirgulaceae > SLLW01. The sequence continues at coordinate 8,196 of CAYMBG010000108.1, read as the reverse complement.
GTAATCGTTGTCGTATTCTCCATCATAGTCTCTCTTTTTATTTTTGGAGTTGATCGGGTATACAGTACAGTTTTAGAACTGATCTTTAGTTAAAAATGGAAAATCAGCAACAGAATTGGTATGTGGTACGCTGTTTTTCAGGCCATGAAAAGAAAGTGAAGGAGTACCTTCAACGGGAAATAGCAGAACAAGGCTTTGAAGACAAGATAAAGGAGATACTGATTCCAAGTGAAACAGTAATAGAAATACGTGCTGGAAAAAAGAGGACCAGAGAAAAGAATTTTTTCCCCGGTTATATCCTTATTGAATCATTATATGATGATTCCGTTAATGATCTGATATCGAATGCGCCATCCGTTATCGGATTTTTGAAAAATGATAAAGATAGTAAAAAGCCGGCGCCATTAAAGCAGGATGAAGTAAATCGAATTTTGGGAAGAGCCGGACAGATGGATGAAGCGGGTGGTGCAAGCCTGGTAGAAATTCCATTCAAAAAAGGTGATTTGGTCAAAGTGATAGATGGTCCGTTTAAAGATTTTGATGGAACGGTTGAGGAAGTTTATCCGGACAAAATGAAGCTTCGGGTGCTGGTAAGTATTTTCGGTAGACGCACACCGGTAGAGGTGGATGTCAACCAGGTGGATCCGGAAGCCTGAGACAGGCACGGACTGCAATTGTGCCGATAAATAAACATAAGTTGTTATAGAAGAAGGTTAAACACAATATGGCTAAGAAAGTAAGTAAAGTTATCAAATTGCAGATTATGGGCGGACAGGCAAACCCTGCTCCTCCTGTTGGACCTGCCCTGGGTCAGGCCGGTGTGAATATCATGGAGTTTTGTAAAGCATTCAATGCCCGTACTCAGGAAAATACAGGTACACTTATTCCGGTAGTTATTACTGTTTATCAGGACAAATCTTTTACTTTTGTCACTAAAACCCCGCCGGCGGCTGTACTGTTAAAACAAGCTCTTAAGTTGAAATCAGGATCAGGTGAGCCGAACAAGATAAAAGTTGGAACTGTTAAATGGAGTAAGTGCAAGGAGATTGCTGAAACAAAAATGAAAGATCTCAATGCATTTGACATTGACCATGCTGCCGAAATGATCGCTGGGACGGCAAGAAGCATGGGGCTCAGAGTTGATCGTAAAAAGTAATCATTCGCAGGTTTTAGAATATGCCTAAAAGAGGAAAAAAATACGTAGAAGTTCAAAAGCTTATTGAGGCTGGTAAAGAATACAGCCTTGACGAAGCTTCAAAACTTGCAAAAAAGTCGGCCGTAACCAACTTTGACTCATCAATAGATATTGATATCAGGTTGGGAGTAGATCCAAGGCACGCTGACCAAATGGTTCGTGGTACGGTCTCATTGCCTCACGGAACGGGTAAAACCGTACGTGTACTAGCACTTGTGAGTCCGGCCAAACAGGAAGAAGCCAAAGAAGCAGGCGCTGACCATGTTGGATTGGATGATTACATCGAAAAAATTCAGGAAGGATGGACGGATATCGATGTAATCGTTGCTACACCGGATGTGATGGGAAAAATCGGCCGTCTTGGAAAGGTGCTCGGTCCGCGTGGATTGATGCCTAATCCTAAAAGCGGTACGGTAACAATGGATGTTGCTGCTGCTGTAAATGATGTTAAAGCCGGGAAAATAGATTTTCGTGTCGACAGATATGGGATTCTCCACTGTTCCATCGGCAAGAGCAGCTTTGAACCTGACCAAATTAAAGAAAATGCGGAAGCATTTCTTCGAACGGTCAACAAGTTGAAGCCTGCTTCTTCAAAAGGAACATATATCCGAAGTGTAACGCTCAGCTCGACAATGGGGCCTGGTATACCTATCTCCAAATCAGCTGTATAATCTTAATAACTGAACCGTAATAGTTCCATGGCTACGATAGCTAAAAAGAAAGAAATTGTAGAAGAAATAAAAGAAAAACTCGATGGCGCCGATGCACTTTATCTAACCAACTTTAAAGGCATGTCGGTTGCGGATTTGAATGAGTTGCGAAATGAGTTTCGTAATAACGGTATTTCCTACAAAGTTTACAATAACACATTGTTCAGAAGAGCAATGTCTGAAACCGGTAAATTTGAAGGAATTGCAGATCATACCGTACAGGAAACAGCTTATACTATAGTCCATGGAGATGCAGCAGCCCCGGCAAAACTTCTGAAAAAAATTATCAAAGAAAAGAAGAAGCCGGAATTTAAAGCTGCAATTCTGGAGGACCAGGTCTATTCAGCTGACCAACTTGAAACACTTGCAGCGATGAAGTCCAAAGAGGAAGTGATCGGGGACATTGTCGGATTGCTTCTCAGTCCGATCAGCAGTGTTGTGAGTGGACTGCAATCGCAAGGATCTAATATTGCAGGTGCTGTAAAGACAATTGCTGAAAAGGAAGAACAATAGATTTTTTAAACTGAATAACAACCAACGGGAGTACATAGCAATGGCAGACGTTAAAGAAATAGCAGAACAACTTGTTAACTTAACTGTAAAAGAAGCAAATGAACTGGCCTCGGTTCTCGAGGATGAATACGGGATCAAACCGGCCGCTACAGCTGTAGCAGCTGCGCCTGCCGCAGAAGGTGCTGCAGAAGAAGCGGAGGAACAAACCGAATTTACAGTAGTTTTAAAATCAGCAGGCGGCAACAAAATTGCTGTAATTAAAGAGGTTCGTGGCCTCACCGGCTTGGGTCTCAAAGAAGCCAAAGAACTGGTTGATGGTGCACCAAGTAACATCAAGGAGTCTGTGGAAAAAGCAGAAGCTGAATCCATTAAAGAAAAACTTACCGAAGCTGGAGCAGAAATCGAGCTTAAGTAAGGTTTTCAGGACGTTATTTAGACCAAGCCAATATCGGATATCCGGTATTGGCTATTGGTGTCTATGGGTTTATTTATAACCCGTTGTACAACTTTCAATTGCCCGAAAGGATAATTGATACAATCGCATGCGCACATCCATAAACTAAGGACGAGGTAGCCTTGAGTAACAGCAACGCCATCCAATCCCACACAGGACGCTCTTCTTTCGCTCGTACCCATAATATATTAAACTATCCCGATTTTCTTGATGTTCAAATAGAATCATTCCGGCGTTTCACGCAATGGAATACTGATCCTGAAGATCGTGAAGAAATTGGACTTCAAAAAATCTTTCTTGAGCATTTTCCAATTCAGGATACAAGAGAGCAGAGCATCCTTGAATTTATATATTACACCGTTGATACCCCCAAGTATTCAATTTCTGAATGCCAGGAACGGGGATTAACCTACGCCTTGCCGTTAAAGGCAAAATTACGGTTGTCGGCATCTGACCCTGGAGACGATGCAAATGAAACCATAGAACAGGAAGTTTTTCTGGGTGATCTGCCCTGGATGACGGAACGCGGTACATTCATAGTCAATGGCTCTGAAAGAGTGATCGTAAGTCAGCTCCACAGATCACCTGGTGTATTTTTTGGTCAATCACTCCATCCAAACGGTAGTCAACTCTACTCTGCCAGGGTCATCCCATTCAAAGGATCCTGGATCGAATTTACTACAGATATCAGAGATGTCCTTTGGGCTTATATTGATCGGAAAAAGAAATTGCCCGTCACAACACTTTTGCGGGCACTTGGATTTTCTTCAGACTATGACATCCTGACCATATTTGATCTATCGGATGAATTGCCTGTTAAAAGTGCCAAGGCTTTTAAAAGTGCCGTAGGAAGAAAACTTGCTACAGATATCACCGAAGAGGTGGTCGAGGAAGTAGTTGATGACGAAACAGGTGAAGTAACCGAGGCGAAAAAACGCAATATTCTGTTTCCCCGTGATCATGTTTTTGAGGAAGAAGATTTCAGCGCTCTAAAACAAGCCGGCGTTACCCAGATACATGTTTTAAAGTCGGGCGATGAGGAGATGGAAGAGTCCGTAATCCTCAATACGCTGCGGAAAGACACCAGTTTTGACGAAGAAAGTGCCCTTTCAGAGGTCTATCGCCAGATTCGTTCCGGTGAGATGCCGGATATGGAAACTGCAAGGTCGGTGCTTGAGCGACTCTTCTTCAGTGACAAGCGTTACGACCTCGGAGAGGTAGGCCGTTATCGGCTCAATAAGCGACTTCATCTTGAAGAATCCCTGGAGTTACAGGTTCTCACAAGAAACGATATTGTTGCCATTATCAAGGAGCTTATTCGACTCAAGGATATGAAATCCCAGGTAGATGACATTGATCACTTGAGCAATCGACGTGTCAGGACCGTGGGAGAGCAGCTTGGTCAGCAATTTGGCCTTGGTCTGGCCCGAATGACACGAACCATACGGGAACGAATGAATTCCAGGGATGCTGAACAGTTTACACCTCAGGATCTTGTGAATGCACGGACCATTTCCAGCGTCATCAATACCTTTTTTGGTACCAATCAGCTTTCGCAGTTTATGGATCAAACCAATCCACTTGCAGAGCTAACTCACAAACGCCGTATGTCGGCTTTGGGACCGGGTGGATTAACGCGTGAAAGAGCGGGATTTGAGGTGCGTGACGTTCACTATACGCATTACGGGCGCTTGTGTCCGATCGAAACTCCGGAAGGGCCAAATATTGGATTGATATCATCTATTTGTGTTCATGCCAAGGTTAATGACTTTGGCTTTATCGAGACTCCCTATCGAAAAGTTAATAATGGAATCGTCTCTGAAAATATAGAATATCTGGCTGCTGAACAGGAGGATGAGACTGTGATTGCACAGGCGAATGCCACCTTGAAAGATAATCAGACTTTTGAGAACGATCTGATATTTTCTCGATTCAGGGACAGCAATGTCGGTCTGGCTTCCCCGGATGAAGTAAAATATATGGATATCTCTCCGAATCAGATCGTCTCTGTTGCTGCCGGAATGGTTCCATTTATTGAACATGACGATGCGAACCGTGCCTTGATGGGATCAAACATGCAGCGCCAGGCGGTGCCGCTTTTGAGACCGGAGGCTCCCTATGTTGGAACCGGTCTTGAATACCGGGCTGCAAGGGATTCAAGGGCATTGGTTGTAGCCGAAGGCTCGGGTGAAGTGGCATATGTCAGTGCTACAGAGATTCATGTGCAGTATGACCGGGATGAGCTTGAAGCATTGGCACATTTTGATAACGGTGTGGTTGTATACAAGCTTGGAAAGTTTGAGCGCACCAATCAGGATACAACTTCCAATCAGAGACCTTTGGTGAAGGTAGGTCAAAAAGTGATAGAAGGCCAACCACTTGCAGATGGATGTGCAACGAATAATGGTGAACTTGCACTGGGCCGGAACCTTCTTACTGCTTTTATGCCGTGGAGAGGATACAACTTCGAGGATGCTATCGTGATTAGCGAACGAGTAGTGTCGGAGGATATCTACACATCGGTTCATATTCAGGAATTCGAGCAGCAAGTCAGGGATACCAAACGCGGAGAAGAGGAATTGACCCGTGAAATTCCGAATGTCAGTGAAGAAGCTACCCGTAATCTCGATGAAAATGGTATTATACGGGAAGGCGCTAAAATAGGCCCCGGTGATATCATTGTTGGTAAAATTACACCAAAAGGAGAAACGGATCCGACTCCTGAGGAAAAGTTGTTGCGTGCCATTTTCGGAGATAAAGCCGGAGATGTAAAGGATGCCTCTCTTAAGACTCCCCCGGGGGTTTCAGGTGTAGTTATCAGCACAGATCTATTTAGTCGTAAGAAAGATGAACAGCTTTCCAGGAAAGAAGAGAAAGAGCTTGTCGAGCAGGAAAATGAAAAGTATCGTGAGCAATTGGCAAAACTTAATGGCGATTGGTCCGAGCGCATGTACAAGTTTCTTAAGGACAAAACCTCTCCTGGTGTAGTAGATCACCTGGGTAACGAAATTATACCCAAAGGAGAGAAATATCGTAAGCAAATATTTGAGGGGATCGATCCGTTCACACTGAAGGCTCGCCAAAACTGGTGTCAGGATGAAAAGATTAATGAATATATACTGACTCTGTTTCTGAACTATCGCGATCTCAGACGTCAGTATGAAACAGATCTGAAGCGCAGAAAATACTCCATTCAGGTAGGTGACGAACTTCCACCAGGAATCGTTCAAAAAGCGAAAGTATATGTTGCTAAAAAGCGAAAACTGGGAGTAGGAGATAAAATGGCCGGGCGTCATGGAAACAAAGGTGTAGTCGCCAAGGTTGTTCCTATTGAGGATATGCCGTTTCTGGATGACGGTACTCCTGTGGATATTGTATTGAATCCCCTTGGAGTGCCATCCAGAATGAACCTTGGACAGATTTACGAAACTATACTTGGATGGGCAGGTGCCAAACTTGGTGTTACATTTGCCACACCTACCTTTGATGGTGCTACTTATGAAGACATACAAAGTTGGTTGGAAAAAGCCGGCCTACCCAAGGATGGAAGGACTTACCTGTATGACGGACAAACCGGCGAACGTTTCCAGCAAATGACAACTGTTGGCTACATGTATATGCTTAAGCTGAATCACCTGATTGAGGATAAGCTTCATGCCCGCTCTATTGGCCCATACTCATTGATTACACAACAGCCATTGGGAGGAAAAGCCCAATTTGGCGGTCAAAGACTGGGAGAAATGGAGGTTTGGGCCCTGTATGCCTACGGAGCATCTAATGTTCTTAAAGAAATGCTTACTGTGAAAAGCGATGATGTCAAAGGTCGATCAAAAGTATATGAAGCGATTGTAAAAGGTGAAAACCTGCCGGAAGGAACCACTCCGGAGTCCTTCAATGTACTTGTCAGAGAGCTTCAGGGATTAGGTCTTGAAGTTGGTATCAATTGACAAAACTATGGGAATATTTCTTTGAACCCGAACAGTTCCACACATTTTTAAAAATTTAACGGAGGTACATCCTTGCCGTTTACCAAAAGCGAATCCGTCTCAAAAGATTTCAAGAATTTACGTATTTCCCTTGCCTCGGCAGAAACGATCCTGTCGCGTTCAAACGGGGAAGTGCTGAATCCTGAAACCATAAACTATCGTACATTCAAACCGGAAAAAGATGGTTTGTTTTGCGAAAAAATATTCGGTCCGGTCAAGGACTGGGAATGTCATTGTGGCAAATATAAGCGAATCCGGTACAAAGGTATCATATGTGACCGATGTGGCGTAGAAGTGACCAGAAAAGCTGTCAGACGGGAACGCATGGGACATATTACTCTTTGTGTTCCTGTTGTTCATATCTGGTATTTCAAGTCCATGCCCAATAAGATCGCTTATTTGCTGGGACTCTCGTCCAAAAACCTTGAAAAAATTGTATACTACGAAAATTTTGTAGTGGTAAAACCTGGTTTGGCGCGTGATCTTGGTTACAAGGTTGGTGATATGATATCCGAGGAGGAGTATTACGATATCATGAGCCAATTGCCGGAAGATCATCACGAAATTGATAATGAGGATCCGGATAAGTTTGTTGTTAAAATGGGAGCGGATGCCATTGAATCGCTTCTCATGAATATCGAACTTGATGAGTCTGCGTATAAATTCCGGGAAGCTGTCAAAAATGAAACTTCCGCGATGCGGAAGAAAAAGTTTCTTAAAAGGCTGCAGGTTATCGAATCGTTTCGGGCAGCTAACAAAAATCGTGAAAACCGTCCCGAATGGATGGTAATGCGCGTAATTCCGGTAATCCCGCCCGAGTTAAGGCCCCTCGTTCCTTTGGAAGGAGGACGTTTTGCCACTTCTGACCTCAATGACCTTTACCGACGTGTCATTATCAGAAATAACCGCTTGAAGAGACTTATTGACATCAAGGCACCGGATGTCATTCTCAGGAATGAAAAGCGGATGCTTCAGGAGTCGGTTGACTCGCTGTTCGATAATTCCCGCAAAATGAACGCGGTGAGAAGTAATAATCGTCCTTTGAAGTCACTTAGTGACATGCTTAAAGGAAAGAGTGGACGTTTCCGTCAGAATTTGCTGGGTAAACGTGTTGACTACTCCGGTCGGTCCGTGATCGTTGTCGGTCCTGAATTGAAACTGCATGAATGTGGTTTGCCCAAGGAAATGGCGGTAGAACTATACAAGCCGTTTATCATCCGGCGGTTGATTGAGCGTGGCTACGTGAAAACCGTTAAAAGCGCAAAAAAGGTAGTTGACCGAAGGGATGATGTCGTGTGGGACGTACTTGAAAGTGTCATCGATGGCCATCCGGTGATG
>CAYMBG010000107.1:6941-8793 GCA_964388615.1 uncultured Chitinophagales bacterium | reverse complement strand
GCCGATTATCTGATAATGCTTCGTATGACCAGACAGTGGTTATTTATGTGACACATGGAACTATAAGATGGCGGACTCTTGAAGGGGAAGGCCGGTTGTTATTGCAGGATGGCTGTCCCGCAGATGATTATAATAATAAACTGGATCTTGATATCGACATTTAAATTGGATATTGTGATAGGATAAGGAACTCCGGTTTTGATGCCGACGGTACGTTATTTATGCAATTTAGTCTGTATAGTAGTTCCAACAGATATGGGAGATGGGGCTCACGGTTGACCTTGCTGAACGGGACAGAAATCACAAAATATTATCTCTATTTCTTGTCATTATAATCTACAATCTTTGTATGGTATTCATTATCACTTTTTACGGGGAAAAAAATGATAAACAAAATCAAAAAGAAATTTTTCAAAACCTGTCCTAAAACAGGCCGGATTGTAAATATTAGAATTGAAGACGAATGGCTTTACTACCTGGCATTTCCGATAATCGGCGCTCTGGCTACGATCTGGATTCTGGTCAGGGTAATTCCAAAACCGACCCGTTTGACCTATCCGTGCATTAAAGTTGCCATGCCTTTCGCCGGTACGTTTATAACTTTTATCACAGGATTGACGCTTTCTGTTTTTTCCCTTACAAAACTGCGGAAAAGTATGCGTACCCCCAGATTCAAGTTTTTTTATGCTGGTTTCTTGTTGGTTTGCCTGATTTCCGGTATTGCCCTGATTACAAGCAGTACCGCCAGCAGAACCTATGCGACCTTCGCGACTGTTTTCCAGCCGGTGAATCAGCCCATGGGAGAGGCAAAAGGAATGCTTCCCGGTCGCGTGGTCTGGGTACACGATCAAGAGGCTACCAATGCAGAAAGTACCATGGAGTATGGTGACGGCTGGTTCCTGAACAAAAACAATGACCAGGAGACCATTGGGGAGATGCTGGAAGTTGGATTGAAAGAAATCACCAACCAGACCGATGTGGAATCGGCATGGGATGAGATTTTTAAGCACTATAATTCCAATCGCGGCAAAGGAAATATCGGCTATCAGCCCGGAGAAATCGTCTTCATCAAGCTCAATGTCACCAGCAGCTGGGGAATGGGGCATGACTGGGGGAATATCAGGGAAGATTTTACCATCGTGGATAATAACTTCTATGGTATTTCTGAAACTTCTCCGCATCTGATTTTATCCCTTCTGAGGAATTTGGTGAATGTGGTGGGTGTAAACCAGTCCGATATTTATGTTGGTGATCCCATGAAGCCGATATACAAACACCGACTTGATTTGTGGAAGAGCGAATTTCCGGATATCAACTACATGGATCGTGACAGAACCGATGAAGGGAGAGTTAAATTGGTGCCCAGCGAAACGGCTCAAATCTATTATTCCGATCGTGGCGAAGTTATGAGAACAGCGGGAGGGGATGCCGTTTTTACCGATTATTTCTATACGATCTTCGAAGAGATGGAATACATGATCAACGTTCCTACGCTTAAAGGTCATGAACGTGCCGGTATTACCGCAGTTGCCAAGAATCATTTTGGATCTCATACCAGACCCGACGCGGCGCATCTTCACGGGGGACTTGTCAACCCTGAGGGAGATGATCCCTATAGGGCTGGTTACGGGCATTACAGAGTAACGGTTGATATGATGGCTCATGAATTGACGGGGAAAAAAAACCTGATTTATCTGATGGATGCCCTCTGGTCCGCGGGCATGGAAATTGCGAAACCCAACAAATGGCAGATGCCACCTTTTAATAATCACTGGAGTTCGTCGATTTTCATTTCGCAGGATCCGGTTGCCATAACATCGGTGGGCTATGATTTCCTTCGCGCGGAATACAC
>CAYMBG010000107.1:0-6841 GCA_964388615.1 uncultured Chitinophagales bacterium | reverse complement strand
TCCTATCATATCGCCGTGGATTTTCCCGAAGTCGGAGAAACAACGGAATCATTCGTTGCCATGGATATCGCCGGTTTCTGGGAGCGGGTGGATTATGCCGATCATTTCGAACATTTTGCCTTGAGGAGATACGACCACAAACTTGTCTATGAAATGGCGCTGAAAGTCTATGACGATACCTACGATCATGATGATCCTGAAGCGTCAAGAGTTCAGCTGACCCCCGATAAAATTATGGGCTTTACCATGGCATATTGTGATAACGACGATAAAGAGGCCTATCCGCCCAAACGTGAAAAATTTTACGGATCGGTCTGGGTCCCCGAATATGCCTATAACTCACACTGGGAAAACGCGGACTATTTCGGAACCATGAAACTGATCGATGAAACGGGTACGGTTTCTGTTGATGAGCAAATGGCAAGTGCAATCCCCGGGACCTTCAGGCTCTTGCAGAACTACCCGAATCCGTTTAATCCTGCAACCGTCATTCGCTTTGAGCTGTCGGAAAGCGCGCAGGTACGGCTGGCCGTCTTTGATGTGCTCGGCCGGCACATCACCACCCTGGTAAACGAAACGCGCCAGGCCGGCATTCATGAGGTGAATTTTGATGCGAGCCATCTGGCCGGCGGCACCTATATATATCGGATCGAAGCCGGGGAATTTGTTGAGTCCGGACAAATGCTTTTCCTGAAATAAGGTTCACATGACTTCCTGTGATCATATGAATATGAATTTTTATTAGCGAGTTTAAAACATTGTCTGGCTTGTTCTTTGATATAAAAACCTGTTCATTTTTTTAATTAATGTCCTAAAAAAATAGACTCTTGTAATGAACTTATTTATTATTGTTCCTCGCATGTATGCGGGGTTTGTCTTATATGGTTTATGTATCCTTGTATCATTCACCCCCTGTATATCGGCACAGCCGGCTTTCAATGCCGATGACGCAATTCGGATTTCTGCTGAAAATCCCATGTACTGGCAGTACAAAGGAGAACCGGTCCTTTTGCTGGGTGGAAGCGTACAGGACAACCTGTTTCAAATCGAGAATCTTGAAGATCATCTGGATCTGCTCGCATCGACTGGTGGTAACTATGTCCGCTCCACCATGAGTGCACGGGATACCGGCAATGCCAAACCGTTTGCGATGCGGGACGGGCTTTACGACCTCGATGAACCCAATCCCGAATACTGGGATCGGTTCGAGAATCTGCTGCAGCTTGCTTATGACCGCGACATCATCGTTCAGGTTGAATTCTGGGCAACATACGATTTTTACTGGGGCGACAATGGCTGGGCCGAAAATCCGTTCAACCCGCGTATAAACAGCAGCTACACAGCCAAAGAGAGCGGGCTGCCCGAGGTGATCGACTATCCGGCACAGACGGCCAACAATCCCTTTTTCCGGTCGGTCCCGCAACTCGACGATCTTACTGTAGTCAGAGCATATCAGGAGCAGTTCGTACGTGAGCTGATGTCTGTGGCTCTGCCGTATCCCAATGTACTGTTCTGCATCGACAATGAAACCAAGTCAAAGCCGGAATGGGGCCTCTACTGGTCCGATTTTATCCACCGGATTGCCTCGGAGGCAGGCAGGGATATTTATGTGACGCAGATGTGGGACAACTGGGATCCGACCGGCGGCCTGGTGCCCGAAGCGCTGGAGCAGCATCCCGATCTCGGAGGATGGTACGCCGAACATACCAGTACGGAACTCACCGAGTGGGCAAAACCATCCAATACGATCAACAACCCGGAATCGTATTCGTTTATCGATATTTCCAACAACAACGCCCAGAGGGGAGAAGTGCATTACAAGACAGCGCTGTTTGTCAGAAACCATGTTCTTTTTTCAGCCTATACGCGTCCGGTGAACAATGTAAAAGTATACGGTGGGATGATGAATACCCTGGGGCAGGACAATTATTACTGGACTGCACTCCATAAGGATGGGGAAGAGCGTTTCTGGCGGAATATTTTTGCAGGCCATGCATCGGCCCGTTTTCATCGCCCCGATTACGGCCTTGGGCTGAATCATGTGGCACAGCATCATATCCAAAGTATGCGCATGCTCACCGATGAGATGGACTTTTATAACCATGAACCGGCCACACATCTGTTGAAAAACCGGGATCAAAACGAAGCCTACTGCCTGGCGATAGAGGGAGAGGAGTATGCGGTCTATTTTACCGGCGGAGGTGAAGTTCTGCTTGACGCGGACTCCGGTGAGTACGAAGTGCGATGGCTGCAAATACGAACAGCGCAGTGGAGCGGAGTACAGACCTTTGAATTGCCGACAAGTTTAAAAGCTCCCTCGAACGATCAGTGGGCTGCTTTTCTGAGGCGCCTTTAATATTTTTTTTACGTAAGCTCCCTTCGGTGAGCGTACTAATCTTCGATCTGCTTACAGGAACCTCATAAATACTACATCAGTCCTTATGAATCTTAAAATATCAGAAAAATGAACAAACTGACCTGGGTACTTACTACCCTGTTGCCACTATCCGTTTTCTTTACATGTACTGCATTGATGCAAAACTCCTTTGCCACCGGACTTGAAATGAACGCCACCTCCAAAACGCCTGCGCATGTTGAAGAAACGGCAGCTGATGATGATGGCTCCATCCAGCCCTATCGCAACAACCCCTGGTACTGGCAGTACAAGGGAGAACCGGTGATGCTGCTCGGGGCCAGCGACCGGGATAACCTTTGGCAGTGGACCGGAGAAACGCTGACGGAACACCTGGATCTGATGCAGTCCGTTGGAGGGAATTACGTGCGGAATACCATGAGTGACCGGAATGAGGGCGATACGTTTGCCGCGAAAGAGATTGAAGATGGCCTCTACGATCTGGAACAGTGGAACGAAGCGTATTGGGACAAGCTCCGATTCTTCCTGGAGGAAACGTATAAACGGGACATCATCGTACAGCTAACTCTTTGGGACTGGTTCGATCTCTCCGGCGATGATGTGTACGGCCGTTTTGCCATCCACCCGCTGAATCCGGAAAATAATATCAACTGGGAGCCGGGTACTATTGAGGATGCCTGGGATTATTACGGGGGATCCATCCATCAAAACAACCAGCCGGTACTGGATTATCAACACCGTTACATTGATAAATTAATTTCCATAACCTCTCAATACGGTCACATTATCTATAATCTTGGAAATGAAAGCCAGCTGGACGACCGCTGGGATACACACTGGGCAACGTTTATCAAAGAAACCGCAAAAGAGTATGGCAGAGACATACATGTAACATCGATGTTGTTTGCCCCCGATGCTTCGGTGCGAAGAGTGATGGGCAACCGCGATATCTACACGTTTATTGATGTGTCCCAAAACAACCAGGATGCCCTGGGGCCGGTTGGAAAAAAACACTGGGAAAACCTGGTTTACTGGCGCAGAATGATCGATATGAACGATGAAGGGCCTATGCCGCTCAACAACGAAAAGGTGTACGGAAACGGAGTAGGCACCAATACGGCAGCAGGAACCGAGAAAGAAGCGGTCGAGCGGTTCTGGAGAAATGTGTTCGGAGGAGCGGCATCCACCCGTTTTCACCGGCCGGCTCACCGGGGAGGCGATTTTTACTGGGGCATAGGCCTGTCGGATCGTGCTCAAGAGACCCTGAGAGGCGTTAACATGTTCCTTGAAGCGTTCGATCTTTTCAATGCCGAGCCCTATGAAGCGTGTGAGACCGTCGGAAATTCGGTGGATTCCTATTGCCTGGCAAACATGGGCAAGGAATATGCTGTTTACTTTCCGGGAGGAAGGGCTACGGTTCACCTCGATCCCTGGGTCCATGCCGAAAGAGTTTCGGTAAAATGGCTGGATGTTGCTTCTCTTACATGGAGTGAGGAGGAGGTCATGGAACCGGTGTGGGATGATTATGATGGAACCGACTGGTGGGGCCCGAAGCGTATCATCACACTGGCACCCGATAATCATCGGTCCTATGTAGCGGTGATTAAAGTGTTGGAATAAAGGGAATGTCAAACAAACTGTTGGCATTTTATCTCCGGCAGACCCGACTTTCTTGTTACACTTGCCAAGACCAAATTTTTGTTTTAAACAGAGGAATACGACAATTTCAAAAATCTAAAAAAGGAGTTTTATGCACGAAAAAGTAAAAGATTTCGCAAAAATGATTGATCACTCTATTCTTCACCCTACGTTTACAGACGACGACCTGCGGCGTGAATGTGAAGTGGCAATGAGATATGACGTTGCTTCTGTTTGTGTAAAGCCATATGCCGTAAAACAAGCGGTCGAATCATTGAGGGGAACAGATGTGTTGGTAGGCTGCGTAATTGGATTTCCAGCAGGCAATTCCTCTATTGCTGTCAAAGTATTTGAAACCGAAAAAGCCTGCGAGGATGGTGCAGTCGAAATAGATATGGTGATTAATATCGGCAAAGCTCTGCAAGGAGAGTGGGATTATGTCACAGAAGAGATCGGAAGTGTGACAGAAATGTGTCACAAGCACAATGCAATTGTGAAAGTGATCTTTGAAACGGACTTTGTGACACGTACAGAGGATAAGGTCAAGCTTTGTGAAATCTGCACAGAAGTGGGGGCCGATTTTGTAAAAACATCGACCGGATTTGGTTTTGTAAAACAAGCTGACGGTTCTTATAAATACACCGGAGCTACTCTGGAAGACCTCAGATTAATGAGAAAACATTCGGGCCCGAACGTGGAGGTAAAAGCTGCCGGCGGTGTAAGGACATTTGAGGATCTGGAAAAAGTTAAGGAAACCGGTGCCACCCGTTGCGGAGCTACAGCGACCAAAAACATAATAGAAAAAGCGAAGGAACGATATGGTTAAACAAAATCAATCAAATCAATCGTGAAGAGATTTTTTGAAAACCACCGGTCTGGTTACTGCCGGTGTAGGTCTGGCCGGCACGTCTGTGTTTACAGCCTGCGAAAGAGCACCGGTAACCAGCATTCCAAGATGACGCGGGTTCAACCTGCTGGACTTCTTTTCACACGATCCGGACAATCCCCGTCCTCCCACAAAAGAAGAGTATTTTCAGTGGATGCAGGATTGGGGATTTGACTTTGTGCGAATTCCGATGGCTTATCCCTACTATGTGGAATTTGACCGGAGCCGGAATATTCATCCGGACGAGGTCTATCAGATCAACGAACAGAAGGTGGGCGACCACTACTTCAGCCGTGAAATACTGGAAGAGCACTATGCCCCTGGATTGAAATTGTCAAGCAGGGGATCGGTGTGCATTGCGGCGAGTTAGGTTGCTATAATGAGACTCCGCATGAGGTCTTTCTGGCCTGGTTCTCCGACACACTGGATATATTCACGGAAAACGGCATCGGATGGGGCCTGTGGAAATTCAGCGGAAGCTTTGGGCTCCTTGATTCCGGACGGCAGGATGTGGAGTACGAAAACTGGTACGGACACAAGCTGGATCGCAAGCTGCTTGACTTGCTGAAGAAACATTAGGTGGACCGGTTTTGATATGAGATAACTAAACGAGATAATAACATGACTTGAAATGTGCCCGGTCACACGGATATATAGGGGAAAGTTATTATAAATTATGAAAACAGTTTACGAAATCTACTTGATACGTTTAAAAACGGCCACAGGTTTGCCTTCCCATTTGGTCTGTCGCTCAAGCTCGTACACATAAGATTTATTTTTATAGTCAATATTATGGGAGTCAAAGACATGAGAAAAATTGACAATGATATTTTTTTCAGTGACCAAAAGCTTGCGGGTTGTATCATTGGGTTTATCCATAAATACCAGATAAAACTTTTCATCAAGCTTGTGGGTATGATCAGTAGCCAGAGCCAGGTGATAGTCGGTGTTGGCAGATATGGAAAGTTGCTGACGCACTGATTTATTAAGGGCCATTGTTCCGTTTTTGTAGATCTTCGCAAGGGCCGGCTTGGTTTGTTTACTGCCGCTAATAATATTAAGTTTCATGCGGTAAGAGTTTTGTTATATAACATGTTGTATTATATTACAATATAGCACAAAAAGGTGGTAGAAAAAAATAGTGAGAAAGCAATAAATGGGCAGTACAAAATTTGATATGCGTATTAAATTGTAAAGAATAAATCCGTTATATCATCAATAACATGTCGTAGTGTAACATACATATATATGCGTCTTTCGAATAGGTTTAAAACTGGGGGACTGGTAGCTGCTGGTCTTAGTGTTGCTTTGGGCTTGGTGTCTGTGGGTAATATTAATGAAAACAATTTAGGACCTAATGTAGGGGGTAGGGTTCTTAATGAAGACAAAGAAGTGGTTGTTAATCATGATGTTTTTTTGTTGAATGAGGTTAGGGGTGATACTTTGGCTCGTGGGGTTACTGATTCTGCGGGGAGGTTTAGTTTGGAGTATGATTCTGGTTTTGGCGTTGGTAATCCTTTTCCTAATCCTACTGTTTCTGGTTCTAAGGTTTATGTTGATTCTCCTGGTGGTGATAAGGTTGTGACTGTGGCGAATACTGCGGGTCAGATTATTCATAGAAATAGTTATGATTTTAACAATGGAACTAGTGTTATTGATATTAGTGGTTTTCCTAGTGCTGGTTTGTATTTGGTTAATGTTAGTGGTGATGTTTTTAGTGAGACTGTGAAAGCGACAAGTCTTGATCGTGGTGATTTTAATATTAGTGTTAGTGGTGGTGGTTCTGGTGGTTTTGATGGTAGTGGTTTGGTTGTTGATGTTAGTGAGTCTGTTGAGTTTGAGGGTTATAAGGAGGGTGTTCCTTTTGGGGTTGATGTTGGTTTGGGTAATGTTGTTTTGGAGGATAAGTTGTTTGACTCTTTTAGTAGTGGTCGTTTGGAAGA
>CAYMBG010000106.1:0-8937 GCA_964388615.1 uncultured Chitinophagales bacterium | reverse complement strand
ATACCTGCTATTTGACCAGCTGCATTTTCCGTGTTTGCACAAAGTCACCGGCTTGCAGGCGGTAAAGATAAAGGCCACTTGCCAGCTCGGAAGCATTGAAGTTGACATGGTGAGAGCCCGCACTCAGACTGCTGTTGAGCAGGGTTGCCATGTGTTGTCCCTGAATGTTGAACACCTCCAATGATACATGTGCTGATTCCGGCAGGGTAAACCCGATGGTGGTGGTTGGGTTAAACGGGTTTGGGTAGTTCTGCTTCAGATGGAAGGAACCCGGTACTTCTGTAACCTGACGGACATCCGTGGGCTCGGGTTGCTCTCCCCAGACATCGTACACTTCCATATCACCAGAAACAGTGATTGAGCGGTTGGGCTCACCAGCCCACTCGTCATAATCCCAGGTCTGGTCGACATCATGGGGTACAAAGAAATACTTGTACTGATAGGAGTCTTCCTGCAATGTCAGGGTAATTGTATAAGTATCTTCCAGGTCCTCGTGGGGGCTCATCTGATGGTCAGGAACCGACCCTGGTTCAGCCCATCCGCTCATTTCGCCGGTAATATAAACATCGTGATTAGCAGCGTCAAAATCTTCTGCTTCAGCCATATCGACATTGAAAGTGACATCATACTCAAACACGTCATCAAGGTCGGCCAGTGTAAGGCTGACTTCATCGATCAATACGGTAAACGCCCGTGTGACACCGGCGTCCCAGCTGCCATTACCGACCTTTATTCCGAAATAGAGGGTCTGCTCTCCTTCTCCTTCAACGGTATAGAGGTTATCTCCTTCACAACCATCTTCCACAAAGGTGCCGTCAACACCGTCTCCGCAACCACCCCAGGTGTTGAAACCGGAAAAGTGATCACCCCAGTCTTCACCCACCTCGGGTGCTTCCTGTAAAATACTCACTTCTGCCCAAAACTGATCCAATCCATCAACATCCTTGAAAGCACCGTCAAAAAGGTAAGTTTCTCCGCCTTCAAGCGTAACTTCCTGGTAAAAAACAATGTTGGAGAGCTGATCACCCTCATCTCCCGATACGGAGCTTGAAACCATCAATGCGCCCCCTTCGCCATGCGCGGGCGTGGTTTCAGTGTAGCCAAACTCATAAGTGACATCGACATCGGAATTGAGAAGTGACACATTCCAGTAATCTTCGCTCTCCATGTCGCCACCTTGCAGTAGATTTTGACCCGTGGCTGCTCCGGAGACGAGCAAGCAGATAGCAAGCGTTAAAGAAAGGCCGTAACTTTTTTTCATAGTATTCTCATTTATGGTTAATAAAGCCAGGATCTATTATTCCTGTTCCATAAAAGTGACACCAAATCTTACTCTCCCCCCAAAAGAAATTCGGAAGGGGCAATCCCGGCCGTATGTAGAAAAGGAGTATGACAGAATGAATGTTTTTTGTAATATAAATGACATGGTTCAAACAGGGTGGAAAGATGATCCGGGGTTATAAGCTGTATGGCAGGTGTGCAATCAGATAAACTACTGGTCCGTATTCAAAATGATCAGGCTTCGGCTTTCAGGTTACTGTTTGACGAATGGTATACGCCGCTATGCCAGCATGCCTGCACTTTCGTCGGTGACCATCAGGTGGCTGAGGATATCGTTCAGGAGCTCTTTATCAATCTCTGGGCAAACAGAAAGAAAATCCGTATATCCGTTTCGGTGAGGAGTTATCTGTACCGTTCTGTCAGAAATCGATGCTTGAACTATATAAGGGATTCAGGCAAAATCAGGATTGACCGGATTGACCAGCTGGAAAATTACCTTGAAGCTGATCAGGAGCCGGATAAGGAAGAGGAGGAGCTGATGCGAGCCCTGCACGGCCAGGCCCTGGAAGCTGTTCGTGAACTCCCGGAGCGATGCCGCGTCATTTTTAACATGAGCCGTAACACCGATATGACCAATAAGGAGATTGCACAAAAACTTGGTCTGTCAGAAAAAACGATCGAAAACCAGATCACGATTGCCCTGAAAAAACTCAGGGCATATCTCGGGCCACAACTTGACAAACTCTTTTTTGGGGTGGCGGGAATTTGTATGTATTTCTTTTGGGGGTAGAAAGTATCGTGAGTGTCAGGTTTGTAGTTGTTTACAAGTTTGAGCTCCCTTTAGCACGGGGTTCGAAGCCAATCCACACATAGTTCAACAAACCTGAAGACCATGAATCGATTTGGTAAGCGTTTTTCACTACTTTTGACCATAATTTTTTTAATTACAGCCTCTTTACAGTTGTCTCAAGGGCAACAAACTAAAGAGATGAAAGCCGGGGTCTGGCTGACCAGTGTCGATAAGTCTGCACTTTTCGAGAAACAGGACCAACCGTTGCGGTTTGTTTCAGCAGACCATCATCACCATAATAACGACGCACCCGTGATTACGATTAATCCGGATCAGACCTATCAGGAGATGGAGGGGTTCGGATATACGCTGACCGGAGGAAGTGCATTATGGATTTCGGAGATGAGTGAGGCGGCCAGAGCGGAACTGCTCCGTGAACTTTTTACAACCGAAGGAGACGGGATCGGGGTTAGCTACCTGAGAGTGAGTATCGGGTCATCTGACCTGGATCCGTATGTGTTCTCCTACAGTGATCTGCCCGAGGGAGAAACGGATCCGGAAATGGAGCAATTCAGTCTTGAGCCTGACAAGGCATACCTCATACCGGTCCTCAAGGAAATACTGGAACTGGTTCCTGATATACCCATACTCGGTTCGCCATGGTCACCGCCAACCTGGATGAAAAGCAACCGCAGCTCCATCGGAGGTAGCCTGCTACCTGAGCACTATGATGCCTATGCCCTCTATTTTGTGCGGTATGTGGAAGAGATGGCCCGCGAGGGAGTTACGATTGATGCGATTACCGTTCAGAATGAACCCCTTCACCCCGGAAACAATCCCAGTTTGCTGATGAAAGCCGATGAACAGGCCGAATTCATCAAAAATCATCTGGGACCGGCATTCAAGGAACATGGAGTTGACACAAAAATCATTATATATGACCATAATCTGGATCGGATTGATTATCCGCTGGATGTTCTTGATGATCCGGATGCAGCCAAATATGTACACGGTACGGCTTTTCATTTGTATGGTGGTGAGATCGATTCCATGAGTAAGGTCCATCTTCAGCATCCTGACAAAAAACTTTATTTCACGGAACAATGGGTGGGTGCCAACAGCGAGTTTTCTGATAACTTTCCCTGGCATATGCAAGAATTGATGATTGGAGCCCCGCGCAACTGGAGCCGGAATGTGTTGCAATGGAATTTGGTGTCGAATCCCGATCTGGAACCTCACACCGATGGTGGTTGCACGCTTTGTTTGGGGGGAGTCACCATCGATGGTGACCAGGTAACTCGTAATGACGCCTATTACTTCATCGCACATGCCTCGAAATTTGTGCGTCCAGGATCGGTCCGAGTCTATTCCACCGAATCGGCAGCACTTCCGAATGTGGCATACAAACGGCCTGACGGGGCGACGGTATTACTTGTATTTAATCCATCAGAAACAGTGACAACGTTCCGTGTGCAAAGCGAAGGAAAAACTGCGTTAACGGAAATTCCTCCGGTAAGTGCTGCAACAATTGTTTGGGGTGTCGATTAATTTCTTTTGGGGGGATGAATGAATGAATGTGTCAATCCGGTAGTGAAATAAAAAAATTAGTGGGATGAATAAAAACGATCATATACCCTGGAGCCTGATTCAGAAAGCATTGAAAAAATCATTGGAAGAGAAAGAAAGGACTGCTTTTGAGGAGTGGCTTTCTGAGTCGGATACAAACCGCGCTCTTTTTAAAAAAATAAAGCTGGCATGGAATGTTTCCGGTGGTGAAAAAACGAAATATAAGCCGGATAAAGAAGCTGCATGGGATCGCATAGTACGTCAGGCCGGAATTCAGGAAACCGGCCTTGATAATTTCCGATCGATGCACAAAGGACGGGTACTTTATTTTATGCGTGCTGCTGCCGCGATCCTGTTCCTGCCACTCGTAATCGTGACACTGGTGCTGTTCATGCAAATGAGCGGGCCGGGAGAATCTCCGATTGTCTCTGTGCATACCGAAGCCGGACAAAGGTCTCATTTTGTTCTTGAAGATCGAACAAAAATATGGCTTAACTCCGACTCTGAATTACATTATGCTTCCGATGCTTCAAGTGATGATACAAGGCTCGTGCTGGAAGGGGAGGTCTACATCGAAACGCCAAAAGACCGTACGGGTAATCTGGTGATATCAACGCCCTACAAAGATGTACGGGTTATGGGGACCACATTCAATGTAAGAGCCTATCCGTCAGAAGAATATGTGGAGACGGTGCTTGTCGGCGGCACGGTTGAGCTTCTTCGGCCGGATGGTAATGGTGCGCCGGAAACACTTTCGGTCATGAGGCCCGGACAAAGAGCGGTCTATAACAAACAAAACCAGGATCTGCACATTTCCGAAACCAGCACCTATGAACATACGGCATGGCGTGAAGGTGTGCTGGTGTTCCGAAATGCCACATTCGACGATCTGGCTAATAGGCTGGAGATGTGGTTCGATGTGGAGATAGTATATGACCGGGATCAGTTTGACGACACCAGCTATTCCGGCACTTTCCGTAACCGGGAAAATATTTATCAGGTTTTGGAAAGTATCAGTGCCACCACTCCTTTTTCGTACGAGATAAGGCAAAACCGGGTCTTTGTAGAAAACGAGGGTGAAACAGATTCTGATAGTAATTTATAAATAGAAATAAACACTTAATTTCTAAAAGATGAATCCACAAAACCGTTCCATAAAGGAAAAGCGTACTTGCTTCGGCCTGATACCCTACGGGTTACAGGTGCCGATGCTGGTCATGCTTTTTTTGATGCTGCGAGCTTTCTTGCCAGCGCAGGCGCAACAAAATGCACATCTTACCATTCATGAAACACAGATGACACCTGTGGCTGTCCTGCAAATGATCGAGGAACAAACCGGCTATAGTGTGTTTTACCGTGATACGGACATTCAGCACAAATCCCCGGTAGATATCAATTTCAACGGCGGAAATGTAGAGGAGGTGCTGGAGCAACTGTTTGCCGAGCTGGAAAGCAGTTACTCCCTGAATGGCCAGATTATTGTTGTCACAGGAAAAGAGAATACCGATTCTGCCGGACCGCAAGAGCCCGGTGAAGCGGAATTCATGCAGGATTATACCGTGACCGGACGTGTGACGGATCAAAACACCGGTGAACCGCTTGTTGGGGCAACGGTCTCGGTTGTGGATGAAGTCATCGGCACTACTACTAATATCCGTGGCGAGTTCTCCCTGAATGTACCCTCCCCGGATGTCCTATTATCTGTTACCTATGTTGGATACGCTCCAAGGGAAATACCACTTGAGGGCCGGGAGGAAATTCAGATTACAATGGAAGAGGATGTACTTTGGATGGATGATGTAGTGGTTGTCGGTTACGGAACCCAGCGCATCAGGGATCTGAGCACCTCTGTATCAGTGGTCTCCACCGATGATATCGGGCGTAGCCCTATCAGTGATGTCTCCCAGGCGATTCAGGGACGAGCGGCCGGTGTACAGGTTGTTCAGCCTTCCGGTAAACCGGGTGCGGGAATTTCGATTCGGGTGCGGGGATCTACTTCTGTACAAGCCGGCAATGAACCGCTATACGTTGTCGACGGTGTACCCACCACCAATATACAGAACCTCAATCCGCAGGATATTGAGTCGCTGCAGATTCTCAAAGATGCTTCTTCGGCTGCTATTTACGGTTCGCGAGGTGCAAATGGTGTGGTTTTGATCACCACAAAAAGAGGCCAGGAGGGGGTATCATCGGTCAGCTTGAGTACCAACTTCGGTTTTTCGGAACTTCCGTTTCAGATAGAAACCCTGAATACTTCCCAATACCGGGATCTGATGAATGAGATTTATGGGCCCGGAGCAGTTCCCGAGTCATTTACCAATACGACTGATTGGATGGATAAGACCTTTGGAACCGGAGCCTACCAGGATTATCAGTTGTCAGCTACCGGCGGGACCGAGTTTATGCAGTACTATCTGTCGGCCGGTTATCTGAATGAGGAGGGGATTGTCAGTCCCGCTTCTAATGAAAGATATAATTTCAGGCTGAATCTGGATAACCAGGTACTGAGCTGGATGAATATCGCGACCAATATGTCATTTACCAAGCGTGAAAGGCGCGATGTCGAGGATAACATGAGCGTGGCCCGGGGCGGAACTATATTGAGTGCCATTAATACTCCGCCATTTCTGGAAGTATGGGATCCTGAGAATCCGGAGCGTTATATGCCCAACCCTTATCAGCCTTCCTGGGAAAATCCGATGGCCTACATGTCACGCGCTGGATGGGACCGCAGCGACCGCCTTACAGGTAACATTGTCGCCCAAGTGTCGCTCCACTCCAATCTGAACTGGCAGACCAATTTTGGAATTGACCACAACAGGTGGAATTGGTATCAGTTCATCGATCCGGTAAAAACCACGTTTGGTCGGCAGGAGAATGGACAGGCAACTGACAATGAAAACCGTGAGTTTAACTGGCTGCTGGAAAATACCGTTAACTACAACGCAGACCTGGGGGATCACACTATTGAGGCTATTGCCGGTATGACAATGCAGCACAACATGTGGGATTTGAGCTACATCAATGTCCGCGACTTTCCCGAGAACACTTCTGTCCGGACACTGAATGTGGGTAATCAAATTACTACCGCCGGTACCTCGCGGTCCGAATGGGCCCTGATGTCCTACCTGGGCCGTATAAGCTATAACTACCAAAGCAGGTATATCCTTACTTCGACGGTTCGCTATGATGGCTCCTCAAAACTCGCCGATGGAAATCAGTGGGGCATTTTCCCATCTCTGTCGGCGGCATGGCGCATATCCAGTGAGTCCTTCATGCAGAACCTGGACATTATTGACGATTTGAAGCTGCGTGCCGGATGGGGCGTGACTGGTAACCAGGAAGGGATCGGCAATTATGCCTCCTATGGTTTGTTTTCGACCAGCCGCCGGCCTGAGACCCAGCCGCCAAGTGGACCATCCCTGTATCGGAGCAGTTTTGAAAACACCGACCTGAAATGGGAAACAACCACCCAAACCAATATTGGTCTTGACCTTATGCTTATGGACGGCCGTGCTACTTTTACAGCCGATGCCTACATCAAAAAGACCGACGACCTGCTGCTTAATGTGGTTGTACCCCAGATCGGAGCGGCCGATCACATCACCCGTAATGACGGAAAGATGGAAAACCGGGGCCTGGAGTTTGTTCTGGATACCCGCAACCTGAGAGGAAACTTTCAGTGGGATACGGAGTTTAATATCTCATTTAACCGTAATGAGGTGACCGAACTGGGGCTTAATCAGGTATATGATATGGCCACCATCTATCCTAACAACCAGACGGTGATTCGCATTGAACCGGGAATGGCTCTGGGATCGTTTTATGGATATGTGTCGGACGGAGTGGACCCGGAGACCGGGATGATTCAATACAGGGACCTGACCGGAACCGGTACTATCACAGCCGCCGACCGGACCGTGATCGGCAATGCCCAGCCGGATTTTATCTATGGCCTGACCAACACCTTCCGGTATCGCGGGTTCGAGCTTTTCGTCTTCCTCCAGGGGGTGCATGGCAACGATATCTACAACGCCTCACGCATCGACTATGAAGGGATGTTTGACCATAAAAACCAGTCCGATGACGTGCTTGACCGATGGACCGAACCGGGCCAGGTTACCGATATTCCAAAAGCAACGAGTGATATGTCCAATATCCGGAACTCTACCCGCTTTGTGGAGGATGGATCGTATCTGAGACTTAAAACCCTGTCTCTTACCTACTCACTGCCGCAGCGCTGGATCAATCACCTGCGTATGAGCAATATGTCAGTGTTCGGAACTGCCCAGAACCTGTTAACCATTACGGATTACAGCGGATTTGATCCGGAGGTGAACGCATACGGAACCAGTTCAACCTCTCTTGGTGTAGATTATGGCACCTACCCGCAGGCAAGGACGCTCATCATTGGAACCAATATTGAATTTTAAATAAATGTCAGATATGAAACCAATTACCCATTTAACCATGATGCTGCTGCTGTTATTCGCAGCGCCGGCCCTGACCTCCTGCGATGACTTTTTGTCACGGGAGCCTTTGTCCCAATACTCCAATGAATCTCTGGGCATTGATGAGACCGATACGGATGAAAAGAGTTATACAGCCGGTGAAATTGAGAGTCTGCTGAACGGAGCTTACAGTGACTACCGATCCGAATACTTCCAGTTGGACTATTATCTGATTGGTGAGGCCCGGTCAGATAATGCCCATGCAGGTGCGGATAACCCTAATATGTTTGAGTTGGAGGAGTGGAATGAAACGGCAACCAACGAATTGGTTAGCCGCGACTGGGGGTATCTTTACGGTATGGTATCCAAAACCAACACCGTGATCGAGAACGTGCATAAGGTTCAGGGATTGACCGATAATGAGCGTGACCGTATTCTGGGCGAAGCAAGTTTCGTACGCGCCTGGGCTTATTTTGATATCGTCCGTCTTTGGGAAAACATCCCTATCATTACCGAGGATGTTTCCGGTATTAATGCCGAAAATATTGATGAGGTTTATGAAATTTTGTACCCGGTTGCAAGCTCACCGGAGGAAGCCTATGAACTGATACAAAGTGACCTGGAAACCGCTTTGCCCAGAGTGGGAAGCTCAGCACGCGATAAAGGCACCGCCACGGTGGGTGCCGTACGAGGCCTGATGGCCAGGGTACAGGCCGAACATGGTAACTGGGAAGAGGTGATCGAGCACGCAGGACATGTGATCCAGAGCGGTCGGTATTCTCTGCTTTCCGATTATGATGCGCTTTGGGATGGATCTGTACAAAATTCCAGTGAATCGATTTTCGAAGT
>CAYMBG010000105.1:1925-8962 GCA_964388615.1 uncultured Chitinophagales bacterium | reverse complement strand
GAAGCATACCCAGAAAACCCGCACGAAATCCAAAACCCAATGCAACAGAAGTCTCTGGTGTATACTGAAGAGAAGCATCATTCAGTTGTAATTTTTCCAGAGCCGACCGCAGGCTTTCGAAATCTTCACTGTTGGTTGGGTAGATGCCACTAAACACTTTTGGCTTCACCTCTTTATATCCGGGAATCTGTTCTTCCGCCATATTCCGATGGGAAGTCAGCGTATCCCCAACTTTGGTGTCTTCCAGTGACTTTACATTACCAATCACATAACCAACTTCGCCGGCCGATAACGTTTCTGTTGGTGTGGGCTTGATATGCAAGTAACCGATTTCATCCGCTTCATAATCCTTGCCCGTAGCCATGAAACGGATTTTTTCCCGTTTATTCAATGTCCCATCCATGATACGAATATAAACCACCGAGCCTCGGTAAACATTGAAAACCGAATCAAAAATCAATGCTTTCAGTGGTTTACCCGGATCACCTTCGGGAGGCGGGATCTTATTGACAATCTCTTCAAGTAATGCATCGACCCCCTCTCCGGTTTTGCCCGAAGCCGGAATTATCTCATCTCTATCGCATCCAATCAGATCTATAATCTGCTGTGCCATCCCCTCGACATCCGCACCCGGAAGATCAACCTTGTTTAGGACCGGTATAATCTCCAAATTTTGATCAATGGCCTGATATAAATTGGAGATGGTTTGTGCTTCCACCCCCTGTGTGGCGTCCACAATAAGCAAAGCTCCCTCACAAGCCTTCAGGGCCCTGGAAACTTCATAAGCAAAATCCACGTGACCCGGGGTATCAATAAGATTGAAATGGTAAACATGGCCGTCTGCAGCCTTGTAGTCCATTTTAATAGCGTGACTTTTTATGGTTATACCCCGTTCACGCTCCAGATCCATATCATCCAGAACCTGTTCTTGCATCTCTCGTTCAGTAATAGTTCCGGTCCGCTCCAAAAGCCGGTCAGCCAGCGTGGATTTACCATGATCAATATGGGCTATGATGCAAAAATTTCGGATGTTTTTCATGTAATATCTATTCTTTCAAAATCTGTATAAGCTTTATAAAATACGAAAATCCCTGCAAAGCGTAAAAAGAACTCACACACTTAGGCGTGAAAATGAAGAAAAACATATATAATTAACGCGCCATATTGTTTATCTTTCAAGAATAGGTCTTTTCTCATTTTTAACTACAAAAACAAACAGATTTTGGAGCAAAATAACTCATCACTTCGCATAGCCATACAGAAAGGCGGTCGTCTGTCGGAAAAAACGCTGCATTTGCTGGAAAATATCGGGCTGGAATTTGACAATTATAAGAACCGCATCCTGGTACCCTGTCGTAACTATGATGTTGAACTTTTACTGATTCGTGATGATGATATTCCTGAATATGTACAGGATGGTATATGTGAATTGGGTTTTGTAGGTCATAATGTCACGGCGGAAAGCAAAGCGGATGTCACCCATCTTCGTGGGTTGGGCTTTGGAAAATGCCGATTGTCAATTGCTGTGCCCAAAAGGGGGGAATTTTCCACCCTTAAAGACCTTGACGGACGCAGAATAGCCACCAGTTATCCGGTACTTACCAGGGAGTACTTCAAAAAACACGATATTGACGTTAAAACCATAGAAATTTCCGGTGCCGTCGAAATCGCTCCTACCCTGGACGTTGCGGATGCGATAGCCGATATCGTCTCCACCGGGGGTACCCTTAAAACGAACGGGCTTATTGAACTGGATACCATACTCCAAAGCGAAGCAGAGCTCATCAAAACCAATCAACCCGTACCCAAGCATAAACAGGAGTTGATTGACAAGTTTTTGATGCGCATGGGAGCCCGTCAGAAGGCCGAAAAAAGTCGTTACATCATGATGAATGCTCCCTCTGACTCCGTGGATAAAATCTGTGATATCATCCCGTCACTGAAAAGCCCGACGGTATTGCCTCTTGCTGAAAGTAATATGGTAGCGATACACTCGGTCATACCCACATATCAGTTTTGGGAAGTGATGGAAGAGCTCAAATCTGCCGGTGCCACCGGCATTGTTATTCTGCCGATTGAAAATATGATCGTTTAATTAATTACTGCTTACGGACTCTACCATTATGCTAAAACGTTGGTATTACGAAAAACTGAGTGACGGTCAACGAACGTCCATCTGTAAACGTCCGAGGATGGACAGCAGCGACATCACGCAACGGGTACAGAATATCATTGACCAGGTTCGTGTTGACGGAGATGAAGCCGTGCAATCTCTTACCGAGAAGTTTGACGGCATTCGTCCCGACCCCCTGCTTTGGCCTGTAAGAAAAGTGGAAGAGATACCTGTAGCGCCTGATGTACTTGAAGCCTTCAAGCTGGCTTTCAATAATATTTTCGCTTTTCACAAGGCACAATTGCCACAGGACATTGAAGTGCAAACCATGCCCGGTGTCATTTGCAGGAGGGAGTCCCGCCCCATCGACCATGTAGGCCTCTATATTCCAGGAGGTACAGCGCCACTACCCTCGACTACGCTTATGCTTGGTATACCGGCTATGCTGGCAGGTGGTTCCTACCGGGTTCTCGCGACCCCCCCGGACCATAACGGGCAACCTCCCCCGGAAGTAGAATTGGCAGCGGCACTGACTCAGATTCCCTACATCTACCTGGCGGGTGGAGCACAAGCTATCGCGGCCATGGCTTATGGCACTAAACAAATCCGTAAAGTTGACAAAATTTTTGGCCCCGGCAACCAATACGTGACGGCAGCAAAAATGCTTCTCCAAAACAGCGATGCCATGGTAGCTATGGATCTGCCGGCCGGGCCTTCCGAGGTAATGGTAGTAGCGGACCATCAGAGTGATCCTGAGTTTATCGCTACCGATTTGCTTTCACAAGCCGAACACGGCCCGGACAGTCAGGTTGTTTTGCTAACTATTGGCGAAATTGACCCTGAACCTGTCAATCGTGCACTTAAAAAACAACTTGACACCTTGCCAAGATCAAAAGCTGCCAAAGAGGCTTTATCACATAGTTTCGAAGTTGTGGTCAGCAATAAGGATCAAGCCGTTGATATGATTAACCACTACGCTCCGGAACATTTGATCATTCACTCGGAAAATGGCCGTGAGATGACTCCGGGAATCCAGCATGCCGGTTCGGTTTTTATAGGTCCATGGACCCCGGAAAGTGTAGGAGATTATGCATCCGGTACCAATCATACACTGCCTACTTACGGTTATGCCCGTATGTATAGCGGGGTCTCTACCGACAGTTTCTTTAAACATATCACTTTCCAGGAACTTGATCCCCAGGGCTTGCAGGCTATTGCGCCTGCCGTTGTCCGAATGGCTGATGTAGAACATCTCCAGGCACATAAGAATGCCGTATCGGTGAG
This sequence comes from uncultured Chitinophagales bacterium, assembly GCA_964388615.1. GTDB lineage: Bacteria > Bacteroidota > Rhodothermia > Balneolales > Natronogracilivirgulaceae > SLLW01. The sequence continues at coordinate 5,565 of CAYMBG010000105.1, read as the reverse complement.
AATTGACCGTCTCAGAGAAAAGGATTAACTAACCATTGTTTCATACGTTTAAACCATAAACAGATAGCATGTCCGTAACTAACAAACCTTTTAATCCGAACCCCTGGGTAAGGCCGAATATCCGGACGTTACTCCCTTATCACGCAGCACGCGATGATTTTCAAGAAGGAATTCTGCTGGATGCCAACGAAAACAGCTTCGGACCGGCTATTCCGACTGAAATGCCACTTCACCGGTACCCCGATACCAGTCTTGAAGCACTGCGCGCAAAGTGGGCGGATTTTCGGGGATTATCCCCGGAACAGGTATTTGTCGGGGTCGGAAGTGACGAGGCGATCGACCTACTGATGCGCGTTTTCTGCGAGCCCGGCCGGGATGACATCCTGACGACGCCGCCCACCTATGGTATGTATAAAGTCGCGGCTCGCATTAACAATGTGGGCGTCTCGGAAGCCACACTCACAAAAAACTTTGAGCTTGATGCCAGGGCTGTCCTTTCGCGGGTAACCCAGCGTACCAAACTTATTATGCTTTGTTCCCCTAATAACCCGACCGGGAATGTACTTTCGATCAGTCAAATTGAACGAATACTGTTTGATTTCCGGCGCCTGGTTGTCGTGGATGAAGCTTACATCGACTTTAGTGAAACCGACAGCCTTTGCCATCTTATGGAACGGTATCCCAACCTGGTGATATTGCAAACCCTGTCCAAGTCTTTTGGCCTGGCTGCCATTCGTATGGGAGCGGCACTGGCACATCCATCCATCATCTCCTGGATGATGAAAGTAAAGGCACCCTATAATGTTAACCAGCTTACTGCAGATGTGGCATTGGAAGCCTTTGAACATACGGACCGAATGAGAGACCATGTCCAACAGATTATTACTGAGCGTAACAGACTCTCTCAAACACTCGCTGAACACCGGGATGTGCTAACCGTATTTCCCTCTGAAGCCAATTTTCTTCTTGTGCGATTTCGAAATGCCATGGATTGGTATGAACACCTTGCATCACAGGGTATTATTGTGCGCTATCGAGGTGACCAAATTCATTGCGAAAACACGCTTCGTATTACTGTTGGCACACCAAAAGAAAATGAACGGCTGATCCAGGAACTAAACAACCATACGATCCCGGAAAAACCCCGTTCTGTCTCGTAACAATATTCACGCGTCAACTCTTTACCGAAAGGCAAATGAACTCAAAGATCCAGCTTCACATCTCCCCTGATTCACTGGCGGCTGACCAGGAAGGATTTTTCATGCGTGCCGATTCACTGAGTTCTCTGAAGAAACTATCCCGGAACGGAGTGCATCTAACAGCCGGACCAAACCGTTTCACCAACGATATCTCCCGCCTCCTCAAACAGGAAAACATCCCGTTTGAGGAGCCATCAGCCTCCGATCCGCTGCCTTCATGGCAGATACACACCAAAACCGACGGAACACTCCTGCTGTCATCCCTGGACTCCGACCCCGTTCACGAATACAGCTTCTCCAACTGGACAGAGCTCACCCGCCACATACTTCTCGAACAACGTACCGCCACGCATAAACGAAAAACAGCAGAAACCGATATATCGATTTCTATAAACCTGGACGGCACCGGTATTTCGGAAATAAACACCGGCATACCGTTTTTTGACCATATGCTGGAACAAATATCCCGGCATGGTTACATGGATCTTACCATCCGTTGCGACGGTGATTTACAGATTGATGAGCACCATACTATTGAGGATACGGCTATAACGTTGGGCGAGTCTATTGCCAAAGCACTGGGAAACAAGCGGGGAATAGGCCGATACGGATTTCTGGTCGCCATGGATGAAACACGCTCTCTGGTAGCACTTGACTTATCCGGCCGCCCGTGGTGCGAATTTGAAGGGCGCTTCAACAGGGAGAAAGTCGGAGCCTTTCCAACCGAAATGACCTCTCATTTCTTTACCACTTTTGCAATGTCACTTAAAGCTACACTTCACGTTGCGGTAAAGGGCGAAAATGACCACCATCAAATTGAAGCATGTTTCAAAGGACTTGCACGCGCACTGCGTCAGGCTGTTGACCGGAACGAAAATTATCTGGACATCCTACCCTCTTCCAAAGGACTTTTATGATTGCCATTATTGACTACAAGGCCGGAAATCTTGCTTCGGTATCCAATGCCATGGACCGTTTGATGGCCGATTACCGGATTACCAATGAAATTGCCACACTAAACCAGGCTGATGCCGTCATATTCCCGGGGGTGGGCCATGCCGGATCAGCCATGAAAGATCTGCACAGAAACAGGTTGGTGGACTGGTTACGAAGTACACAAAAACCGGTACTGGGTATTTGTCTGGGCATGCAACTCTTCTTTGACGCAACTTCAGAGGGAGCAACCGAAACATTACGCATTATTCCCGGAAAGTTGGAGAAATTCGACCCCAAAAAGGACAAAGTACCACACATGGGCTGGAATACCGTCACCCCGACAAAATCCCATCCCTTGTTACGAAATATTGCTCCCGGAACGCATTTTTATCATGTTCACAGCTATTATGCCCCGGTAACCGATCACACCATAGCCCGCTCGGTCTATTCTGAGCCATTCACAGCCGCCGCCGCATACAAAAATTTTATGGGCGTACAGTTCCATCCGGAAAAATCCGGAAATCACGGGTTGCAGCTGTTGCAGAATTTTACTGATATGGTATATGAGAAATAATTCGCCAATCAGGATGATCCATTCACAAAACGTATGTACGGGTTGATCCTGGCAACCTTGTGCAAGCTGATAAATACATCCGGTTGACAGCTTTGTGATAAAATGTCTGCTTTTTTATCATATCGGAATTAACCCGTAATATTTAAATCTGTTTTTGGACGCTCTCTTTTGTATCTTTCGTCCTTTGACTGTAATAACAAGATCCACTGTTCGGAATGTCCGATAAACCTCATGATTACTGCGGTATATTCGGGGTTTTCAATCATCCTGAAGCTGCAGTCTATACGTACTACGGCCTGCACTCACTCCAACACCGGGGCCAGGAGTCTGCCGGAATTGTGACCTCAAGGTTCGATCCCGAAAAAAGTATTCCCTCCATGCCTCAGCATAAGGATTTCGGGTTGGTGCTCAGCGTATTTGAAAACCAGAAAATTTTCACAGAAAAGTTGCTGGGCCATGCCGCCATAGGGCATAACCGGTACTCAACCTCCGGATCGGCAGGAAATGCCACCAACATCCAGCCTTTTCGCGTTCACTACAAAAACGGGAACCTGGCCATTGGACACAATGGGAATCTCACCAACGGCTCAGAGTTACGGAAAAGACTGGAAGAGCGCGGTGTTATATTTCAAAGCACCTCCGACACAGAGCTGATCCTTCATCTCATTTCCCACAGTGAAAAAACAACCCAGCTCGACCAGATAATGGACGCGTTGCAAGAGATCGAAGGGGCTTATTGTCTTGTTTTGCTTACAGACGACAAATTGATAGCAGTACGTGATCCAAATGGATTTCGTCCTCTGGCTCTGGGCAAGCAGGGAGCGAGTTGGATGGTAGCCAGTGAGACATGTGCCTTTGATATCAACGATGTGGATTACATCCGGGATATACAGCCGGGTGAAGTCCTGATCATCGACCGCCAAACCCTCGA
>CAYMBG010000105.1:0-1825 GCA_964388615.1 uncultured Chitinophagales bacterium | reverse complement strand
GCGGCTCTCGGGTATGCACATGAAAATCAGAAGCAAGGCAATGAGTGCAAATACGAAATTGGTCTGATTCGCAATCATTACGTAGGAAGAACCTTTATATCCCCCGGCCAGGCTTCCCGTGACCTGAAAGTCCGAACCAAATTCAATACCGTAAAGGGTGTGCTTCAGGACCGGGTGGTTTTTCTGGTGGATGATTCTATTGTGCGCGGAACCACATCGGCACACCTTGTAAAAATGATCCGAAACGCCGGTCCCAAAGAGATCCATTTCCTGGTCAGCTCCCCGCCCATCATCCACCCCTGTTTTTACGGCATGGATTTTCCAAGTCCCAAGGAGTTAATCGCTAATATTTACGACCAAAATCAGGATCGGATCGCCGAGGCGATTGGAGTTGACTCCCTGCACTATCTTTCCACCGAGGGATTGGTCAACGCGGTAAAAGAAGCTCAACCGGATGGTCTCGGATATTGTACCGCCTGTTTCACAGGCCAATATCCTGTACCTGTTTCCCCTCATAACAAAGAGGAGAACGAATACTATTAATGGTATTCAGTCCTTTTTCACAATAGTTTTTTTCAACAACAGTATGGTTATTAGAAAAGCGGAATACATACTCAGTGCTCCGGACCTTTCGCATTGTCCCGAAGGGAAGTTACCCGAGGTGTGTTTTGCCGGTCGTTCCAATGTGGGAAAATCATCGGTTATCAATGCTTTAACCCGCCGGAAAAAACTGGCTTACACCAGCAATTCTCCTGGTAAAACCCAGATGCTGAATTACTATTGTATAGATGACAGATGGTATCTGGTAGATATGCCCGGTTATGGATATGCCAAGATCTCGAAAAAAGAGCAGGCCCGATGGGGAAAGGAGATGAAAAAATATCTTTTGGGTCGACCGAACCTGCAGCTTGTCACCGCACTGCTTGATATTCGACATGAACCTTCTTCTCTTGATGAAGAGTTTCTGTACTGGCTGGGAGAGAATCGTATCCCCTTCTCTGTGATACTTAACAAGACCGATAAAATTTCGAAATCAAAACAACAGCAACAGAAAAAAAAGCTTGAACTGATGCTGGGGGAAATGAATATGGAAATACCCGTTTTTCCCGTATCTGCTCAAGTACCTGGAAGTCTGGATTCGTTCTATGCTTTTATGTGTGAATTCATTGATTGGCCAATATCGCACTCAAAAGTATAGGTGTATTATTTTTTACGATCCATTTCCATACTAACCAAATAAAATCAATATATCTAATGGTTTATAAAGTACTTTTACTCGATGGCGTTGATGCCATCTGTGGTGAAATATTCAAGAAGCGAGGATTTGAAGTAACCGAGGCTCAGAAAATGGCACCTGAAGAACTTGAAAAAGTTATCGGGGAATATGATGCGATGGTAGTACGCAGCGCCACCAAGGTTACAGACTCACTACTACAGAAAGCCACAAAAATGCGTGTAGTAGGACGTGCCGGAGTCGGAATTGACAACATTGATCTTGAAGCCGCCACGCGAATGGGTATCCTGGTGATGAATACCCCCGACGGCAACACTATCTCCACCGCAGAACATGCCTGTGGAATGATCCTCGCACTTTCCCGTAATATTCCCGCAGCTGTCTCATCCCTTAAGGAAGGGCGCTGGGATCGAAAAAAATATCTCGGCACCGAAGTTCACGGCAAAACACTCGGTGTGGTCGGCCTCGGCAAAATCGGATCAAACGTCGCCGCGCGTATGAAATCGTTTGGTATGAATGTTATTGGTTATGATCCTTACACAACCCATGAAAGAGCGGCAGAAATGGGCATCGAGATGATGGAGCTTGATG
>CAYMBG010000104.1:0-9331 GCA_964388615.1 uncultured Chitinophagales bacterium | reverse complement strand
CCGGTCTTGCAAAACAGGCCGCAAAAAGACATTAGGAGAGAAACATTCGGGCCGGCTTTCCAGCTCATTCAGCAATTCCCGGGTTGACAGGTTTATATCCGGTTCCCGAGACCATCGTCCGTCACGGTGTATGAGCCGAACTCTGCCTTGCTCCTGATCATGCCAGAAAAGCAGACTGTCCGAGATATGAGCCTGTTGATGATAGGCTTCACCTAATGACTCTGATTGCCTTTTCAGGATATTTTCAATCTCCCCCGCCCGCTTAATGGCCACTTCGATGACGTCTCGGGTATAGTGTTTGGCTTCCGTATAATTGCTTCCGGCCAATATCAGTCCATACCGGGAAAAAAGACGTACAAGGAGCTCGCCAAACGCTTCTTTGAGACTGCGGCCCGGATCATAACACGAATCCAGAAGTATTCGCAAATTTTCACGGAAATCGGTTTCAGGAAGATGATTGAACACCTCATCCCGAAAAGTACGATAAGCATCCTCGTTTAAAGCGATGTTCCCTGCTGCATGACGAGCGCAGGCATCGCATGGCAATACTACTTTTTCGACTTTTTGCTGCACGGGTATGGAAACCCCGGAAATTTCTTCATAATCATGATCTTCATCGGCAAGCCAAAACACCGGAACAACATGTCTGCCGGTATCCCGGGAAAGCTTTTCAGCGAGATGGATAACCGATATGGTTTTATATACCGTATACAGGGGGCCGCCATAAAGGCTTACCTGCTGACCAGTTGTAATGGTAACGGTGTTTTTGTCCCGTAATCGAGCGAGATTTTCAACAGCGCTATCCTCCAATGAAAAAGGCTTGTTGAAACCGGTTATGATATCAGCAATGACCTGGCGATCCCCATCGAACTCATAAGATGAAACCCGGCTAACCAGTTCCTGGTATTCATGCCGGTTCGCATAATAATCCGACAAATCCTGGTCGCCGTCGATAAAATCCCGAAACAACCTGGAAAAAGGCAGATTCTGATAAAGCTCTGTTTTAATATCCAAAAGATTACTCTTTGAGCCGGTTCAATTCATCCCTGAGCTTTGCCGCTTTTTCGTAGTCCTCTTCTGCAATAGCTTTGGTCAGGTTTTTTTCCAGCATGCTGATACGGCCTTCCTTACTGGTAGTAGATGAAGATCCTTCAGGGGACTCGGTGGCTGAGGATGGCTCTTCTGATTCAGAAATCGTCTGCTCCTGTTCCCCGGAGGCCTCTCCCTGAACATCGGACTCTATACCCGCCTCTTCAATGATTTGGTCGGACACATAAATCGGAGCACTAAATCGTATGGCAAGTGCAATAGCATCGCTGGGTCGTGAATCCTGTGTAAGTACCTCTCCATTGTATTCGTACAGAATATTAGCGTAAAAAGTACCGTCTTTAAGATCGTGAATGTTGATCTCTTTAACAGAAGTCTCAAAACTTTGAATGATATTGCGCATGAGATCATGCGTCATTGGCCGGGGGGGTGTAATGCTTTCAAGCTCCAGTGCTATAGCCTGGGCCTCAAAAGTACCGATGATGATCGGTAATCTGCGCTTGCCCTCGGATTCATTCAAGATCAATGCGTAGGCCCCACCACTGCTTGGGCTGGTTGAAAGACCTAATATTTCCATCTGAATCTTACTCAAAACTCCACACGGTATTTAGAATTCGTCTTTTCCTGCTTATTTGTTTTATCCACTCAATTAACGTAGCATATCACTATCTCGTTTCCCGAAATATAAAGGTAACTATTTTTTTGCCATAGATAAACAAGAATTGCTAACCGCCTTACTATCAGGCGGCTCTTGGAATGCCTTTCTGGTTTCAGTAAAAAACATGAACGTTGTCAGCTTGAAAAGATTGACATTAGCCCGTAACGGAAGTAATTTTAGTGCCAAATCTCAGCTTTATCCCTAATTTAAAATGCTTGAACAATACCTACCCGTTTTTCTGCTGATAGCACTCGCTATTTTGTTTGCAATGACCTTCATTGTACTCTCGAGGCTTTTGGGCCCTAACAGGCCTGGCAGCAACAAGCTCGGTGCCTACGAAAGTGGAATGGATCCCGTCGGAAAGGCAAGAGACCGATATTCGGTGAGTTATTACATTATCGCCATGGAATTTATCATTTTTGACGTGGAAGTCATCTTTATCTATCCCTGGGCGGTTCGTTATCAGGAGTTCGGAGCAGGAACGCTCTGGGCCATGATGCTATTTACATTCATATTGTTTCTCGGATTGCTATATACCCTAAAAAAGGGCTCTTTTGACTGGGATAAGAAACACACCGTAGCCGGCAACTAAAAACAACTGATTATATGAGTCTTGATCGTGTGATGGGTGAAGGTTTCTTCACCACAACCATCGACGCTTTAGCTAAATGGGGCCGTTCCAACGCCGTTTGGCCTATGCCTATGGGACTGGCCTGTTGTGCCATTGAAATGATGGCTTTTGCAGGCCCAAAATATGATGCCGCCCGATTTGGCTCTGAAGTTTTCCGTTTCTCCCCACGCCAAAGCGATGTCATGATCGTGTCGGGCTGGTGTACCTATAAAATGTCTCATGCCATACGTCGCGTATGGGATCAAATGCCGGATCCAAAATGGTGTATCGCCATGGGTGCCTGTGCTTCGACTGGTGGCATGCACCGTTGTTACGGCGTGGTACAGGGCGTGGACAATTTCCTCCCTGTTGACACTTACATATCAGGTTGTCCTCCCCGCCCGGAATCGGTCATCAATGCCATACTTAAAATCCAGGACAAAATTAAGGAAGAACAATCTCTGGCTTTAGACAGTTAACAATATCCTGCAATATGACCCATACATCCCCTGACAACATTCTGGAAAAAATCAGGCAAAAACTTGGAGATGATCTACATGACATCAATGAGGAATATGCCTACCCGTTGATCAGAATAAACCGCGAACGTCTGCACGAAACCTGTAAATATCTTAAAGAAGAGCTGCATTTCAGTTATTTAAATGATGTGCTTGGAACCGATCGCTTCACTTCCGAAGATCGTTTTGAGGTAATCTACCATCTTATTTCATTACGTGAGCAAATACGAATTTTTGTGAAAGTCTATGTCGATGAGGAAAACCCCGTCCTTCCTACGGTGAGTGACATCTGGCCCAGCGCCAATTGGAACGAACGTGAAGTCTACGATATGTTCGGTATTACTTTCGAAAACCATCCCGACCCACGCCGTATCTTTCTTCCAGAAGATTTTAAATATTTTCCGCTGCGTAAGGAATTTCCACTACTGGGAGTGCCGGGTTCACTCGAACTGCCAAGCTCCACTCCCGATCACGACTGATATTTTATATGGATAAGAACGCCATTTTCTCCAAAGCAAAACCTACTTTCTTCCCGGAACATCAGGAAGCGATTTATAAAAGCCTGGAAGATAAACACGCTACGGTCGACATTGACCAATCTGATCCCCTTTCAACACGTATGATCCTGAACATGGGTCCGCAACATCCGGCAACCCACGGTGTACTCCGGGTTCTGATGGAACTGGATGGCGAGATGATCACTAAATGCCGCCTGGATACCGGCTATTTGCACAGGGGAATCGAAAAAATGGCGGAAAATAAAACCTATCAGGAGTTCATGCCTTATACCGACCGCATGGACTACCTCTCGCCATACAGCAATAACGTAGCGCTGTGTCTTGCCGTCGAACGACTAGCCAAGATCGAGAGCCCCGAGAAAGCGAACTACATTCGAATGATTGGCAATGAGTTAGCTCGCATATCTTCACACCTTTTATGGCTTGGGACCATGATCATGGATGCCGGGGCGGTTTCATTTTTTATCTGGACGTTCCGGGAACGTGAAAAATTATATGACATTTTTGACGAAGTGGCCGGCCACCGATTCACGGTTTCTCATTCGCGAATCGGAGGAGTCAATAACGACCTCTCTCCGGCAGCTGTAGAAAAAATCCGGAAATTTATCAAAGAGTTCCCCGACGAACTCAATGGCTGGCGAAAATTTCTGGACCGTAATCGGATTTTTGTTGATCGGAACAACGGTGTCGGCAGTATTAATCATGATGAAGCTATCGCAGCCGGCGTGGCCGGTCCCGCACTCCGTGCCACCGGAATCGCGTACGACATTCGAAAATTCGACCCCTATCTGCACTACGACCAGATCGACTTCGAAGTACCAACACGCACCGAAGGCGACAACCTGGCCCGTTATTACTGCAGAATGGAGGAAATGTCCGAATCCGTGCGGATTATCGAACAATGCTTTGAAAAAATGCCCGCAAAGGGACCGATTCGCGTTGACGATGCTAAAAAAGCCTACCCTTCAAAAGATGAGGTCTATTATTCCATGGAAGGCCTCATCCATGACTTTATGATGACAGACACCGGTGTTTGTCCGCCTGCCGGAGCAGAGGCGTATCATGCCATCGAAGCCCCGAAAGGCGAACTTGGTTTTTATATCCAAAGCGACGGAACCGGACATCCGTGGCGTTTAAAAGTTAAATCACCCTCATTTTCTAATCTTCAAGGACTGGAAACCATTCTTGACGGCGAAATGATCGCCGATACGGTTGTAATAATCGGCGGCATGGATCCGGTAATGGGAGATTCGGATAAGTAATTATGTCAGATACCTATACTTTTAGTTCCAAAGACCTGGAACAGATCAAATCTCTGATCGCCAAATACCCCGAGAAACAGGCTGCTGTTTTGCCGGTTTTGTGGTTTGCCCAGGATACATTCGGACATGTCGACCCGAATGTGCAAAAACTGGTTGCCGAAACACTTGATATTCCCGAAGCACACATTCACGGAGTAGTAACTTTTTATACTCAGTTTTATGAAAAACCCATGGGTGAACATGTGCTGGATGTATGTACCTGTCTGAGCTGCCAGGTTTGCGGTGGATACGACATGCTTCACCACCTCGAGGAAACACTCGGCATTAAAGCTGGTGAAACCACTCCGGACGGCAAGTTTTCCATTCAATCTGTCGAATGTCTCGGTGCATGCGCCTATGCCCCCATGCTGCAAGTAAACAACGATAAATACGTGAACCATCTCACTCGCGAGAAAGTAGATCAGTTGCTTGATGACCTGAAAGCCGGCAAAAAGCCGAAATTTGAATCTATGAAAATGCCTCAACACGTAAACGGATCCGATAAATAAGATGGCCGACAATTGGAAATCATATCAACCCGTACTTCTTCCGGCAATTGACAACCTGCACGAAATTTCCGTGTATGAGAAAAACGGTGGCTACAAGGCTTTGAAATCTGTCCTTGGTGACCATGAAAAATGGAGTCCCAAAAGCGTTATCGATGAGGTGAAATCTGCCAATATCCGGGGACGAGGAGGTGCCGGTTTCAATGCCGGACTGAAGTGGTCTTTTATGCCCGAACCTGACGGTAAACCCAGATACCTGGCCTGCAACGGGGATGAATCCGAGCCGGGCACGTTTAAAGACCGGAAAATCTTTGAATTCAACCCCCATCTGTTTATTGAAGGAGCTATTATCGCCGCTTACGCGATGCGGGTGGACGTCATTTATGTCTACATACGGGGAGAATATCGTCCGTGGGTCCACAAGCTTCAAACCGCTATTGATCAAGCCTATGAAAATGGGTACCTGGGCAGGAAAATTCAAGGATCCGACTACAGCGTGGAAATGCATACGCATATGGGGGCCGGAGCCTACATTTGCGGCGAAGAATCTTCTTTAATGGAATCACTGGAAGGAAAGCGTGGCTATCCACGAGTAAAACCCCCTTTCCCGGCACAAAAGGGCCTATGGGGACGACCGACAACCATCAACAATATCGAAACACTGGCGAATGTTCCACTGGTCATCAACAATGGAGCCGACTGGTTTAAATCCATTGGACCTGACACCCATCCGGGTCCCATACTGTACGGAATATCGGGACATGTCACCCAACCCGCTGTCTACGAGTATCCCGCGGGAATGAGCGTAATGACGCTTATCAACGATGTGGCCGGCGGCGTTCGCGGTGGAAAAAAACTGAAAGCCCTGATCCCCGGCGGTTCGAGCACCCCTCCGTTACGAGCCGAGGTTCTCGACGGAGTAACTATGGATTCGGATTCCCTGCGGGAAGTCGGCTCCATGATGGGCACCGCAGGCATGGTGGTTTTGGATGAGGATACTGACATGGTTGACCTTATATGGCGAATATCCCATTTCTACCATCATGAATCATGCGGCCAGTGCACCCCCTGCCGCGAAGGAACCGGATGGCTGGAAAAGACCCTGTTGAAAATTCGTGATGGCGAAGGCGAAATGCGTGATCTCGACCTGCTGCTTGCTATATGCAACCGGATGGAAGGCCGAACAATCTGTGCACTTGCAGATGCCGCCGCCTGGCCGGTCAGATATTCCATTGATCGTTTCAGGGAAGAATTTGAACGCAAATGCAAAAAAACCGTATATGCGATGGCATAAATGAAATATATCCGTTTCACTCTTTGTCTGTTTTCCGTTTGTGCCATTGAAGTAACTTGTTTCCGACCCATTATTATCACTCATTATGCCAGAAATTTTTATAGATAACGTCCGATACGAGTATGAAAAGCCTGGAAAAGTTCTCCAGTTTATGCTGGATAACGGACTGGATCTTCCGTTTTTTTGCTACCATCCCTCCCTGTCCGTTCCCGCCAACTGCCGCCAATGTATGGTCAAAGCCGGTATGCCGATATTTGACAGGGAAAAAGGCACCTATGAAACCGATGATGAGGGCAATCGGAAAATCCGATATTTTCCCAAGCTGATGACCTCTTGCAGCCTTGATTTGTCGGACGGCATGGTTATTCATACCCACGAAACGGACGAATTGGTTAAACAGGCTCAGGCCGACAATCTGGAGTTTATCCTTATCAACCATCCGTTGGACTGCCCCATTTGTGATCAGGCCGGCGAATGTCCCCTGCAAATCCTGACATACAAATACGGACCTGAGGGAAGTCGTTTCGAACACAAGAAGGTACACAAACCGAAAGCCGTCCAGCTTGGACCCAGGGTGATACTGGATGCCGAGCGCTGTATCAACTGTACCCGCTGTGTGCGTTTTACCGATGAAATAAGCAAAACACATCAGCTTACCATCGTCAGCCGGGGTGATAAGAATTACCCCATGACCGCCGAAGGGGAAACGTTTGATGATCCCTACTCTTTAAATACGGTGGATATCTGTCCGGTCGGCGCACTTACTTCCGCCGATTTCCGATTTAAGGCGCGTGTCTGGGAGATGAATCAAACACCAAGTATCGATATGTCCAATGGCAAAGGATGCAACACCCATCTATGGACACGCGACAATCTCATCCTCCGTATAACCCCTCGTTTTAATGAAATGGTCAATGACCATTGGATACCGGATTCAGCTCGCCTTTCCTACGATAAATACAACACGAACCGTATCTCCAAACCACAAATCCTTCTTGATGCCGGCGAACAGGTCGGTACCACCTGGAACAACGCGGAAATGACCTTCCAGGAGGAACGGGATAAACGTTCCGGCTCCGACATACTGGTCATTGGCAGTCCCCATGCGTCGTTGGAAGACAACTATGCTCTTAAATCATTCTTCGAACAACAAGGTGCTGAAGATTTCCTGTTTGTCCCTCACATTATCCCCGGGTCAGGTGATGATTTTCTGATTTCAGATGACCAGGCACCGAACACCCTGGGTGTCCGTGCACTCGGATTTACAGAAACCGATGAAAACGAATTGAAAAAAAGGCTGAGCACAAACAGATCCCGCATGGTTGCAATCCTGGATGACAACCTGCTGGAGCGCACCAGTCTCACTGCAGATGACCTAAAGACCACCATGACCGTGTTTTGGGGCTCCAATTACTCCGAAACATCCCGTTCTGCCAATCTGGTGATACCCATAACGTGTGCCGCTGAGCACGCTGCTTCCTATGTAAATGTTGACGGTCGGATACAGCGAACCGTTCCGGCCAAGGAAACACGTTATACCAACCGTCGCCTGAATCTCGAAATGTCCATGGGTCGATTGGATCATTATGGCACAAAGTTTGATAATTGGGTCACTGACGCGAATCGGGTAGATTGTATTCCTGCCTGGGAGTTTTTCAGCAGAGCGTCATCCGAAGAAAAGAAACCCGAATGGAACTCCTCCAGGGATATTATCCGTGATATCGCACAAAAAATCCCTGTTTTCGGGAAGGTTTCCTATGATCGCATGGATGAAGAAAATGGAATTCAACTGGAACTCAACCAAGAAGCTAAAACGGTATAAATGGATCCCTTACTTTTCTCTACTCTGGTCATGCTGGCCGTCGTATTGCTCTTTCTTCTACCTTCGGCAGCAGTTGCCGTATATGCGGAGCGCCGTGTATCAGCCTTTATTCAAAACCGATACGGACCAAACCGCGTAGGTCCCCTTGGTTTGTTTCAACCAGTCGCTGATGTCATCAAGCTGTTCCTGAAAGAGGATATTGTTCCGGCCAATGCCAACAAATATCTCTACATATTGGCACCCATGATTCCGGTGTCAACTGCGATCGTTACCGTAGCAGTCATACCCTTCAGCGAGCATGTAGTTATTACAGACCTGAATGTCGGTGTTCTGTTTATTCTCGCGGTGGCTTCACTTTCCGTATATGGGGTTACCCTGGCCGGGTGGGCTTCCAACAGCAAATATTCCCTGCTGGGAGGATTACGCGCTGCTGCACAGATGATCAGTTACGAACTTCCCATGGGCGTCGCCCTTGCTTCGGTCATTATTTTCGCAGGATCACTAAGCGTCATGGACATTGTAAACTCACAGGAGTTTTGGTGGAATATTTTCCGCAACCCCATTGGGTTTGTGATTTTTACCGTAGCGGTATTCGCTGAAGCCAACAGAGCACCTTTTGATCTGGTTGAAGCCGAACAGGAACTTGTAGGTGGATTTCACACTGAATATAGTTCGATGAAATTTGGAACTTTCTTTTTGGCCGAGTACATGCACATTGTCATTGGAAGCATGTTGATCTCCACTTTCTTTTTCGGTGGCTACCATCTGCCATTTGCCGGATACTGGCTTCCTGAAATGGGAGTTACAGCAAAAGCCATCCTCGACATTCTCGTTTTTATAATTAAAACCGTGATATGGGCGTTTATTTTTATTTGGATACGCTGGACACTGCCTCGTTTCAAGTTCAATCAACTGATGCGACTGGGTTGGACCAAAATGTTGCCCTTGGCCATCATCAATTTTGCCGTTATCACGATTATTCTCTATTACATCTGATTACAGACAAATTTTAACCGTTCTGTTTCCATCCTTCGCTTGGTGTTTATCACAAGCTTGA
>CAYMBG010000103.1:7829-9333 GCA_964388615.1 uncultured Chitinophagales bacterium | reverse complement strand
CTGCTGATTGTTTTGGAGGTCAGGTCAAAGGCGGATGTGTTAAGTGTTGATTGTGGCTTGTTAAGACCATCAAAAAGTTTTACGGCATCAGCTTTCGAGTAGCAGGCATTGGCATCAAAACGAAACCGCATATCGGGAAAGTTCTTACAAATCGTTGCAACAAGTTCACGTGCTTTCCGCGGAGAGGGGGGAAGTTTTAATTTGACGGTGTTGAATCCGGCCTCACGAGCTTTGATGACACTCTGAAAAGTATCCGATAAATTTTCAGAACTAAGCAATGCGTTACATCTTACCTCCTGGTTATATGTGGAGGGACTAAACTGCCTGATGTGTTTAAATTCGGATAGCTTAGTATGGATCCAATAAGCATACAAAGGGAGATTGGCGTCAAGTGCTTTTTGTTGTTCGGCAATCATGGATAACCCGAAACGGAGTGAGGGTATTTTAATTAGATCCTTGCTTATGGCGGGTTCGGCCATGAATTGATAAAGGTTCTGTTTCTGGAAGTAATATTGGATTTTGTTTTGGTAATGCCGTAAAAAACACAAGACATCGTCGATACTTTCTGTAGAAAAGCCGGGTAACGGAGCGATTTCGCTCCAAATGTGATTTCCATCGCCAATAATCAGCCCGTCACGGTGAACAATGGATCCGGTGGCGGTTCGCAGGGGGTTGCGAAAGGGAATCGAGTATTGGTAAAGGTGGATTCTGTCGCTCATAATTGAAAAAGATAATCAGAGCGACAGAGAAATACCCGGGTCATGTTACGCAATAAGAGGTGTCATGCTGATAACAAAATACCCAAGGCAAAGAAAACCCCGAAAAAAGTCATAAATCGGGCGGTTTTGACCAGTATGGCATTGAAATGTTCCTTTTTTGTCTCATTCCAGAAAATCCAAACCAGCCAAATCCCCCAGGGTAACAGCAATAAGGGTAAGAGAACAGGTAGCGCATACGACTCACGAAAGAAAAAATGGGGTGGTATTGCAAATGCAAGTCCCATTAAAACGGCAAAATGCCATCTGGAAAAAGCCTCTCCAAGTAAAACCACAAGGGTTTTTTTATTTGCTTTTCGGTCGGTGTCAACATCCCGGTAATTATTAACTACCAATATCATGGTTGAGAGTGCTCCGATCGGAATGGAGGCCCAGAAAGCCTCCGATGACCACTGAAGAGTGTTGACGAAATAGGTGCCCATAACAGCGATTATTCCAAAAAAAAGAAATACGAAGATATCACCGAGTCCATTGTAAGCCAGGGGAAATGGTCCGCCGGTATAGAGGATTCCGGAGGTGATAGACAGCAGTCCGATAAGCAGGATGAGCCATCCGGCGTGGCAGACCAACAGGATTCCAAGCAGAAAGGCAAGAAAAAAGGCACTGGCCGCCATGTAAAGCATTTTTTGAGGAGCGACAGCACCGGTGGAAGAAGCTCGGGTAAAACCAACCCTTTCTTTGGTATCCGCTCCCCGCCGAAAATCAAAATAGTCATTGGCGAAATTCGT
>CAYMBG010000103.1:3047-7729 GCA_964388615.1 uncultured Chitinophagales bacterium | reverse complement strand
GCTGTAAGCGCTTTTTTGAATACTATATGTAAAAAAACTTCATAAGGTTGAAATAATTAGTATAAAAATTCAAATACGCTAAAAAATTATGGATTTATTGTGTTATTGATTTATATTGTGTCAGCGTCACCAACGTGAAAAACAACCGAAAACAAAAAAGATTTTTTCATGAGTAAAACATATAGAAGATTTGATGCGCTCGAAGCTGTAAAGAAAGCTGAGGAGACATTGATAGCAAGAAACGGCTCCAGTAAAATCGACATGAACATTGCCGAAATTTTTGGAGAAAACTGCTTATCCATAGATACTCTGAAAGAGAGGTTGCCAAAAAATGTCTGGAAAATTTTAAAAAGGACCATACGCGACAATGAGCCTTTGGATTCCTCTGTTGCCGATGCCGTAGCGGTAGTGATGAAAGAGTGGGCTTCAGAAAAAGGTGCTACACACTATACCCATTGGTTTCAGCCGCTCACGGGGGCAACCGCAGAGAAACATGACAGTTTTATCACTCCTAATCAGGGTGGTGGAGCCATCACCCAATTTTCTGGGGGTGATTTGATGCGAGGCGAGCCCGATGCTTCCAGTTTTCCCAGTGGAGGCATGCGCCCTACTTTTGAAGCACGAGGATACACCGCATGGGACCCTACATCACCTGCGTTTATTATGGAAAGTGGTAATGGGTCTACACTGTGCATTCCCACTGTTTTTGCATCATGGAAAGGGGAATCCCTTGATTTCAAAACGCCATTGCTGCGATCAACCGAATCACTGAACCAACAAGCTTCCCGAGCGCTCAAGCTCTTTGGCACAGAGGATGTGACCTGGGTTAATTCAACGGGGGGATTTGAACAGGAGTATTTTCTGATTGATCATGAATATTTTTACCGCCGACCTGACCTGATGACTTCCGGCAGGACATTGTTCGGGGCAAAGCCACCCAAGGGTCAGGAGTTGGATGATCATTATTTCGGATCGATCCCGGATCGTATTCTATCCTTCATGCTTGAGGCTGAGCGTGAATTATATCGAGTTGGAGTACCGGTAAAGACCCGTCACAATGAAGTGGCACCGGGACAGTTCGAAATAGCTCCGGTTTTTGAGAAAGCAAATGTCGCAGCCGACCATCAACAACTGACAATGATCATACTGAAAAAGATTGCGCGCAAGTATGGTTTGGTCTGCCTGCTTCATGAAAAGCCGTTTGCAGGATTGAATGGCAGTGGCAAGCATTTGAATTGGTCCATGACCAGCAGCAAAGGAGGCAACCTTCTGGAGCCTGGAGACAGCCCGCATCAAAATATGCAGTTTCTCTTTTTCTTTGCGGCTACGTTAAAAGGCCTTTATGATCACCAGGGATTGTACCGCGCCTCTATCGCCAGTGCAGGCAACGATCACCGGCTGGGCGCCAATGAAGCGCCACCGGCTATTTTGTCCGCTTATGTAGGTGAACAACTCGATGATATTGTCGAACAAATCAAAAAGGGCGGTGCCACCAGATCCAAGCAGGGTGGTTTGTTAGGTTTGGGTACTCCGGTGCTTCCGTCCATTCCGAAACATGCCGGTGACCGCAATCGGACGTCTCCATTTGCTTTTACAGGAAACAAGTTTGAGTTCCGCGCGGTAGGATCAGAGCAATCGGTATCTTTCCCGACCACGGTCATGAACCTGGCCACAGCGGATGCGATCAATGAGATGACAACACGTCTGGAAAAAGAGCTTGACAAAACGGGAAATCTGGAGGATGCACTGGGTGCTGTCCTTAAAGATACTTTCCAGGAGATTGAAGATATCTTTTTCCATGGTGACGGGTATTCGGATGACTGGGAAGTCGAAGCGGAAAAACGTGGTTTGTTGAATCTGAAATCGACGCTTGATGCCATGCCTTATCTTACGGCCGACAGTACCGTCGAACTTTTTGAAAAGTACAATGTCCTAAAAAAATATGAGCTTGAATCACGTCTGGAGATTTATCTTGAGCAGTATTTCATCAAACTTAACATCGAAGCGGAAACAACCGAAGATGTTACAAGAACCATGGTGATACCTGCGACAATCCGGTATATGAATGAAATTCTTGCTGCTGGTGACCGTGGCTCAAGCTCTGGTCTGGATGTGTCAACCACCAACAGTCTTGCCGGGCAGGTCAACGGTTTGCTTACCGAAGCTTTGGAGGCTGTTGAAAGGCTTGGTAAAGTTAATGCGGATCTTGGTGGTGACACCATACCCGAGAAAGCCGAACATTTGGCCAATGTGGTATTGCCGGAGATGAACAAGGTGAGAGAAGCCAGTGATAAGCTGGAGAAAGTGGTAGCAGATGACTACTGGCCTCTGCCATCTTATCGCGAGATGCTTTTCGTAAAATAAACATCCGGTTGATTTAACCCATAACAAAAATAACTACGGTTATGGGTCTGGTATCTCCTTGACGCAACAGGAGGAAAAGCCCGGTGCTGTGAGAGCGGCCCGGGCTTTTTATTAACAGCCATCCATGCTCCGAGAGGCAATTGCAGCGTTCGTCTGTTTTAAGCATGCCCGTTTTTCTGGTCACCGGGTTATTTTACGGGTTTTCCCCGTCTTCCATTTTTTCATCAACAAGTACAGGATTTTCCGTCATTTCATCCTTTGGTTCTTTTACCAGGTACCAAGCTATGGCAGAAAAGGCTACTGTTACTGAACAAATAACCATCAGCACGGATTTGTTTTCCACGGCCTGAACAATATCTCCGACAGCAAAACTGGAAACCAACTGCGGCAATACCACAGAAAGGTTAAAAAGTCCCATATAAAGCCCCATCTGACTCTGATCAATTTTTTGGGACATTATCGCAAAGGGCAAGCTGATTATGGAGGCCCATCCAATTCCAACGACCAGCATAAGTATATAAAACACATAGGGTGTTTCGCCCAAAAATATAATCATGGCATATCCAAATGCCATAATTGCAAGTGCTGTTGCATGGGTCTTTACTCGTCCGAACTTGTTTGCAAGTGGTTCAAGGGCAAGAACCGGTATGATGGCGGCTACCAGGTTTAAGGAAAAGAAACTCCAGTTTACAACGGTACCTATACCATCATCACTAAGCCCCGGCAAGCGGAAGTCTACAAATGCAAAAAAATAGATAAACATACTTTGAGCTCCGATCCAGGAGAAGGAGTGTGCTGCAAGAACTTTTTGAAATCCGATTTTACCGGCTTCCTCTTTGGTTTTACCCTCCTCGGATTTAAAAAGCGCCTGACCGATGAGGATAATGGTAACCGTTAATGCGAATATCTCGAAATAGTAACCTTCGAACTCAAAACCGCTTAATCGCATGACTATGGCATAGATCCCGTACATCAGAAAGCCCCAAAGAGGCTTTATTCCCATTAAAATTCGTGGAAGCGAGGCGTCACTGACACTTTCAGGCCCGTTTTGCTGCGCCGCTTTTTCATTGGCGACTTCATCTTCGTCTTCTCCGTAACGCCCCAGATACTTGGGCTCTTTTACAAAGAACGGGGGGATCACCGAGAAGAAGAAAACCAGAAACACCCCAAAGTAGAGTAGCACAATGTTTCCGAAAACCGCACCAATGAAATAGGATAAAACCCCAAACGTTCCGGACACGGTCTGCATCCAGGTATATCCCTTGGTCCTTTCCCGGCCCTCTGGTGTGACATCAGCAATAATCGCACGGGTAGGGTTAAAGGAGATGTTAATGGACAAATCCAGAACCATTGACACCAGTATGGCAATACCGAGTATGGCATCCAGCCCGAGCCCGGCTTGAATCACTCCGATGTTGGGAAGGGCAAGTAACATGAGCGAGGCCAGCACACCACCTACAATGATAAAGGCCCTTCGGCGCCCATTCCATATCCAAACATTATCACTGATGATACCGACAATAACCTGACCGATAATACCCGCAATGGGGCCGGTAGCCCATACCAGGCCGATATCAGTGATTTCAAGTCCGTATTGATAGGTGAGCAACCAGCTTAATGCCGCTATCTGGACCGACAACCCAAATCCCATAGCTGTCGCCGGTAATGCAAGTAACGCGTAAAACGTATTTGTGAGCCGTCTTTGAATACTTAGCATGAGTGATATTTAGATATGGATGGTGATGGCAGAACCTGCTTCATCCGCAAACCAGACGGAACATATTCTGTTTAACATTAGATATGTAAGCGCTTTCTTTGCCAGGTGGAATTTACCGGATGCAGAGATTTTCCGCAAATGCAAAACAGAAGAAATACTTCCGTGAGGAAGGGCTTTGTCCAAATCGTTGAATCGCATAAGCGAGACATTTATGCGGGGTGTCTTTTTTTTGTATTTTCAGGGACCATTTAAAGAATTGAGAGTAACTGGGAACAGCATAATTTAAAAAACAACTGGAAAGGACAAGATGAATCGGCTATTTTGCTAAAAAGGCTGTTATGTATCAGCTTCTATTCCATCGTTTTGAAACGGACTTTTCTATGATGACATTGGTTATAATCTATTTAGTATTTACCAGCTTTGCAGGAGCGCAACCGGTTGAAAGCGAATCGGGCACCATTTATGAGCAACCAGAAAATGCCACTGAGATGGTTACAGGTAATGACGAGGAATGGGAGGTCGAGGGTGATCAGTGGCAGAATTGGCCTACCCGCAATATCCGGTTCGATACGGATGAAGGAACCTGGATGAACCTGGATAT
>CAYMBG010000103.1:0-2947 GCA_964388615.1 uncultured Chitinophagales bacterium | reverse complement strand
CATTTTACCGATACGCGCTCTCTTGGGGCCGGTGAAATCTGGATGTATCATATCCATGGTGGTACCGGATTACAGCTTACGGAAAAGCAAACCTGGACATCCGATCAGAACGAACCTGCCGTGTCATCAAATGGACGCTGGATCTATTACAGTTTTTCAGGTCCGTTTGATTACAACAGAGATGTTCATTCGGGTATATACCACATCAACCGATTTGACCGGCAAACCGGACGTGTGGAGCCCGTCACAAGGGCAGCCGGGGGGAGTGTGCGCCCGGTCCCGTCTCCCGACGGGGAGAAACTGGCGTTTGTCAGACGCATTGGCACCGACACGGTGTTAATGATCCGTGATATCGCCACCGGTGAGGAGCATGTACTTTATGACGGACTTGATATGGATCAGCAGGAAACCTGGGCGATACATGGTCTCTATCCTGCTTACTCCTGGACCCCCGACAGCCGGCAAATAGTGATTTCATACGACGGCCATATCCATAAGCTGGATGTAGATAGCGGAGAATCAACACCAATACCATTTGATGTAACAGTAAATAAACAAATAGCAGATGCCGTAAAATATCAACATCCTATTGCAGATGATTTTTTTGAGACAAAATTGATCCGCTGGCCTGTTCTGACTCCTGATAAACTGTCGCTTGTTTTTCAAGCAGCGGGCCATATCTACCGGATGGATATTCCGGATGGCGCGCCCGAACGTCTGACGAATTCAGAGAACTATTTGGAGTATGCTCCCTCGATTTCTGCTGACGGTAGTTATGCCGTCTATACCACCTGGAATGACCAAGAAGGCGGACATGTCAAAATGATTCGTATGGGAAGCCCCGGAGATACGGAAACAGTGACAAATCATCCCGACCAATACGCCAATCCGGTTTTGTCGCCTGATGGAAGTAAAGTGGCCTTTTTGCAGGGAAGTGGTATTGTAAATCGTGGCAGAAATATGAGTTCCGAGCTATATCTGAACATCAGGATCGCGGACCTGGAAAGCGGGGAGGTCACGCATGTAACGGAAACTTCAAATCGGGGAGCCAACAGGCGTATGCCTCGTTTACAGTGGAGTTATGATGGATCCAGAATCTATTACTTTGAAACCGATGAGGGAGTTACCAAACTGGCCAGTATCAAAACGGATGGGTCCGATCCCATGCACCATGTGGTAAGTGAGAATGCGGAGGAGATGGTGCTTTCCCCCGACACCCGGTATTTTGCTTTCAAAGACCTTCATAATGTTTATGTTGCGCCCATGCCGAGAGCGGGTGGGGAACCGATTGAGATCTCTGCCGGTAGTAGTTCCATTCCCACAAGAAAACTGACCCGCTATGGCGGTGATTGGCTGAACTGGTCGGACGATTCTCGGCATCTTCTGTTTGGTTTGGGCAATACCGTTTACAAACAACAGGTTCGCCCTTTGTTTGGGATTAATGGCGTTCCTGATTTGCAACCCGAGGATCGCGATGACTGGCGTAGCGGGAATACAACCTATGATCCGGAGATTATCCGAGTTGAACTGGAGTTACCGGTAGATAAACCGGATGGTATCAGCGCCTATCATAACGCTCGCATCATAACCATGAACGGTGATCAGGTTATTGAGAACGGTACTATAGTGGTTCAGGATAATCGTATTATCGAAGTGGGGCCAATGGATCAGGTACAGATACCCGAGGGTGCCCGGCAATTCGATGTTTTCGGTAAAACTATTATTCCAGGTATTGTGGATGTTCATGCTCATATGGGGTATGTGAGTTTGGACATCACACCAGACCGTTTATGGGAATATGAGGCGAATCTTGCCTATGGTGTCACGACGACCCACGATCCATCCGCCAGTACACAATCGGTTTTTGCTCTCTCTGAGCAGGTCAAAGCAGGCAGGATGATTGGACCTCGTATCTACTCTACCGGTTATATCCTTTACGGTGCCGAGAATCCAAACAAGGCGGTTGTAGAGAGCCTGGATGATGCGCGTTATCATCTTTTGCGCCACAAAGCAGTGGGAGCAACCTCGGTAAAAAGCTATAACCAGCCGCGCAGGGATCAGCGTCAGTGGATACTGGAAGCTGCCAGAGAAACCGGACTGAATGTATATCCGGAAGGCGGGTCCGTGTTACAGCATAATATCACAATGATCGTTGATGGTCACACAGGTATTGAACATGCTATTCCTGTGACACCGCTGCGCAATGACATGCTTGCTTTGCTGGGGGTATCTGATGTTGGATACACTCCGACTCTGGTGGTCGGTTACGGCGGTATTTGGGGAGAGAACTACTGGTATCAGAAGCACAATGTTTTCGAGAACCGTCGCCTTTTACAGTTTGTACCCAGACATGTGGTTGACGCCCGGTCAAGACGACGGCTGAAGGTACCTGATGAGGAGTTTTATCATTTTAGTTTAGCAGAATCAGTCAGAAGAGTGGTGCGTGCCGGCGGCAATGTACAGTTGGGGTCACATGGACAGTTGCAGGGTCTGGCAGCTCATTGGGAGTTGTGGATGTTTAATCAGGGCGGTATGTCGGAAATGGAGGCTATTCGTTCCGCAACTATTCATGGAGCGGAATACCTGGGTTTGGGCAATGACCTCGGTTCCATCGAATCCGGGAAACTGGCCGATTTTGTGGTACTCAACCAAAACCCTCTGAATGATATCCGCAACAGTGAAGATATCTTTATGGTGGTCAAAAACGGCCGGGTGTGGGATCGGAATTTGAACGAGCAGTTTCCCCTTGAGCGTGAACACAGGCCCTACCGCTTTCAACGATAGGGTCTGTATACATTGCCGGTAAGATGAAGGATATTTCAGGTATCTAACACCATCTCTGATTGTGTTATCGGTTTAGCGATACATCTCGGGAAGGTCATCCTCGAACAGAATTAAAGGATGATTGCGAAACGCTACAAAGTTTTCGGCAGAAGAATGCCCCTCA
>CAYMBG010000102.1:4425-9353 GCA_964388615.1 uncultured Chitinophagales bacterium | reverse complement strand
TCATGGCTATTATACTTGATCGTATTACAGCAGGTTTTGGTCAACAAAAGAAATAATTTTTCGCATGATCAATATTGCTATTTGTAAAGTAATATGTGCGAAGAGCGTGTGTTGATCTTCACCTATACAGGAAAGGTGTGCTGTTCTTCAGCTTTTCTTTTTTTTGGAGTTTTCTTCCCTGATGGGACAGGTGTTGTATTTGATAATGTCCAAATTTTTATAGTTGGAAATTTTGGATGGTTTTACATGTTGCCTGTCGCCATTTTTATTGGGGGACATTTCATTATCTTTCGTAGCAGTCTCTTTCTGCTGACATCCGACATGTTGCCATAAAGCGAATGTTAGGGTATAATAACTACTTTTCAACTCTCATTATTTGATGTGTACAGATTTATAAAAAAATGGCTCCCGGCCTGGGATGAGGTTCGAAAACCTACCCGATTTGCTCGTCAGTCCATCGCGATGATGCGACGTGAATATCAGGGCAAGCCACTCGATGAGCAGAATGTAGATCCTGATCCCATTAAACAGTTTGATGCATGGTTTTCAGAGGCGGTATCGTCCATCAAGGACGATCCCAATGCCATGATCCTTTCCACTGCCGATAAACTTGGGAATCCCGCGGCAAGAACGGTATTATTGAAAGATTTTGATGAAAATGGATTTGTTTTTTATACAAATTACGGAAGCAGGAAAGCTGAACATATTAATCAAAACTCACAAGTAGCGCTGACCTTTATTTGGCCGGAATTGGTACGGCAGGTTTGTATTGAAGGCAAGGCGGAAAAAGTACCTGCTAAACAATCCGATGACTACTTTAACAGCAGGCCGCTTTCAAGTCGGATCAGTGCTATGGCCTCGCCTCAAAGTCAGGTTGTGTCTTCTCGTGCAGAATTGGAGAATAGGGTTGAGGAGCTGCATGAAAAATTTAATAACGAAAAGATACACCGGCCGGATTCATGGGGGGGATATATCGTTAAACCTGAACACATTGAATTTTGGCAGGGTAGAATAAACCGTTTACATGACCGCATTGTGTATAAAAAAGGGGAAAATAATGCGTGGTATAACAAAAGGCTGGCACCTTGACTGGTGCCTTTTTTGATATGATCTTTTGTTAAGATTATATACGGAAAAATGGGAATTCCGGAATAACCGGAATCAGGTTTCATTACCTGTGTAGATACAACCGGTTGTGCAGGTTTCTTTTATTTCAACCCGTGCCAACTCCGGGAGTAAGGGTTTCGTTTTTTCCCAGATCCACTTTGCCAGATTTTCACTGGTAGGATTATCCAATCCTTCTATGTCGTTGAGCAGATAGTGGTCAAGTTGGTTGTAAATCGGAGAGAACGCCTTTTTGATATCTGCAAAATCCATAACCCAACCCAGCTTCTCATCGGCAGGGGCAGCTACGTATAGCCGCACGCGATAGGAATGGCCATGAAGTCTTCTGCATTTATGGGTTTCGGGTAGATGAGGTAAATAGTGAGCGGCCTCAAACTGAAATTCTTTGTAAATCTCCATCATACTTAAATTTTCTTTTCGTAAAGATAAAGAAAATTTGAAAAAAAACGGCAGGTTCAGCGTTTTTTCAGCCGGTCTTTTAGCAATTCCCAGGCAATTCTGGTAAAATCATATTCGGTTACAATACCGACAAGTTTTTCATTTTCAACGATAGGAAGACTGGAGGTATCATTGTTTTGCATGAGCTCAATTGCTTCAATAGAGCTGGTTTCCGGAGTTGCTGTGACCACCTCTTTGTCCATGATGTCGCTTACCGAGACATTGGTATGATCCTGATTTTTGGCAATGATGTTATTAAGCGTACTGATCATGGAGCGATAAGTAACAATCCCTACTAATTGATGTTGATTGTTTTCCACCGGAATATGACGAATTCGTTGCCATTCCATAACATTGGCTGCCAGATCAATAATATCATCTTCGTTTAAGGTAAAAATGTCAGTGGTCATAAACTGTCCCACTGTAGCAAATGCTTTTTCCCATCGATTTTTCCGAAGTACCGTGGCTCTTGGCCATGTATGTACCGGTTTTCCGATTTTTTGGTGCTTCAGTGTAGCATCAGCGATCGCCGTCATTTTCTCATTGCGACTCCAGATGTCATCAAGGTGGTGGTAGGAATCCAGTTGCCAGATAGCTCCATTCTGCCCTTTTTGGGTACGATCATGGATGATACCCAGGTAATAATCGATATCTTTTGCTTCAATATTGTGCAAGGCTAACCCTTCTTTAGCCAGAGGGAGCAGTTCATTGAGAATAAGCTCTTGCACCGGATAACTGTTACCGTCAATCCACTTAATTTGAGAGAGTAGTCCCTGACGGGCCGTACTCAGGAAGTTATTCTCTACTTCTTTAAAAGAGATAAGTTTGGTGATATCTTCATAGCGGGAGGATACTCCTGCGAGCAGACCCAGCCAGAATGCGGCATTGGCCACTTCATCGACAACCGTAGGTCCTGATGGTAATACCCGGCTTTCAATACGCAGGTGAGGTTTGCCATCGGTGATCCCATAACAGGGACGATTCCAACGGTAGATGGTCCCATTGAATAGCTGCAATGCTTCCAGCTTGGGAACTTTTCCGGCATTTAGTGCATCGAATGGGTTTTCTATGTTGTCTATGGCAAAGAGCACCCGAAAGCGTGCGATATCCTCCTGGAATATTTCCATCACAGAGTGGTGGATCCAGTCGGATCCAAATTGAACACGAGGCTTGCGTTCATTGACAAAATCTTCTGCTTTTCGATTGTCAATTGATTGTTGGAAAACCGCTATACGGGTTTCATGAAGAAGTTGTTTTCCAAATAAAAACGGAGAATTGGCAGCAGCAGCCAATGTGGGTGCTGTTACGAGCTGTGCAATATTGTGAAGTCTGGCGAAGTTTTCCTGGGAAACCTGAAAATGGATTTGAAAGCTGGTGTTGCATGATTCCAACATAACGGAGTCATGCTTCACATGTAGTTCATCAGCTCCTTTAATTTTCAATTCATGTTCGGCACCGCGGACCCGGTTCAGGGCATCATTTAACATGTAATAACGCGGCAAAGGGGTAAGATTTTCGAGGCCGAGATCCGATTTTTTGATGGTGGTCAGCGAGCCTGTCATCAAAATTTCTCCTTTTTGTTTTTCAGCAGCCTCCCGGCTTTTTTTAAGGTGTGAGTTTAGCTGGTTTTCAAGCTTTTTCAGACAACGCCCGTCAAATGATAAAGGATCAAGATTAAATTCAAGATTGAACCGTGCGAGTTCATGTGTGAAATGCTCATCATCAAGTTCTTCCAGCACCTGGGTGTTTACAGGATGTGGACGACTGGCCCGGTCAATCAAAAAAAGCTCCTGTTCCGCTCCGATACGGATGGTATCGCGTTCGAACATATTATTAGCAAGCATCTGCTCGAGTGCTTTCATGTCTCTAATCAAATACTTGGTAAACGTCCGGAGATTTTCCGGGTTTTGAGCAGAAGAGGAATATTCCATGGACACTGTGATCAGGAGTGTAAATGTAAAACCTGCTGAAGGGCAGGAAGCTTAGTTCTGCTGGTGTTCATCCCCAATGTCTTGATACATCTTGGGGTTGATACTGAGCACTGCTGTTTTGACAAGTCGCAACACGTTGGCTGCCGTACTGCCAAGCCTGAGGTATTCAAGTCCGCTGTGACCCAGAGTAGACATTACGACCAAATTGTATTTTTTTTGATCTGTTAAACGGACGATGGCTTCGTGAATGGAAGAACTTACAGGAAATACGTCGGCTTTTATATGTGATTTTATATCTGAAAGATATTCATCCACCCAGCTGTGTAAACGCTCCCTTATAACAGCAACCTGATTTTCAAAGGCCGTAATTTTCTTGAAATCGTGCATGTTAATTAAATGAACAAGGTGGACATTTGCACCTGTTTTTTTTACCAGTGAACGTGCGTAATCAAAAGCCTGAAGAGAATGATCTGAAAAGTCGGTTGTAAGCAGGATATCGTTCATGGGTTTGATTTTCGATGCTTTTTCCACAAGCAAAACAGGGGCCTTACTGAATCGGACAACCCGCTCTGTCACAGAACCCAGGAACAAACGGGAGAAACCGGAGCGCCCGTGCGTGGTCATCACTACCATGTCTGCATCCTCTGATTCTTCCATGATGATTTTCCACGGGATTCCTTTTGTTACGATAACCGGCTCCAGGAACTCCTCGTCAACATACTCCAATGCCTTTTTTTCAAGTACCTTTTCCAGATCCGTGATAGATTTCGGCGGGGTAGGTGCCACGGGAAAACTGGCGCCCTCTTTATCCGGTTGGTATACATATAAAGGAATAATCGTGCCGTCCATGAGATCGGCAAGATAGGCAGCCGACTCAAAAGCTGTCAGACTCAGTTCTGAAAGGTCGGTAGGGACTAAAATTCGAGGGTTCTGCATCAGCAGTTCATATTTTGGTTTCTCTTTTGATTTATAAACCGGCATCATCTGATTGGGTTTATCAAATGGGAATTTACTTCATATGTTACTACATAAATACAATCTCCCTGGATCAGGTTCAAACGGTTTTTGAATAACGGTTTATTTTATTTTCGTTTTTATAATAGGCATCGAAACAGGTAGCAATGTTTCGTAAAAATAATCGGCCGAGAGAGGTCACCTGCATGCCATTTTCGGTCCATTTCACAAGACCGTCCGAAACCAAATCTTCCAGGTTTTGCAATGCTTCCGAGAAATAGGTGGTTGCGTCGATGTTCCAATGTGCACTTATTTTGGGAAAATCCAGCGCAAGGTCACACATGAGCCGGCCAATAGTATAACGCCGTATTTGATCGTCCGTCGTGAGATAGTATTCACGAAAATAAGGGTACTTGCCACTGTCAATTCGGTTGTAGTAATCATCCAGCTCTTTGACGGATTGCAGATATCCGTTTCCGA
>CAYMBG010000102.1:0-4325 GCA_964388615.1 uncultured Chitinophagales bacterium | reverse complement strand
CGATCCAGTAGTTTTTGGGAAGGCATCATCCATGGAACATGGGCGTAGTGAAAAATGGCAAAGCGGTCAGGGTCCAGTTGTTTTACAGCATCAAGAGTTGATTCAAAACTTTGCCTGGACTGATAAGGCAGACCATAAATGAGGTCGACATTGATATGGACAATTCCGGCATCCCGAAACCAGCGAACTACCTCTTCGTTAACATACATCGGCTGGATCCGATTAATGGCTCTTTGTACATCTTCACGGATATCCTGAATGCCAATGGAAACACGATTACAACCGATCTCTGCAAGGGCGGAAGCATGGTCACGGTTCAATCTTCGGGGGTCAACCTCAACGGCAAACTCCAGGTTATTGTCGTCAAAGCGAAACATTTTTCGCAGCTGCTGACCGATTTCCCGCAATTCATCCGGCGATAGATAGGTAGGGGTCCCTCCTCCAAAATGAACCTGTACGACGTGACTGTCGCGGTGAATGTTGCGGCTTAGTGCTTTCATTTCAGCAAAGAGCCGATTCAGATAAGCCCGGCTATCCTCAGGTTTGCGGGTGATGACTTTTGTACAGCCACAATACCAACATAATGAAGCACAAAAAGGAATGTGAACATATAGCGAAAGTGGGCGTGGTGTTTTGTTGTTGTCGTGGATTAGCCGGGTTGACGGGGTGTCATCTGAAATTTCATTGAAATGAAGTGCAGAAGGGTACGATGTGTACCTCGGAGCCTGACGACTGTACTTGGTTACAAGTTCCTTATTGGATTTCATAAAGCGAATTACGGATGGCTTGAACAACGAATGATGTTCGTTGCCCTAAAAATTGGTAACGTGGTATAATGAAAAGAATTTTCACCAGCTGGCCGGTATCGGATTTTGAGATTAGGTCATTTAAGTCTGCTTAGTTTGGATATGTAAAAAACCGGATCTGTTAAATAGTAGTAGTCTACTCAGACATTCAACAAGCTTGTTCTTTGTCAATTAGTGAAAAGATAAAACAAAAAATATCTCTCATAAATATGTTGATTATGTCGTTATTGGATTGAAAACAGTGATTTAATTTTAGAGACGGCGTACGATGCCGGATTCCGGTTGTAATGTTGACAGAAGATTTTAAGCAGCAGGTATCTGAATTCTTTCGGTTTACCCCGATATATTGTATTTCTGTAATGAACGTGGTGGAAGCGTACAAAGTTTGCCTTGTATGATAAATTTGCAGATTGGTTTTATTCTGACGCTGATCATACGGGTCACATTGTTTCAAGTTGACCTTCATCCCGGTTAGGGGTTTGGGATTACCCAAAAAAAAATCGTTTGACGGCATATGCTAAAAAAAGCTTTTCCTTTCTTTTGAATTTTGTATTTTACACAAGTAAGTCTATGAATTTTTGCATCTATAAATTAAAAAAGGGCTTTCAATTGGAAGTCGGGATAAATTGACATGAGTATTCTGGAGCGAAAAAAACCGAAGGCCAATCTGCACAAGTATTACATGATAAATTTGCAGATTGGTTTTATTCTGACGCTGATCATGCTGATCACGCTGTTTCGAATTGACCTTCAGCCTGGTTCGGAGTTTGAGGTAACCGAGGAGGAACAAGAGGTTATCGAGATGGAGGAGATCGTGCAGACCGAGCAGGAAGTGACACCACCGCCACCGCCGCGTCCGCCATCACCGGAGCCGGTGCCGGATGATGAAATCATTGAGGATCAGTTTTTTGATCTTGATACCGAGATCGATCTGGATGCCCCGATGGATATGCCTCCTCCACCGCCACCTGAGGAAGATGAAGAGGAGGATGAGGAACCGGAGGTATTTACCATAGTTGAAGACATGCCGGAACTGAAAGGAGGCATGCAATCGATCTATGATAATTTACGCTATCCGGAAGTAGCACGTCAGGCCGGGATAGAAGGTCGTGTTGTTGTGCAGTTTATTATAGATGAGAATGGTCAGGTGACAGACCCGCAGGTAGTACGTGGAATCGGCGGCGGCTGTGATGAAGCAGCTATAGAGGCGGTGAGGCAGGTAGAGTTTGAGCCCGGACGCCAGCGCGGACGCCCGGTTCGGGTACGGTATTCATTGCCGATTGTATTCCGATTGTCCAGCTGATTGATACAATCAAATGGTGATTATCTATAAATGCTGCCTTTCAAGTTTGGAAGGTGGCATTTTTTTTTATATTGATTAAAGTTTGCATGTATTCTTGGTAAAATCGAAGAGTGTGGAGCACTACGGGTAAACAGCCGAATTCAATGTTCGGTGATTTGTGTAGTAGGTAGCTTAATTCTAGGGAGTTCTAAAGTTTAATAGAAAGTTATAACCGGAAAGGGAACGATAAAACCGGGAATATAGTTATATATATATGTGAATTGTCAATAACGCAACACAGTTGTGATTCAAGCTATCAATAACTAAACCAATTCTAACTATGACTGAATGGTTAACGCAGCCGTGGCCCTGGTACGTAGCCGGCCCCCTTATCGGGTTGTTCGTGCCACTTTTACTGTATATGGGAAACAAGCAACTTGGAATCTCATCCAGTTTGAGACATACTTGTGCAGCATGTATGCCTGGTAATATCTCATTTTTCCAGTATGACTGGAAGAGTGAGGGCATATGGAACCTGATGTTAGTGCTGGGTGTGTTTATAGGCGGATTTCTTGGTGGGTATGTTTTTGAGAACCCCGAGCCTATTGCATTATCGGCATCTACGATATCAGACCTTCAAAACCTGGGAGTGGTGGATTTCTCGGGATTCGTACCATCTGACATTTTTGCTTGGGAAAATCTTGGATCAATTCAGGGATTAATCATCCTTGTTCTTGGTGGCTTCCTGGTAGGCTTTGGAGCCCGATATGCAGGTGGTTGTACTTCCGGACATGCTATCAGCGGGATTGCCAATCTACAGATGGCTTCTGTTACCGCTGCCATTAGTTTTTTTGTAGGCGGACTGATTGTCACCCATCTGCTTTTTCCTCTGATCCTTTAATTTGAAATTCCAGATACGCAATACAATGAACTACATAAAATACTTAATAACAGGCGTTTTGTTTGGCTTTATACTGACCAAAGCCGAAGTAATCTCCTGGTTTCGCATCCAGGAGATGTTCCGCTTCCAGGATATTCACATGTATGGTGTTCTCGGTAGCGCGGTATTAGTTGGGATGCTGTCCATACAGATCATAAAAAAGCTAAACCTGAACGATAAGGATGGGACTTCCATAACTATCCCGCCGAAAGACTTTACCCAGAAGAAGCGATATGTCATTGGCGGTACCATTTTCGGTTTGGGCTGGGCTCTTACAGGCGCTTGTCCGGCACCGCTATTTGCACTCTTTGGAAGCGGAATCACCGTCTTTGCCATACCCATACTTGCTGCTTTGGCAGGAACATACACCTACGGTGCGTTTCGCGAGAAATTACCACATTAGTGGCTACAGAATTTTAACAAAAAAAAGGAGATACATTATGTACTTTCAACAAATTTTCGATCCCAAACTTGCACAATATGCTTATATGATCGGTTGTCAAAAAACCGGAGAGGCCATTGTCATCGATCCCATGCGTGATGTCCAGCAGTATTACGATATTGCGGAAAAAGAGAAGTTGCAGATCACCGCGGCGGCGGATACTCATATTCATGCCGATTTTATATCCGGCTTGCGTGAGTTTGCTGAACGTGGCGTAGAGGTCTATGCATCTGACGAAGGCGATGATGACTGGAAATACGAATGGTTGCTCAATAGTGACTATGACTATGAGCTGATGAAAGATGGATATACTTTCATGATTGGCAATATCGAAATAAAGGCCATTCATACACCGGGTCATACACCGGAGCATTTGATTTTCGCTATAACCGACAAAGGTGGAGGTGCCGATAAACCTATGGGGGTGACCACAGGCGACTTTGTTTTTGTTGGTGATGTCGGACGGCCGGACTTGCTGGAGTCGGCTGCCGGTATGAAAGATGTAATGAAACCATCTGCCCGGACACTTTATAAGTCACTGAAGATATTCAAGGAAATGCCTGAATACATGCAAGTATGGCCCGGTCATGGTGCCGGGAGTGCGTGTGGCAAAGCGTTAGGTGCGGTACCCAAAAGTACTGTTGGTTATGAAATGAACTTCAATGCTTCATTGAAAGAAGCCAGCTCTGAGGATAACTTTGTGAATTTTATACTGGAGGGTCAGCCTGAGCCCCCGCTTTATTTCAAGCAGATGAAGCGTGATAACAAAATGGGGCCACCGGTGCTGGGTGGATTACCTATTCCGGGGGAGACCGATGTTTCGAAACTTTCCGGATTTGAAGACAATAAAGAGGT
>CAYMBG010000101.1:5048-9618 GCA_964388615.1 uncultured Chitinophagales bacterium | reverse complement strand
AAGGCATCAGCAAAAATTGTGTATTCAAGTTCCTTGCGTGCAAATTGGGTATAACGGTCCAGGTTTAACCTGCAGCGGTTACGCTGCACTCAGAGAATGCGAAAAGCATTCTCTCCAGCAGTGATTTTAGTAAAAGCAAGGGCCGCTGTCAGGTTGAAACCCATGTTATAATGCGTATAATAGGGATTATCCTTATTATAGTGCTATGAAATACGATAGTCCAAAAAGCGAAGGCGAAATACTTCCGAACAAACTTGGGGTAACCGATCCTCAACAAATTCAAAAAGAGGAGTACCGTGGTTTTTTAAGGGCTGAATTGAAATTTGAATCGGAAATTGAGCGTATAGATCAGTTTGACTGGAATCTGATCTTATCGATTCATCAAACGGCATTAATTCATTTATATGAGTTTGCCGGGAAACTGAGGCAAGTAAATATTTCGAAAGCAGGATTCTTGTTTCCAGCTGCTCAGCATCTGGATAATGCTGTTCAAACATATGAACTGGAGTTTCTGAAAACGATACCGCAGACAATTAGGACTGAAATGGAATTGATTGAGATTACTGCACCGGCCCACGCCGAATTGCTATTCATTCATCCTTTTAGAGAAGGTAATGGGCGAACAGCACGCCTATTTTCAAATTTAGTGGCACTTAAACATGGATTTGATCGATTTCACTTCGAAGTGATCAAGGAAAGTCGGATGTCCGAGTACATAAAGGCTGTACAATCAGCTGCAGATAAGAACTATGATCCGATGAAAAAGCTATTCAGAGATTTGGAGAGTAGCTAGACTTGTAGAACTCCTGAAGGACTTCTTTTCGGATTTTTTCAGCGTCCTTTTTTGGAATGTTGATTCCTTCAATTCTGTGGGAAGCCAATTGACTTCTCATGGCTTTATGAGAAATCTTTTCGAGCTCAGAATATGTTTTATTAAGCTTTTTCATAGCTGAAATATAAGCAAAATGCTAGAATATTTAAAGGCTTATGTAAGCATTATAACTATTTATTAAAGCAGAAAAAAACCTCTTAAGTAAAGAACTATGAATTACTTAGTAATCGGAAAATTCGTTTCTGATTATTAAAAATTACGATAAAATCAGTTCAGATGTCACATAAGGGAATTAGATAGCAAAAAAATACGTGTAAGGAAATAGGACGAGTAATCTCTTATGTCAAAAAGGGGAGCTGTAATTTTTTCCCCCTATGTCAAGGCTTCACGTCAAGTCTTTAAATCAAGGCTTCACATCTAGTATAGTTATATGCGTAATTTTTTAACACATCTCATTCCTGGGTAATTAGTGAAAATATGAAGGAAAAAGCTCATGAAAGTTCTGCAGGTCATGAAGGATCTGATGATCTCCGAAATGATGCCAAACCTAAGTTAATGGTCCAAATTCGCGAAAAAATTCATCTGAAGGGATATAGTTACAGTACCGAAAAAAATTATATAAAGTGGATCCGGGAATACATATTCTTTCACCAAAAAACACACCCTTTGAAACTGAACGAGCAAAATGTAAGAGCGTTTCTGAATTATTTGGTTACAAAGAGATATGTAGCCCCTTCAACACAAAATCAGGCATTGTGTGCCATTCTGTTTTTATATCGACAGGTTCTGGATATGCAGAATTTTTATGTCGAGCAGGTCGAGTGGTCTAAAAAGACAAGCCGATTACCTGTGGTTCTGAGTTTTGAGGAAGTTCGTAAGCTTTTGGATTTACTCCAGGGTAAAGCGAAACTTCCTCTGAAGTTGATGTATGGCACGGGTATGCGAATATCTGAATGTATTCGACTTCGCATAATGGATATCGATACCGAGTATAAACAAATCACTATTAAAGATGGAAAAGGGAAAAAGGATCGAACTACTGTTCTGCCACTATCTTTGCTGGATGGAGTAGAAAAGCAGATACAGATTGTCCGGAAGATTCACGAAATGGATGTCAAAAAGGGCTTTGGAGCTGTTTCCATACCTCATGCCCTTGCAAAGAAGTATCCTAATGCATCTACGGATTTTAGATGGCAATTCCTTTTTCCATCCAAAAAAATTGGGCGAGACCCACAAACGGGCGCGCAATCCCGTTTTCATGTTTCCAGAGAAACACTGCACCGTGAACTGCGTCAAGCTGTATCACTTGCGGGTATCTCAAAAAAAGTATCTTCACATACGTTGCGACACTCTTTTGCAACGCACTTGCTACAAGCCGGCTATGACATTCGTACGGTTCAGGAGCTTCTTGGTCATAATGATGTTGCTACTACCATGATTTATACCCATGTTTTGAAAACATCCGGACTTGCTGTTAGAAGTCCCCTCGATTACTAGAAGTCCTCTTAATCCAGAAAACTCTACTTTTGAGTACTCCGATTAACAGGGAGGGGATCAAGTAACGTATGGAGAATAATTCTTCCTGCAACGAATAACGGGCTGCTTCCAGGGAGAAATAACCTCCCTTTTTTCAGGGTGTCCACAAGAGCGTTTACCTACTTGTCAGTAAATCGCACGTTACAAAAAAAACGCCTTTTGTGATAGATTTGAGGCAGTTAAATCTTGTTTCTTACAAAGCTCCGCCTTGTAAGTCACATTGAGTTGAAAGACGTTTTCTTACTTGAAATGGATAAAGTCTTCGCATTCTGTGTTGACTCACAGGTCACTGCTACTGGCAATACCAACCAAGAGAATAAAACATTGTCAAAAACAAGGCAATATTTTCTTTAATTTTTCTCATGCTCACATTTTATGACAAATGCCTTTATTACAGGTCTTCTATTTTCTTTATTAATGGCTATCTTTGTATAGTTGTGCTTTTTTTGATTTAACCTCTATCGTAACTCTGTTTCTATGTCAGAATCCCAAAATGAGGATCGTTCCTCTAAAAATTTTTTGGAAGAAATTATTGAGAGTGACCTTCAGCAAGGACGTCACAAATCGATACTTACCCGATTTCCGCCGGAGCCGAACGGCTATCTCCACATTGGTCACGCTAAATCCATCTCAGTTAATTTTGGGCTGGCACGTAAGTACGGAGGAGAGACTAATCTTCGTTTTGACGACACCAATCCCGTTACAGAGACGGTTGAGTATGTGGATAGCATTAAGCATGATGTTAAATGGCTTGGTTTTCATTGGAACCGCGAGTTGTATGCCAGTGACTATTTTGAGCACCTCTTTGAATTTGCCATTGAGCTGATTCGACAAGGGTATGCCTATGTCGATGATTCATCATCCGAAGAGATCGCTGCTGGCAAGGGTACTCCAACCCGGCCGGGGACCAATAGCCCATATCGCGACCGGTCGCCGGAGGAAAATGAGGACTTGTTTCGGCGCATGAGGGCCGGTGAGTTTGAGGAGGAGTCGCGTATATTGCGTGCCAAAATTGATATGGCATCACCCAATATGCTGATGCGCGATCCGATTCTCTACCGGATTAAATATGCTTCTCATCATCGCACTGGCGATAAATGGTGTATCTACCCGACCTATGACATGACGCATGGCCAGAGTGATGCGATAGAGAATGTGACACATTCGATTTGCACCCTCGAGTTTATGCCTCATCGTGACCTTTATGATTGGCTGATTGACAAACTGAATCTTTTTCCTTCCCGTCAATATGAGTTCGCCCGACTCAATATGTCGTATACCATCATGAGCAAAAGACGCCTTTTGAAACTGGTTGAGCAGGGCTTTGTGGAGGGATGGGATGATCCACGTATGCCTACCATATCCGGACTGCGTCGCCGGGGATTTACGCCGGATGCCATCCGCGATTTTTGTACACGCATCGGTGTGGCAAAGCGGGATAACCTGATTGATCTATCCCTGCTTGAATTTTGCGCACGCGAACACCTGAATAAAATTTCATTGCGTCGGATGGTCGTTTTTGATCCTGTCAAGCTGGTAATCACGAACTGGCCGGAGGGAACTGTTGAGGAACTGGATAGTGAAAACAATCCTGAGGATGAATCCGCCGGATACCGGAAGATACCAGTCAGCAGAGAACTCTATATTGAAAGGGGTGATTTCATGGAGGATCCTCCTAAAAAATTCTTCCGACTGGGGCCTGGTCGAAGTGTTCGTCTGAAAAGTGCTTTTATCGTTACTTGTGACGATTTTCGAAAGGACGAAGCTGGAAATGTCACCGAAATTCATTGCCATTATCATCCCGATAGCCGAAGCGGTAGCGATACCTCCGGAATCAAGGCTAAAGGAACGCTGCACTGGGTAAGCATACCACATGTCCACACCATCGAAGTCAAGGAGTATGACCGCCTGTTTACGGTTGAAAATCCCGCTGATGAGGCGCAGAAAAACGAAGGGGAGTTCACGGATTACGTGAATCCTGATAGTCTGAATACTATCCCTGTGGCATATGCGGAGCCTGCTCTTGCAGATGATACTCCCGAAAATAGCGATGGAAGTGTGCATAAACCCTATTTTCAATTTATGCGAAAGGGCTATTACTATCCGGATAAATACACAACATCAACAAAACAGGTTTTTAACCGAACTGCTACCTTGCGTGATAACTGGACTCGTAAAAAAAAGGGGTGATTCATGGTATTG
>CAYMBG010000101.1:2590-4948 GCA_964388615.1 uncultured Chitinophagales bacterium | reverse complement strand
AGCATGAAGGTCCGGAGGATGAAGGTAAGAAGTATGTAAATTCGTAGCACGAAAGTAAGAAGCATGTAAATTCGAAGTATGAAGGGTATGGAATGTGACGTTCCCGGTTGGATTGACACCATTTGTTAAGGCTAATAAATCACTCCGTATTACCTGAAAGGACTGTAAAAATTATAATAATATGAAATCAGATCGCCCGGAATTTTGCCGTGCGTTTATCTGCGCATGTGTTTTTTGGATTTGGCTTATAGGTGTTTTTTTCTTCCTGATGCCAGGTCATAGTGCCTCAGCTGAAAATACGCCCTGTAACGTATTGGAAAACCAATCATCCGGCAGCGATACCCTTGCTGATACCACAAACCGCCCCTGGATGGTCGTGTCTCCCGATTCTTTGATTAATCTTGATCTGGAAGAGGTGGTTATCAGTGCCCAAAGAGTGCCGGTACGACATTCTGAAATACGTCGGTCGGTACAGGTTCTTGATCGCCGGCATATTTTGGAATCTCCAGCTAACGACCTGGCCGATTTGCTTTCCGGTGTGAGAAGTGTCGATGTTCGGCATCGAGGCTCGTATGGCATGCAATCGGATGTCAGTATCCGCGGAGGAACGTTTGACCAAACGCTGGTGCTCCTTAATGGTGTGAATGTTACGGATCCACAGACGGGGCATCACAATCTGAATGTGCCGGTTGATCTGCAAAGTATTGAGCGTATTGAGGTTTTGCATGGACCCGGAGCACGGATTTTTGGGCCGAATGCATTCAACGGGGCCATCAATATCATCACAAAGGAGCCGGGGGATCCCCAGGTAAAGGCATCGGTATCGGCAGGTCAGCATCGTTTTGGTTCCGCCGGCATCTTGGCAGGATTTGCTACAGGCCCTGTTTCCCATCACCTCTCGTTACACGGGATGAGAAGCGACGGTTTTACCGACAATACCGATTTCCGTACCGGTAATGTGTTCTACCGTTCCCAGCTATCGTTTGATTACGGTCGGGTTGACCTGCAGGCCGGATATAATGACAAAGCTTTTGGAGCCAATAGTTTTTACTCTCCACGTTTTCCGGATCAATTTGAGCAGACACGAGCCGGTTTTGCTTCTCTGAGATGGTTGCCGGAAGGTTCCGTTCGAATTACTCCGGTTGTCTACTGGCGAAGACACCACGATCGTTTTGAATTGTTTCGTCAGGATGCGCCTGATTGGTATGAGGATCATAACTACCACCAGACCGATATTGTCGGTGTATCGCTTAACTGGGTGCACACTTCAAGCCTGGGTGCAACCTCCGCCGGGTTCGACTTCCGCTATGAACATATCTATAGTAATGTCTTGGGTGAAAGTATTTCTGAAAAACGTCCTGTACCATGGGAGGATGCATGGTTTACCCATGCCTACGCACGTAACGGCATGAGCTTGATGCTGGAGCAAAGCAAAAGATTCGGGAACGTATCCCTGTCGGCCGGGACACTTCTTTATACCAATTCAGATCTGGATAGCCCGTTTACACTTTTTCCGGGAATGGATATTGGATGGCGATTCCACGAACATGGACGCTGGTATTTTACCGCTAACCGAACGTTGCGCCTGCCAACATTTACGGATCTTTTTTATAGCGGACCCGATAACCTTGGAAACCCGGACCTTAAGCCGGAGGAGGCTATCTCATTTGAAACCGGCCTTAAAAGTACTTTGGGGGGCCTCCGGTTCGATGTTGCTTTTTTCCGACGCCAGGGCTCAAACATGATTGACTGGGTGCGCCGCCCGGATGACAGCCTTTGGCATAGTGAAAATCTTACGAAGGTTACTACCAATGGTTTTGAAACCGGTGTTGAAATCCCCCTGCATTTCATGAACGTGTTACACCGCAGCGGTGTAGCGAGGAGACGCAACTCCTCACAAAGCATGCTCGTTATCCAGTACGCATATATTCATGCCGAAAAAAGCAGTGGAGATTTTATCTCCAACTACGCACTGGATCATCTTCGCCATAAGCTTGATTTCAGTTTATCGCTTCCCCTCTCAACATATGGTGGTATGCAGACCACTGTCATCTGGCAGGATCGTGCCGGGGATTTCTTGCACTATGACAATGGTGAATATATTGAAACACGTGGGTTTCAGCCTTTCTGGACTGTTGACATGAAAGTGTATCACCGGCAAGGGCCGATCCGCCTGTTCGCGGAAGCTTCTAATTTGTTGAACACTACATATATGGATATTCCCAATGTTCCACAGCCGGGACGGTGGATGCGTGCAGGAATGGAAGTGTCACTTTAGTTAGTAACCTGTAAAAGTAAATGCTGCTACCTGAAGTATAGCTGCTACCTATACTAAAGCTGTTACGTAAACTAAAGCTG
>CAYMBG010000101.1:0-2490 GCA_964388615.1 uncultured Chitinophagales bacterium | reverse complement strand
GCTACCTGAAGTATAGCTGCTACCTATACTAAAGCTGTTACGTAAACTAAAGCTGTTACGTAAACTGAGGTTTTTGCGTAAACTAAGTCTGTTAACTCAAGTAAATGCTGCTACCTGAAGTATAGCTGCTACCTATACTAAAGCTGTTACGTAAACTAAAGCTGTTACGTAAACTAAAGCTGCTACATATACCTGAGGCTATTTCGTAATAACGAAAGCCGTTGCGTATGTCTAAAGCCGTTTCGTAGAAAGATTACGAAAGTGATTGGGAGCTTTAACGTAATGACGAAAAATTTTCAGAACTCGAAGGTGATAATGAAAGATATTCGGAGCCTGAATGAGTAGATGCGTTGGAACCGCTTTGAAAAAAATCCCGATTGTCGAATGTGTACATGAGCCGTACTGTCAATTCAGGATATATGTTGTGATGCTTCTCTTGGGTATTAACTATTTGATGACAAGATCCCTGAAATAGTTTTTTTGGTCAGGGTAGAATGATTCAAAAACATTCATTTCAATATCCATCGACCGGTCAGGAAGGGTATTCACTCCCTGCCAGTCGTGGAACGTCTACATCTTCAACTTCTGATTCTAAAGCGGAAACCATGGTGATATAAGCATTAAGGCGTACCGTCTGGTGAGGATGTTCTACAGAAAGATCCCTGAGCAGGTCAGCCAGCAGATAAGGTATTGGTCCTTCTGATTTACCAAGCACTTTCTCGATGTCCATGATCATGGGTGTGAGAACTTCCGCTCTGCGTTCGCCTCGGGTTTCGTCGTAGAGTTGCGCTGTCAGTATCCCGAGAGAATCGGGGGTCAGGACCACCTCTTCGATGTCATAAGTCCATTTGACTTTTTCTGTTTCCGTATCTTTCACGGAAGATGGAATGTCATTGAAGATTAAAAATGCCGCACCAATAATAAAAGGTATTAGAGCTGCAAAGATTATGGTGGGGGTATTATTTATAGGATTTCTCATAGGTCTGTTTTTGTTGATTAGTAGGTTCATTATTGCTTTGTGTATTGTCGGATGTTTCATTGTTTTTGTTTTGTTATTGTTTTGCATTTGCTAAATGTCAATTTCAACTGAATCTTATTTCTTTCTGTCTAATTAACTACACTCAAGATAACTAATTTTGCAATAAAAACGTTCATCAAAGCCCATATGGTACAATTTGAAGTCTCAAAGCGCTCATTCTGAAAGGGCTTTTTTGTACTCTAAAACGTGCTCGATATATTAACGTAATGTTAAATATTCATTATGATAGCGCTTTTTTGGAGCTTTAAATGTGGTCGAAACGCTTACACAAAATATTTTTATAAATAGTGTATAAAAGTAAAGTTGGAAGGGCTTTTATTTATTATAAAATATTGGAAAAAAGATGTATGTCGACATTTGTATAAATAATAACAGTGCCAATGACCATGTAAAGACCCTGAAATGTTTTTGACCTTGAAACAGGTGAAGGTTTTGAATGCTGAAATTTTCGGAATATTGAGATACTGACTATCCAAAACCTTATTTTGTGGCATGAAATGGAACGCGAAGTAATGGAAAAGCGCTTTATTATGAGTGAAATGATATTTTTTGCACTGCACATTTAAATTTAAATAAAAGGAAGTAGGTATGACTCAAGCCAATTTTACAGTACCCGTCCCCAAAAACGAACCTTATAATTCCTATGCACCGGGTACACCGGAACGCGAGGGACTAAAAGCGGCTCTGAAACGACTCAGTTCACAGGAAGTGGATATCCCATTGATCATTGGTGGTGAAGATGTCCGCACTGAAAATACTGCCCCGGTCACCATGCCGCATAATCATGGCCACAAATTGGGAACCCTTCATCTGGCCGATAAAAAACTGGTAAAAAGGGCCATCGAGTCAGCGCTTGATGCCCGCTCCGAATGGGCGGCAACCCCTTGGGAGGACCGTCTCGGCGTCTTTTTGAAAGCAGCGGACCTGCTGACCGGCTCCTGGCGTTATACCATCAACGCCGCAACGATGTTGGGTCAGTCAAAAACACCCCAACAGGCCGAAATTGAGGCCGTTGGCGAACTTGCTGATTTCTTCCGGTTTAATGCACATTATTTAACGAGTGTGATGTCGGATCAACCTCACTCGCCTGATGGGATGTGGAACAGGGTAGAATACCGTCCCCTGGAAGGTTTCCTCTTAGCTATCACCCCATTCAATTTCACCGCAATTGCTGCTAATCTGCCGACCTCCATGGCAATGTGTGGTAATGTGGTATTGTGGAAACCCGCGACCAGTTCCATTTTTTCCAACTATTATATGATGCGTCTGCTGCAGGAAGCCGGACTTCCCGACGGTGTGATTAACTTTTTGCCCGGATCAGGCCCCGATATCGGAGATCCCGTGATGGAAAACCCCCAC
The DNA here is from genome assembly GCA_964388615.1 of uncultured Chitinophagales bacterium. Classification (GTDB taxonomy): domain Bacteria; phylum Bacteroidota; class Rhodothermia; order Balneolales; family Natronogracilivirgulaceae; genus SLLW01. The sequence goes on along the minus strand of CAYMBG010000101.1, from coordinate 92 downwards.
TTTGCCGGTTTGCAGTTCACCGGCTCCGAGGGAATTTTTAACCACCTGTGGAAAAGTATCGGTTCCCGTGTCGATACGTACCACTCCTATCC
>CAYMBG010000100.1:0-9723 GCA_964388615.1 uncultured Chitinophagales bacterium | reverse complement strand
ATGATTTCCAGGCATTGCTCCCAGATATCTGATGCTGTCCCTTGTTCCCCTACCTCCAACGGTTGATGATATTTTTCCGTTTTTACCATTAAAAAATTAAAAAACTACTTGACTTTATGAAAGTGTACTTGATGGTTATCCACAACCGCCATTGACACGGGCTCAGTTGGCAAGGGAAAGATGGTAATATTTACGGTACATTGTCAATGTTGATGACTGGAAAGGGAGGGTTATTTATCCACATCCCGAAAAACACCGTAAATGCACTATGTGCAATGTTATAAGCCTGCTTATGTTAGAAATGTATGTAGCATGCTGCCCGGCAAATAGTGTGCTTGTTACTGAATTATTAAGGTTTTTTGTAAAGTAATATTATCGGGAAAAAGTTTTAAACAAGTTATCCACGCCTGCAAATGGCATTTTGTGCGGGTTGCAATAAGCGTTTTGTAACTGGAAAATCAGCGGTTTCCGGACAGTGCTACGTTCTTTTCCCCGTAATAAAGCGGTTTCGGTTGGAGATGTCTTTTTCCAATCTACACTGAAAGGGGGGGATGTTAAGTATTTTCAATAGATTGGGTCCTTCATTTTCATTAATCTCAAAATAAAAGGATCCGTCAGATTCAAGGTGTCTTTTGCTGAAGTCCATAAGTTCGCGGTACATTGCCAATATATTATCTGTTATCAATGCATTGCGAGGTTCGAATTTAATTACCTGGTCGGCCAACTCATCTATTTCTCCTTCATGGATATACGGAGGGTTTGATACAATGACATCCCATTTATGTTTGGTTTGCCAGAGTTGAAAAGAGGATTGATGGAATGTTACATCCAGTTCATGCCTGTGTGCATTTTGGCGGGCAATTTGTAGCGCTTTTTCAGAATTGTCAATGGCGGTGACTTCCCAGTGTGGCCGCTCCTTTTTTATGGCCAGTGCAATGCAACCTGACCCGGTTCCGATGTCAAGAAAGGAGATCGGTTTGTCGACCGGTTCGGTATCAAGAATCCTGGTGACCAACTCCTCTGTTTCAGGCCTGGGGATCAAAACGTCGGGTGTAAGCGTCAGACTCAGATTGTAAAAATCCGTTGAGCCGGTAACGTATTGAAGTGGCTCATGGCCGGCTCGTCTTTTTATAAGCGGACGGAGCTGCTCAAGTTCCGTTTGAGTCAAAGGACGGTCAAACGCCATGTACAAGTCCAGCCTTTTGACTCCCAATACTTCCGCGAGTATCCATTCAATACTCAAACGTGGTGAGGGTACTTCGTTTTTTTTGAAATAATCTGTTGCCCACTCAAGCATCCGGACAACACTCCATTCCTGTCGACTATCGCTTTGACTCACTCTTCTTTTCTGTTCTGTACGGTTAAGCCAAACTGTCTTCCGTAATCAAGTATGAATTCTACAACTTGATCATACATCGGCTCATCATTCATGCCCTGGGAGCCTCTGAATCCACTTTGCCTGCCAATATCAGCAATTTCAAGATCCAGTGAGGTTGGATTTTCAGACACGATGCAGGTCACACAACGAGAACTCTGAACAGCAGTGTTTAGATCTTCGTATAAAAAAACGGAGACGTTCTGATCATCGCCAACTGGCCTTGTAAAAAAGTGGATGTGAGGTGTTTCCTTGTGCATAACCGAACTCAAACGGTGCAATGCGGAAACGGGTCCGAATATCTGCAGATATGTAACTTTTGCCATTGTAGTAAGAGATTATGGATAATAATACCATTTCACTTGAATAAGCGTTATTCTCGTTGAAATAGCTGTTGCTGGGTAATTGTATTTTTGAATCATGAAAATACAATAGATTTGCTCACACACAAATTTTATTATAAAAATCGAATCGTCCGTTATTTTTCATACTATGAGGTTTACTACAGTGCTTTTCGTTATCCTTTTGGTTGCAGGATCTTTTTTACTTGCCTTTCAACCATCTCATGCTCAGGGTCTCGAGGAACCCGATGTTCAAAAAATGGACGAGCCGCTGAGTCCTCTCGATTTTGACATTCGAAGAGGGTTGGGATTCCGCATAGAAGTGAACAACTTCGGGTTTGGTGCAGGAGGGGAGTACCGGCGGGTTGTATCCCGTAATACCAAAGCAGTGCTTGAATTCCAGATAACCAATATCAAGGATGAGAAAGAGCAGTCCTTTCAAAGCCGATGGGGCGGATCCACGATCTCCAACAAGTACAACCGGGTTTTGGCATTTCCACTGACTTTTGGTATTCAGAGAAGGCTTTTTGCAAGTAGTTTATCCGATAATTTCAGACTGTTTGCACAGGCATCTGCCGGGCCGGCCCCCGCTTTTGTGTACCCTTATTACAACCATACGCGGTTTGGCTATGATTACGGATTCCGGATTACGAGCGGCATGGCCGGTGCCGAAATTGATCCTCATTACGATCCCTTTGAAGGGTGGAGCGAGGGTTCGTTTATTTGGGGGGGAGCAGGACTGCTTAGCATCGGTGCCAATCTTGGTGGCGATTTTGGCAATCTTCAAACGGTAAGGATCGGTTATTTTTTCTACTATTATCCCGACGGCATACAGATCATGGAACCTGACAGACTTGGCCCAGGTGGATTTCAGCTGGGGGTTTCACCAGAAAATCTTCCCTCGGATGCTATTCTTCCCGCTAACGACAAGCAATCGTTTTTCGGTACCCCGTACATTTCATTGGTTTTCGGCACGATGTGGTGAGTGCTTTTCGAGGGATCATTAAAGGGTATGATAAGCGAACTGCGGGATTAACGGTTGTTTGCAGAACTGCGGAATTGACGGTCCCAGTCCGGAAACTCTTCAAGACTTTCAAGCAGAAAGTCAGGTTGGCAGCCGCGCAGCTCTTCCGTAGAAAAAGATCCCGTTGATACAGCAACACTTATCGAACCAAAAGAATGCGCACATTCGATATCTCTCGGAGTATCACCGATAATGATAAGTTCTGAGGAGTCAAAACTATTGCCGCTGTGTTCGGTCAGTGCTTGCAATGCCAACGGAGGAAGCTGATTTCGATCGGAAAAATGGTCCCCAAAAGCCCCGAATGTAAAAAGATGATCAAGTCCGGCGCGTGCGACTTTAATCCAGGCGGCTTTTTCAAAATTGCCGGTCAGAAGCCCGGTCCATGCCCCCGCTCTTTGCAGGTACTGCAAACAGTTTTCCACTCCGGATAACACATCAATGTCGCTTTTTTCAAGATTTGCATCCAGCTGTTCAATATACGTTTGTTTGACTTCTTCGTACCGTTCAGCAGCCGGTTGCGGCAAAAGGTTGGAAAAGATGGCCCGATCCGTGCGCCCGGCAAAATCAAGTCCCGAGACATTAATATCCGTAATACCAAACTGAACGAGTATATTCTGGATAATTCTGCGGTTTACTCGATTCTTGACCTTCATTATAGTTCCATCGATGTCAAACAGGTATGCATTGGGCATGATTGGATAGTTTTTTTATAACAGTTTTAAATAACAGACAAAAGAGGCAGCGATTTTTGAAAGCATAAAAATCTTTCTCATTATTCCAAATTAGTAAAAAAAAGAGTACCTTGGAACCGTGATCAAAACATCAATTTTGAACTAAAAAAAAGGACCTATGGCTATTATTGAAGACATTATTGCACGACAGATTTTTGATTCCCGCGGAAATCCGACAGTGGAAGTGGATGTAATCCTGGAAGATGGTACAATGGGACGTGCAGCTGTTCCTTCCGGTGCTTCCACCGGTGAACACGAAGCCGTTGAACTTAGAGATGGTGGTGATGCCTATATGGGCAAGGGCGTCTTGAAAGCTGTTGAAAATGTTAATCAAGCTATCAACAACGAACTCATCGGTTATAATGTATTCAACCAGGTGGATATTGACAACCTCCTGCTTGAACTCGATGGCACGGAAAACAAATCGAAGCTGGGTGCCAATGCCATGCTGGGTGCCTCACTGGCCATTGCCGATGCCGCTTCCAACGCGTTGAACATCCCGTTTTGGCGCTATGTCGGTGGCGTTAACGCAAAAGTACTCCCGCTTCCGATGATGAATATCATCAACGGCGGTTCCCATGCCGATAACAACGTGGATCTCCAGGAATTCATGATTATGCCCAGTGGAGCGGATTCTTTTTCTCACGCGCTGCGAATGGGTGGAGAAATTTTCCATAACCTCAAAAAGGTACTCACGGATATGGGATATGCCACAACCGTGGGTGATGAAGGTGGTTTCGCACCAAACCTGAAGAGCAATGAAGAAGCTGTGGAGGTGATTCTCAAGGCGATTGAGAAAGCAGGATACAAGCCAGCTGATGATGTCCTGTTGGCACTTGACCCGGCAACGGCAGAATTCTACAATCCGGACAGCGGACTTTATGAATTCAAATGGAGTGACGGTAAGAAAAGAGATGCTGATGAAATGGTCGAGTTCTGGAACAGCTGGGTAGAGAAATACCCCATCATCTCTATTGAAGACGCCATGGATGAAAACGATTGGGATGCCTGGAAAAAGCTCACCGATGCTATTGGTGATAAGGTCCAGCTTGTGGGAGATGACCTTTTTGTCACCAACTCCGAGCGATTGGGACAGGGTATTGAGCAAGGTGTCGCCAACTCAATCCTGATCAAAGTCAACCAGATCGGGACCCTTACCGAGACGATGGACACTATTGAACTCGCTCACAAGAATGCATATACAGCGGTTATTTCACACCGCTCAGGTGAAACCGAGGACACTACCATCGCCGACCTCTCAGTAGCTACCAATGCCGGACAGATCAAAACCGGATCAATGAGTCGCACGGATCGGATGGCTAAATACAATCAGCTGATTCGTATCGAAGAGCAACTGGGTGAAAGCGCCGAATTTCTTGGACGTGATGCTTTTAATGTCTAATAATTATCTCGTTTAAGATGCAATAACAGGCACACTCTATTGCATTAAGATACATCACAAATACGTATCATTAAAAGCAGACTGTGTTTCGTGACAGTCTGCTTTTTTTTTAAATTACTTACCGTTTATGTACTGACGGGATCACAACCTGTAGCTAACCAGATTTATAAGTAATTGCTATCATGAATATCTACATTGGAAACCTGGCTTGGAAAACCAGGAGAAAAGAATTGAAAGAGTTGTTTGAAAATTTTGGCGAGGTTACAAACGCTTTTATTGTGCGTGATAAAAAGACAAGAAGATCCCGAGGATTCGGTTTTGTGGAGATGGCTGAGGAGGAGGAAGCTCATCAGGCCATTGAAAAATTGAACAACACCGTGTTTCTGGAACGGACTATTGTTGTGAACGAAGCCCTTCCTAAAGATGAAACCCAGGAGGACTCGTCTGAAAGTGACGGTAATCAGACGGAAGGGGAAGATAACTGATTTACCCTCGCCCCGATTTATCCGGGCATTCCCGACTCCCGTTGTTGAAGTTGAAATACCGGTATTCTTACCGCTTACGTTCTCATGATCAATACCCGGCTATCTCTTACCAACTTCAGAAATCATCATCAAACCGATGTCGACTGGGGAGATCGGGTAAACATCATCACCGGTCCGAATGGTGCGGGTAAAACCAATTTGATCGACGCCATTCATTATTTGTGCATGGGACGCAGTTTCACCAGTAACTCGGACCAATATGTTGTCAGGATGGGAACATCGGGGTTTTTGGTCAAAGGTGTCTTTAAAGGTGCTATTCGCAGCCATTTTGAAGTCGGATGTACGTTTGAACGAGGGGAAGGCAAGCGCCTCTATGTGAACGACAGCCCGTTGGAAAAGCATGCTGATCTGATTGGACGAGTTCCCGTGGTGCTGGTTTCTCCGGATGATAAAAAATTGACAGGGGAAGGCCCTTCACAACGACGCTCTTTTTTGGATGCATTAATAGCTCAAATATCCCCTGCCTACCTGGACGATCTGATCAGGTACCGGAAGATTGTGCGTCAACGCAATAAAATGCTAAGTGATCTCTATCACAATCCGGCTCAACGTGATCCGCTGTTGGAGCCCTGGGATCTGCAACTTGTCGAAACCGGCTCGCGTATCGTCGCAAAACGCAGTGAAGTGGTGTTGAAGTTCCATCATTTTCTTCAAGAAGCGCATGAACATCTGACCGGCTCCGAGATGAAGCCGGCCTTGAAATACCAAACCATTTGTGAAGGCGAACGGTCGGAAGAGCGTATTCAAGAGATCTACCAGGAAAAAATCCGTGATGCCTGGAACAAGGAAAGAGAACGACAGCAAACCCTCTATGGGCCGCATCGCGATGATCTTGTTTTTTTTCTAAATGATATGGAACTACGTAAGTTTGGTTCTCAGGGTCAGCATCGTATTTTTGCATTGGCTCTGAAAATGGCACAGCTTTATTTTTATACGGAGGCCCTTGAGGATTTTCCGGTTTTTTTACTGGATGATGTTTTTGGTGACCTTGACCCGCATAAAACACATATCGTAATGAATATGCTCCTGCAACATAAAGGCCAATCTTTTATTACGGCGGCACACCCCGATAAACTTTCCGGTTTTTCCGCAAAAACGGATCAAAGAATTGCTGATTTCCGGGTAAGTGAAGGGATAGTCCTGCCGGATTCCTGAATCGATCATCATGAAACGACGTAAACAACCCAGGCCGATTAATCAACTACTGGACGACTTCATCGAAAGCTATCCACACCGGGTGGCAATGAAACGGGGTATGGTTCTTTCATTGTGGTCCGAAAAGATTGGTACTGCCATTCGCGAACAGGTTAAAGATCTGAAATTTCATGGCAGCCGTTTGATTGTTCATGTTCCCGATCCCTCATGGAGACATGAAATTCACATGCAGCGACATCAGATTGCAAAAACTTTAAATCGTGCTGTAAAAGAGGAAATCATTCGCGATATTGTGGTCAAAGCATAACTCACGATCAACCAGATTCGTCAATTGTTTTATGAGTTGGATGTCAGATAATAAGAAGCCAATATCTCCATTGTAGCAATACCAGCAGTATGACTAAAGATAAATTACCTGGAAACTGGATTACCCGCTTATTCACCCCGACTGCGCGGGAAACAACATATCTCAGAAATGGTGAGATACTGATTGTTTTTGTTATCGGTTTTTTGATCGCCTTGTCTTTGTGGCTCCTGGTAAACCTCGGACGTGAATACACCGTGACCATGCAGATTCCCCTGAACGTGGAAGGCTATAGTGAGGAGATGGCTTTCGCCGAATTACCGCCTGATGAGGCTGAAATTGGTGTGAGTGGAGAAGGATGGAGTCTGATATCTTTGTATCGGAACCCTCCTGAAATATCGGTCCCCTATGACCAGAGTTCTGTGGATATTTCAGAAATGGTTCAGGATCATCTGATCTCTTATCCGGATCTGGTTGTCCAGAAAGTTTCTCCTTCTGTTATAGAAATTAACATGCAGCCTAAAAGTGAGAAAAGGGTGCCGGTAAAGCCGTTTATAGATGTGAGCCCGGGAAACAGATTTGAGGTTGTGGGTGGTGTAAGGGTGGATCCTGACAGTGTTACGGTTACTGGAGCAGCATCTGTTGTAGATACCATAGAAAGCTGGCCCACTGTTGAGTTAAGACTTGAAAATATAAAAAGCCGTGTGGAGGAGTCGATTGAATTGGCCGATTCCCGTCGGCTGGTGACCAAAGACACTACCAGAGTAACCATTTCACTGGATGTCTCCGAGTTCACGGAAGGAGAAGTGCGTGTAAATGTCCGTCTCCAAAATGCTCCGGATGACCAGCAAATACGTTTCAGTCCTTCTGTGCTTACAGTCCGCTACCGGGTACCCCTTGAACAGTTTGGGGAGGCCCGCGAGATTATTCCTTTTGAAGCGCTTGTCACATATAACGATATCCTGGAGGATACCACCGGTACTTTGCTTCCCCGTGTTGTTCCAACTACGGATGATCTGGATTTAAGGTTGCTTGCCGTTCAACCGGAGGTCGTTTCCTATTTCAGAGTTATCGGGGATTGATCTGAGCTGTCTTCCCGGAAGGGGCGCAATGCTTCATCTACCGGTATGCAATCCTCGTAATAAGAAGCTATTTTCAGCAATACTTCATCGACCAGGGCGTCCGGACAAGAAGCTCCGGAGGTCAGAGCTATGGTTGTGGGACCATCTGTTTTCGGTAACCAATTCCTTGTGTGTTCCACTTGATTCTTCCACTGATTGTAGTGCTGAAGGTCTGATTTCGATCTGATTTCGGAGGCATCACGGATGTGATAGGTTGGAAACCGTTCTTCTAATAGTTCTACCAAATGCATGGTATTGGAAGAATTATATCCGCCTACCACCAGTGCCAGATCAGCTCGCTCTTCCAGTAAGGCATATGTTGCCGACTGATTTTCGTGGGTGGCGTAGCAAAGCGTATCCGAAGTGTCAGCAAAGTGCATCTCTGCATTACTTTCACCATTTTTTTCTTCGACGGCACTCTTGAGAATGTCCATGATGTGCCTGGTTTCAGAAGCCAGCATGGTGGTTTGGTTAATAACCCCAAATTGCTCCATGTCTTTCAGAGGATCAAATCCCTCCGTGCACTTATCACCGAAATATTTATTGAAATCTTCTTGGGGACGTTTTTCCAACAGGATATCGGCCAGAACCTGAGCCTCTTCAGAATTCAATACCACCACACAAGGAGCTTGCTGCGAACTGTGCGAAAATGTCGCACGTGTTTCTTCATGACGGTGTTTGCCGTGGATAACCAGAGCGTGGCCTTTTTTTCCCAATTGTTTGCCACGGTTCCACACCTTTACGACAAACGGACAAGTGGTATCATATTGGTAGGGATCGATACCCTGTTTTTCGAGCTTTTGCTGGATATCAACCGTAGTTCCGAATGCGGGCACAATCACAATATCTTCCGGTTTTAACGATGATATTGCAATTCGCTCCGTCCCGTCGGTGTCAAACAGATAACGCACCCCGTGCGCTTTGAGGTCATTGTTGACGGTTGGATTGTGGATCATCTCGCTCAGCAGGTAAATGTTTTTACCCGGATGCTCTTCAACCGTGCGATAGGCAATATCAATGGCGTTTTCTACCCCGTAACAGAAACCGAAATGGCGGGGAATGAGAAAACGTACAGGTCCCAGGTCAAGAACGCTGGGTTTTCGATTCTTTTTGCGCGGATCCAGGATCTGGCGAGCATTTTTTACCGTCTTAATGATCTCAGAGTGATAGAGATCGGGGATCAGAAAATCCTTCGGCATACAAAAAAATGGAGTTAGTCTCTTTTCAGCTTTTTATACTGGATACTCTTGGGTTGATCGTCAATACCCAGTACCTCGCGGCGGAAATTTTGATACTCTCTGAAATTACCTTCAAACCATCGCACCTGGCTGTTGCCCTCAAAGGCCAGAATGTGTGTGGCAATCCGGTCGAGAAACCACCGGTCGTGTGAAATAACGACAACACAGCCTGCAAAGTTCACCAGGGCTTCTTCAAGAGCCCGCAGTGTCTGAACATCCAGATCATTAGTAGGCTCATCAAGTAACAGTAAATTGGCCTCTTCCTTAAGGGTTTTTGCCAAATGGACCCTGTTACGCTCTCCACCGGAAAGCTCAGTAGTCTTTTTTTGCTGATCACCACCGCTGAAATTAAAACGTGCAACATAAGCGCGGGAGTTTATATCCCTGGAACCCAGACGTACCGTATCCTTTCCTCCCGAGATCTCTTCCCAGATGGTTTTATCCGAATCCAACGGTCTGGATTGATCGGCATAACCGATTTTTACCG
>CAYMBG010000099.1:4080-9801 GCA_964388615.1 uncultured Chitinophagales bacterium | reverse complement strand
CAAAGACAAAAAAGATTAGAAGACATGGCAGCGGGCAGCAAAGTTGACCAGGAGGAAGCATATTATTCATGGAAAGCATCAGAAGGAGAGTACCGCCTGCTGTTCAAACAGCAAATAGATGAGTGGGAGCTGGATATTATATCCTTTGAGGAGGAATGGGATCAATTAGAATCCGAATATGAACAACTGAAACAAGAAAAACAGCTCTATCAATTACAGTCCCCGGTATCCGGTACTGTTCAAAACCTGGGAGGGCTGCTTCAAAGTAACTATGTCCATGCGAACCAGGTTTTAGGAGAAATCTCACCTGATACGTCGCTTGTTGCGGAAATACATATTGACCCAGGCGACATTGGCTTATTGCACGAGGGTATGCAGGTACGATTGCAAATCGATGCTTTCAATTATAATCAATGGGGCATAGTCACCGGAAAAGTTACCTCCCTGTCCAATGATGTGATTACAAAAGACGATTGGCCGTCATACCGTGCACTTTGCGCTATGGACCAGTCCCATCTTCAGCTTTCCAATGGAGCTAAAGGATATTTAAAAAAGGGAATGTCCCTGCAAGCCCGGTTTATTATTTCAAGGCGTAGTTTACTTCAGCTTTTGTATGATAAAGTGGACGACTGGATCAACCCTGTAAGTAATGCAAACAAACAGGCTACCTTACACCATTCAAACCATTTTTCCCATTGATGAAAAGCAAAAAAACAGGGATAAAACAACACGATATCACAGATTGTGGAGCAGCTTGCCTGGCATCGGTATCCAGCTATTATGGTCTTGAAATGCCCATATCCAAAATTCGTCAATATGCATCCACCGACAAAAAGGGTACCAATATACAGGGTATGATCGAAGCTGCTGAAAAATTGGGCTTTGAGGCGAAGGGCGTTAAGGGCGAGCAAGATAGCCTGTTCCGGATTCCTGTACCTGCTATTGCGCATGTCATTGTCAACGATGTTCTTCATCATTTTGTCGTAATCTACAATGTGTCCGGAAAGCAGATTAAAGTTATGGACCCGCAAGAGGGTAAGGTCCGTAAAATTGACCTTGATGAGTTCCGGAAACAATGGACAGGTGTGCTTGTTTTATTGATGCCGGCCGACTCCTTTGAGACGGGGAGCAAGAAGGTGTCCATCATCAGTCGTTTATGGTTTCTATTGAGACCTCATCGCTCCGTATTGCTGCAGGCCATGGCCGGGGCAGCCATATTTACACTCATTGGCCTGTCTACAGCAATCTATGTTCAACTGATCGTAGATCACGTAATCACGGATGGAAATTACAACCTGCTGAACCTTCTGGGGCTGAGTATGATCGCCCTTTTACTGCTTCAGATCTTTATCGGAGTTATCAAAACCATCTTTACACTCAAAACCGGTCAACTGATTGATGCCCGGTTGATTCTGGGATACTATAAACATCTACTGACGCTGCCACAGCCCTTTTTTGATAATATGCGAGTCGGAGAGATTACATCCCGGATTGGTGATGCTGTCAAAATAAGGTCTTTCATCAATGATGCCGCCATTCACATCGTCGTAAATATATTCATCGTCCTTTTTTCTTTCGGTCTCATGTTCACGTATTTCTGGAAACTGGGACTGGTTATGCTGGGAATCATTCCGGTTTATGCATTGATCTACAGTGTAGCAAATTATCTAAATAAAAAGACACAGCGCAAAATGATGGAGGATGCGGCCAGCCTAGAGTCGCAGTTGGTGGAATCACTCAATTCGGTATCTACCATCAAACAATTCGGCCTGGAGGATTTTGCAAACGTAAAAACCGAAACAAAATTCATTCAACTCCTGAAAACCGTATACCGATCGGGCCTGAACTCCGTCTTCGCAGACAACGCTTCGCAGTTTTCCAACCGGATTTTCACCATCATTCTGCTTTGGGTCGGGACGATGTATGTTTTAAGAGGCTCAATCAGCCCTGGAGAACTCCTCTCTTTTTATGCCGTTATAGGATATTTCACAGGACCGGTTTCCGAGTTGGTACATATGAACAAAACTATTCAGGATGCCATGATTGCATCAGACCGTCTATTTGAAATCATGGATCTGGAAAAAGAGGAGCAGGGCCAAAAAGTTAAATTACAGCCACAAATGGTAGGAGATATCCGTTTGGATAATGTTTCTTTTCGCTACGGAAGCCGGGTACAGGTTTTTGAAAATTTGGATATCCTCATTCCAAAAGGAAAAGTCACAGCTTTTGTAGGCGAAAGCGGATCGGGCAAAACGACTTTGGCTAATATTCTTTTAAAAATGTACCGGTATGAGTCAGGTCGTATTACCATTGGAGAGCTTAACCTGGACCACCTGGACACACCAAGCCTCAGAAAAGCTATTTCCGTAGTTCCCCAAAAAATCGACCTCTTCTCGGGTAACGTGATAGAAAACATAGCGGTCGGTAAGTTTGAGCCAGACATGGAGAAAATTGTATCCATATGTAAAAACCTGGGTATTCTTGATTTTATTGAAGCTTTACCCGCAGGTTTTGAAACGCACCTTGGTGAAAACGGTGCGAATCTTTCCGGTGGCCAAAAGCAACGATTGGCTATCGCCAGGGCTTTATACAAAGATCCTGAAATACTGATTCTGGATGAAGCCACCTCTTCTCTTGATTCCGCCTCGGAGTGGTACGTGCAAAAAGCTATTCGTTTACTCAGGAAAAAAAACAAAACCGTTATTCTGATTGCACATCGACTCAGTACGGTACTTGTGGCCGATAAAATTTGTGTGTTGGAGAATGGTGTCATTGTGGAAGAAGGCTCACATGACGAATTAATCGCTTTGGAAAACAAATATCATCATCTATGGAAAACTCAAATGCCCTTTTTTAATGGACATAATAAGCAAAAAACCACCCTGTCATCATAAAAGCCACCTGTCATGAAATTTGCTGAACAAATAGAAAGATTGCAGAAAGTAGACAAACTGATCAGAAATAAGTCAACCGGACCTCCGGATGAATTAGCCCGGAATTTAGGTGTTAGTCGTTCTCAATTGTATAACATAATCAGCTTCTTCAATGAACTTGGTGTAGAAGTGAAATACTCAAAAAGTTCAGCCAGTTTTTATTATTTGTCAGATAAAGAAAAAATTGAAATCAATTTTTCCGTAAAAATTATTTCGGAGAATAACGCATATAAAATTTATGGTTCCGGAACAGGACGGGCCTCTAATAAATTTTGTATAAATTATCAATAATTCAATATTTATAGACGCTCATTGTTTAATTTATAAGTGGAAATCAACGATTGATTTCCTATAATTAAACAGCAAATAAAATACACTTATTATGAATACATTGAGTCATAATTCTAAAGACACGAAGTTGTCGAATAGATTAAACATGAGCAGCATGTATGTTGATGATCTTGACACTGATGATGTGCAATATATCAATGGAGGATCCTGGATTGTTGCCTGCTTTCTTTTAGCAAGATATGCATACAACAACAGGTCCGAGATCAAAGAAGCTTACAAAGATGGTGTTAATGGAGAATACAACAACAACTAAAAAAATGGAGTTAATTATGAAAACTTTCAATATGAATATTCAGGAAATGAATCATCATGAAAAAAGCAATATTTCGGGAGGAGGCGATAATTTAATGTATGATATCGCATACATTATTGGAGTTATTTCAAGACACGGAAATAATGCCGTAAAGCAAGGATATACTGCTAATGCCATGGCCAGACGTGGTGTTTAGTACATAAAGGACACATTAATGGGTGAGGGATGGTAGACCTTTGCCCATTAATGTTTATTTACGCAACAATAATCACAAATAACCTTACCATGAACAACAACACAAACAATACCACCATTGAAGATTTAGTAAAAGAAAATAAAAAGCTTAAAAAGAAATACAGGGTGCTGTCCATCTTTGTATGGGTAATATTTATCAACGTACTCTATAATACGTTCAAGCCCATACTTTTTAACTGACATATACAGGTTCGTTCGTAATTAATTAGTGAACCACTGCAATACATTATTATTGTAGAATAGGAGAGGTGTGTCTTATAAATTATTTGTATCATTCCACAAAGGGTAACAACTAACTGGGAGAAATCATCTTACTTATATCAGCAAGTGCTTCAACAAATACCCGTTTATGCACCCGTAAAAATCCGATGTTTCATTTTGTATATGGATTTAAAAAACGGCCACCATGACAAGGAAGAAAATATCCTTACCTCCTGATTAATACGAGTGTTTTCATCAAGGAATCCTAAAATGCGATCCATGGAATTCTTTTGAAATAATTCATGAAAAATTCTAACCGTAAGCCCCGGATGATACTCCATCAAATACAGAATCATAATGTCATATACCCTGAAACGATACTGGGAAGGAGGGGCAACAGAAGGCATTTGTCCAGCAGACAAGGCATCGGCAATATACTTATTTCTTTCCATGATCCTTTGAAAAGTATAACCAGTAGATGGCTTCGAAAATCCTCCAACTGCACCCATATTCCATACATGATTGCAGTATTGAGCAGGATAACGCCGATCTTCCATAGGAATAACCCCTTTTTCCTTGTAAACTATTTCAAAATCATTGCTATCAAGCCCATATCTCTCTCTTATATATATTGCCAGCTTTTGCTCATACTCTTTATCGCTTAACAAACTCTTTGAAAACAAAGTATATTCTACTAAAGCCTCATGCCTGCTAAAGGGCAGCACATAATAAAATGTCATCCCGTAATTCTGCTCTGTATCAAAATCCATAAATGTCGCTTTATCAGCATCGAAAACCGGTTTATCCGCTTTAATATGCCAACCTTTAAAATGCTGTTTCAGCGACAAGTCCACCTTTAGTTGATCAAAACCTTTCGGTTTCAAAACACTTTGAAAGATACAGGAAGCCCTGAAAGTCCCATCAACGGTTACCATTGAACCTTTGTCATCTTGACTTGTAAAATCGTGAATTTCTGTTTCCAGAAACTCGAAATTGCCATGGTTGACCAGCTGTGAATAAATTCGTTCGGTGAATTCATCACTTTTGATACAATGGTACCTTAACCTTTTCAATTGCTCCGACACCACCTGTCCACATGCCCTGAACTCCAGGCTTGTCCAGGAATGATGTATAAAATCACCGAGAAGCATCTCTTTTTTGTCCCAAAAACACCATGTTTTGTCACGTATTGGACTAAGGCTCCTGTCTGCAACCAAAACTTTATATTCAGATAAATCAGGACGCCGCATGATCTCCCATGCCAACCCTAACCCCGACGCACCCGCTCCGGCGATAATTATATCAAAATTTTTAACATCACTCATAAATCCAATCAACAGACAAAAAATAGACCTAGTTCCCCTATCACTTGTGTCATTACTTATGTAATCAAAAAAACGAACTTCTTAACTAAATCACGTTCTCTTCACTGTTAATATTTTTCCATTCGAATTGTTCTAAACTACAGAACTATTGTATCTTGATCACCTTAAAACGAATACTCCTTACAAGCGCCAGCATCTGGGGAACCTTACACTACCAATTACATTTCAACTAGTATGTTCCAACATAACAGGTTTTTAAAAGGCATCCTGCCAGTGGTAGCAATCTGTTTATCCATTAATTTTGTTGCCCTTGCCGGTCACAACCAAATATCCAGTCAATATAACAATGAAGCAGAACTCATCATTAAAACTGCCACCGAAACGGATCGGGCATTTGAACGCC
>CAYMBG010000099.1:1777-3980 GCA_964388615.1 uncultured Chitinophagales bacterium | reverse complement strand
GAAGCAGAACTCATCATTAAAACTGCCACCGAAACGGATCGGGCATTTGAACGCCTTTCATATCTTGCCGATTATTATCCCCATCGCCTCAGTGGCTCTAAAATGCTTGAAGATGCTATTGAATGGACTGTCAAAAAGCTTGAATCAGATGGTATTCCCCATGTACGAAAACAAGACGTTTGGGTGCCCCACTGGGTCAGAGGTGACGAGTATGTAAAATTGACCTCGCCTTATGAATTGAAATTACCAATGCTGGGACTTGGAGGTAGTATTGGCACCGGCGGAGACCATATCACAGCAAAAACCGTTGTAGTCGACAGCTTTGAAGAACTTGATGAACGAAGTGACGAAATACCGGGTAACATCGTCGTTTACAATCAACCCTTTCACAACTACGGCCAATCTGTGCAATATCGTGTCTTTGGAGCCGATCGCGCCGCCAAACATGGAGCTGTAGCCGTTTTACTCCGTGCCGTATCGCCAAATTCAATGGGTCACCCCCATACCGGCGGAACCCGCTATTCCGGAGAACAGCCCAAAATACCTGTTGCGTCTATTTCAGCTGAGCATGCGGCATTGCTTCAACGATTTGATCAGCGCAATGATCCGGCTACGGTTGAACTCTATATGGAGGCACAAATGATGGATGAGCCTGCTCTTTCCCACAATATTATCGCTGAAATACCCGGCTCCGAAAAACCGGAAGAGATTGTTGTCATCGGTGGACACATTGACTCCTGGGACGTGGGACAGGGTGCCATGGATGACGCCGGCGGTGTTATTGTAACATGGGAAGCATTGCGAATTATCCATGAACTGGACCTTCAACCAAAAAGAACCATCAGGCTGGTGTTATGGACCAACGAGGAGAACGGTGTGATGGGAGGCCGGGCTTACCGTGATAAGGTGATCGACAATGGCGAACTTGAGAATCATCAAATTGCATTTGAAGTGGATTTCGGGGTATTCAAACCTTTAGGATATGGTTTTCAAGGCTCAGAAGAGGCTATGCGACTACTCAAGCCCATCGCAGAGTTGATGGCACCAGTGAGAGATATGCATGTGCGTAAGGGAGCTGCCGGTATTGTCGATATAGGGCCGCTCTACCGCGAAGGTATGCCGGTCATGGGGCTGGATGTAGAAACCGAAGAATATTTCTGGTACCATCATTCTGCTAAAGATACCATAGACAAACTCGATGCCGAAGAAGTAGCAGAGTGTGTTGCAACCGTAGCTGTTATGGCCTATATAGTTGCCGACATGCCCGAACGGCTTCCCTGGTGACTATGTGGTGACTCTGGTGAACCTGTGGAGACTCTGTGGTGAACCTGGTGACGAAGCCAATGAAACTACCGGTGCATCAGCTGCAACCGGCCAGACAAATATGCCAACCGAACTCTTTGCACTACCTGATTCAGCAAAAAATCATCATAACATCAACCCTGCTCGGTTGCTAATTTTTTCTGGTCACCCATCATGGGCCGTAACGCACTTCTAAGTTGCTCAACTTCAGCCTCAAACTCCGTCATTTGTTTTGATACCTGATCCAGGTCACCTTCTTTTGCCGACCATTCCAGGTCTGCGGCTAAAGCTCGCAGTTTTTTACCGCCGACACTGGCTGAGGAACCCTTGATACTGTGCACTGCCCGCTCCACTTTTTTGCTATCTCCCTGGTCCAGATATCCTTTCAGGGCCATTATTTGATTAGGCATATCCTGAATGAAGCCCCTTGCTACCGTTTGAATCAGTTCATCATCGCCCATCATACGTTCGCTCAAATCATCCGGATCAAATGTGGAAATATCTTCCAAATGATTTCCTACCTGCTCTCCATCACTATTCATATTATTATCTGACCTATCTCCATTATTGCCTGATTTACCTTCCTCCCCGTTTTCAGGCCCATCATCTGGTAACCATATTTTCAGAACCCGGCATATCATCTCGGGACTTACAGGTTTGGATACAAAATCATTCATTCCCGCCTCCAATGATTGGGTCCTATCTTTTTCTGAGGCATGCGCTGTCATGGCAATGATGGGTACGGCCCTGTCTTCATCCCCACCAGAAATTTCCCGTATCTTTTTCGTGGCCTCCAACCCATCCATTTCCGGCATCTGTATATCCATAAAGACCAGATCATATGGCAAGGAATTCAACGCTTCTACAGCTTCTTTGCCATTTGCGACGGCATCGACTCTTA
>CAYMBG010000099.1:0-1677 GCA_964388615.1 uncultured Chitinophagales bacterium | reverse complement strand
GTCATGCCCCATGATGAAAGTCGCTTGGAGACAACCTCTCTGTTTGTTTCATTGTCATCTACGACCAATGCTTTGACATTATAAAAATCTTCAAGTTCTACAACGTTACCGCTATCCTGGTCATTGGCATCCAGGCTGTCCTGAGGTGTCAAACATATCGTAAAATGAAACTCCGATCCTTCGCCCGGCTTACTATTCACCCCGATTTCCCCATCCATCATCTCCACCAACTGCCTGGATATCGCCAAACCGAGTCCCGTTCCTCCATATTCTCTGGTTGTTGATGCATCAACCTGGCTAAATTTATCAAATATATGCACCCGTTTTTTCTCCGGTATCCCTATGCCCGTATCTTTTATAGAAAACCGTAAAAACAGATCATTTCCACGCTGTTTCAGTTTCGATACATGTACCGAAACCTCCCCGCTCTCGGTAAACTTAATGGCATTTCCTGCCAAATTGACCAATATCTGGCGTAACCGGCTCGGATCACCTTTCAATTTCCGCGGAACATCCTCTTCTCTGTCACATATCAACTCCAAACCTTTTTCATGTGCTTTGACAGCAAGGTTATCAGAGAAATCATCCAGCAGATTTTGTAAATCAAAATTAATTAGCTCCAACTCAATTTTACCCGCCTCTATCTTGGAAAAGTCCAGAATATCGTTAATCAACGCCAGTAAGGTCTCTCCACTTGATCGAACAATTTCGGCATAACGCCGCTGTTCCGAATCCAGATTGGTATCCAGTAGCAATCCCGTCATTCCAATCACCCCATTCATGGGGGTCCGGATTTCGTGACTCATGTTGGCAAGAAACTCACTTTTCGCCATGCTGGCCATTTCCGCCTGGGCCGCCATATCATTGGTCATTCTTGTTGTCTCTTCCAGTGAGCGATTCATTTCCAAAAGCTGCTGCTCACTACTGATTTTTTGCATGGTATCTCCAAATATGTTCCCCAGCAGACGGAACATATCTACCATTTCATCGCTCAGATCACGGTTGGGTTGAATGGATTCAAATCCAAAAAAACCAATGTAGGAGTTGTTTCTGATCAGGCGCAAAATGAAAAAAGAGCGTATATCTTTATTATGTACAATTTTACTGAGATCCTTTTCACGGTCGGCTTGTTCTTCTACATCTGGTATAAAGATAAACTCCTCATCATCAGTATGGATGGAAGCCAAGCTCGTTTCCGCTGTTCGTTTACCGGCTTCCTGGCCTCCTGAAGCTGATAACCCATCAGAACACCAATCATGAACTTTGGAGACATATTTCCCATCCGGGGTCACTTGAACAAAAAACGTGCGATCAGCAGCGATCAACACTCCAAACCGTTCCAGCATATTGCTGAATTTGTGATCCATATTATGGGGCTCTGCTGAAATAAACTCCCGTGATACCTCAACGATAAATTTTTGAAAACGGGCAGAGATATCTTCCACCTCTAAATCATTAGCCTGGTCACTGGTTGCAGAATCCCTGGCTTTATACAAAATAAAAGCAACAAGGCCGCAAGCAGCCAATACGACTAAAAACAACATCAATGATATTCCCCATACTATAGATTCACCCATGGCTTGATCCATAATTTGCATCAAAATCAATCCTTCAAAGAATAAAAACAAATGGCTTGGATTAGAATAATAATAAATGCTACCGTAAAAGCTCTTATCG
>CAYMBG010000098.1:0-10099 GCA_964388615.1 uncultured Chitinophagales bacterium | reverse complement strand
TTATCGAACAATGTAGATGAAATCTGAAAATGAAATTACTAATGCCAGGAGTTGCTGTGATATTTTGCAGTAAAATTCGATGGTGATGACAGAGAAAACTATTGTACAACAAGCAGAATATGATGACATCAATCTCTGGTTTGATGGATTAATACAGAAGATCAGAACAGACTATCTAATGATATCTGAAGAAGTTGCTCCATCTGATGTCACTGAAGTATATAACCTGCTCATGGAGGGTGATGAAAGAAAGATTCATGAGTATGGACGAACTGAAAGTACACGTTTTTTCATCAAGAGTATCATACACACCTATTTTCAGGGTTTTCTCAAACTGGAGAAAAAACAGTTATATCCCTGATGCCCACCCCGGAAGAACATCAAAAGCAGGCATTTCAGAACCTGCCGTTTTTTTGCCTTGATTAAATGATTACCTTGGCGCATCCGAATGATTTTTTAGCACGTTTCTCCATGCCGCATTATTACTATGTATCCCTTTTTTTTGCCCTGCTGCTGATTTTCGGCTTGCCGCGCCATGCCGAATCCATGGGGCCCGGCGATGATCCGCTCCGGTTGAATCTGGATCACCGGCCTGCCGATCAGGCCGAAACCGTCTACGGGTTCCGGATGCAGGCCGCCGCGGGCAGCGCGGGAGAAACTCCGTTCTGGCTACATTCCAACCGCTATGGCGAGCTGGAGCGCTTCAGCAACAACGCCTCGCTTCACCTGTTCGGCCGGACTGCTCCTGAATATCTTCAAAGTAAAACATCAGCTGCTCCATGTTAAACGCTTATTCACTCACGATTATCATTTTTTAAACAATGCGACTTGCAGCACCGTACCTAAAAAAATACACTGCTCACCAGGTTAACAGGCTTGCCTATGCCGCTTGCTTACTTCATAAGCAAAAGTTTCCTGGATTGTGTGAAATTTCCGGCCCGCAAACGATACACATAGACCCCACTCGATAAATCCGAGCCGTTCAGCACCACGGTGTGCCTTCCCGCCTCGAACAACCCCTGTTCTATGGTGGCTACCCGCTGGCCCAGTATATTGTACAAATCCAGCTGGATTGCGGTGGGTTCCGGCAATTGAAATGCAATGGTTGTGGTCATATTAAACGGATTAGGATAATTATGCTCCAGACCAAATTCCCGGGGAAGTTGCTGCTCGTCCAATTCCTCGTCCTCCGCCGAGGTGCCAATTATGCCAATTACGCGCAGCGAATCGTTAAAAATGCCGTCGAGATTGGTATCGATAAACACTTTGAGCGAATCGCTGAAAAACAACTCTCTCCCGGTCTGCAGGAGATAGCGTGAATTCGGGGTGATGGTCATGTCCTGCAGATCCATGTGTCTTATCTGTTTGTTTTCCGGCATTTCCGTGACCCTCAGATCGTATTGTTTTTCCGGTCCGATATTCAGAATCTGAAGCGACAGATCTTCTCCCAGCGAAATATGGATCGAATCGAGTGGGTTCAGATCCATTTCCTGCAACAGATATTGACGCTCTAACTCCGTTTCCAGGCTGATAATCTCCAGCTCCATCACCTTGTCCGCCGCATCCGGATTGATCACCGACATTCCGTCCTGAAAGCGAATAAATTCGCGATCGTCCACCTGCGGAGCCGTATTGCGGTAGCTGTAGAGCCGGTCATCGGCGATCATGGAGAGCTGCGAGGCCATACGGTCCAAGTGATACTGACTGATGCGATAATTATCAAGTGGAACGTAATATCCCAGTGGCTGATCGGTTTCCGTTTCGGGATTCATCGACAAAATCGGCATGCTATGACCCAGCGAATGCGCAAAATTTCCATTCTCGAGCATTCCGATTTGATCCCCCTGTGCGTCCTCAATCAGGATGCCACTGCCGGGGGTTGCAAAGACCGTCATATGTGTAGATGGATCGTCATCATCGCCAGACTGGCCGCTTTTACCGGTATAATTGTCCCCGCCGTCTTGTGCAAGTTGGCCGGAATGATCAACATCGCGGGAATGATTGTATTGGCCAGGAGGGCCGATTTGGGCGGCCCGTTCCGCTTCCGCCCCCTGGTCGCTCCGCTCATCTGTACTCGCAGTGTATCGGTCAGAGCTCACACCCGCCTCAGCCAAAAGATCCCTTTCCGGCGCAACAACCGGCTTTTGAAGCTCTTCTTCCAGCTCCAGAAACAGTGATAAAGGAGGGGAGATAAACAACCCGTTTCCCGCCTCTTCAACGCCGAAGCGACTGTATGTCCAGGTATTTTCCTGCAGGTCGACCTCAAGTTCTTTGAGTTCAGAAGGATCCTGATTCTCATACAGATAGATCGTCGCCAGGTTCTCATCCGGAGATCGTTCCACTTCCACCGGAAGCACCGAATGCACCTTCATGATCTCCGACCTGCTCCATCCGGGATCCATAACCACCAACCCGGGATGATCCATCTTTTTGTCCAGGGAGGCCTCAATGGTTTCGAGCGTGGTGACCGGCTTGTCATTAAACACATTCAGACGTTGTTGCAGCATATCTCCGGAAACCGGTTTTAAAAACCGTAGCTGATGAATGTTCATCATGTCACGTGCCTCGGAATTTACAGGCACGTGATAAAGCATACTGTGGCCCGGAAACGAAGTCGATACCCGGTAAAAGTCATTAAAAAACATCAGGCTGCTCGTGGTAAATCCCGAACAGGATCCCTGCCAGCCAAAAGCTTTCATGATACCCCATATGGCCAGGGCACTGAGCCGGGGAATACCTATGGCGTTATAGCAATGACTTCTGCCCATGGCCCGGCAATAGAGATCCCAATCGGGAAACCGTTTATCATAGGGCCAGATGTTGTCTTCTGAATTGGCGAAGGACCAGGCATGGTATTCCAGATCGAAGATGTCATATCTGCCATCACCATAAGATATTCTGAGTCGCCGGGCAATCTTCTCCGGAGGGTAGACGGCAAACGGTCCGGATAAATCATAAATCTCCGGATGATATCGGTCTCTGATAAGCAACGAAACCTGGTCGTATGTCGTTTCATCAAAATCTATACTGTAAGAGCCTGCATCGGCCGGAAGTGAATCGACAAGGACCTGCCAGGCTTGCAATTCATCCCCGTAACGAATGTGCAGGCTCACATCCTCCACAGCCGGAGCATGAGTCCACTCCAGCTGGAGTGTACTTCCGGTCTCCACTGCCGATCCGGCCCGGGGAGCCTGTGAAAACATCAGCATTTCGTACCGATCCCGGATCCGGTCGGTCCATGAAGCAAAATAATGGGACGGCACACCACCCGCCGAGATGAAATACCCGCCTATGTAGACGCTGTTTTCCAGGGCCGCCAGAGCGTTGATCATAAAGCCTCCGTCGGCACCAAAGCCTATGCCGCCGGGCAGCCGGGTCCACCGGCCATGCCTCCATCGCGCAATGCCGCCATCCGGCAATAATCCGCCGGCATAGAGGGTACCCTTCTCCCAAGCCATGGCATAAACATGGCCATCCAGGCCTCCGTGCATGTCGTACCAACGCTCACCGTCCCAGGCAGCGATATATGATGCGGTAACCTCTCCGGCCACAGAAAAATATCCTCCTGCATAAACCGTCCCCATGCCGTCGGAAGCCAGTGAAGTCACCGTCGTGTTGGTGCCGCCGCCAACATCACTCCAGGAACTGCCGTCCCATCGGGCAACAAAATTCACCGTCCGTCCGGAAGCCTGCCGGAATTTTCCCCCCGCATAAATATGGTCGCCGGCGGCCTGCAGCGCCTTAACCTGGTCGCTCATACCGTACTCCAGCGAGTGCCAGGAACTTCCGTCCCACATGGCAATGTAGTTGGCCTGCACGGTCGATCCGTCCAAATTTGTTGCCCTGGTGAACTCGCCTCCGACATAGACCAGGCCCTCCTGATCTACCGCAATGGCTTTAACCTTGCCATTTACACCGCGGCCGAATGCATGCCAGTTTATGCCGTCCCACATGGCAATACGGTTCACTTCCATCTCGCCTGCAAACAGGAAATCGCCGCCGGCATAAACCATTTCATCATGAACGTTCACCACTTCCACGGCATTGGAAAGCCCTCCGCCGACCTCCTGCCAGGCGGACCCGTCCCATCGTGCAAAATAGCTTATCAGGGCGGGACCGGCATGAGTAAACCACCCGCCGGCGTAGATACCGTGTTCGGTTGCCCCGATCGCCCGAACGTTCCATCCCAGGCCCATTTGTGAGCCTTCTCCCAGCGGATGCCAGTCAAACCCGTCCCAGCGGGCAATATTACCGGCTGCGACATTGCCGGCCACTCCGAACATACCGCCGGCATAGAGTTCCCCGCCAGAGATGGCCATGTCATTAACAATAGGAATGGAACCATGCCCAGACTGTCTCATACCCTGTTTCATGCCGTGCCATCGGCTGCCATCCCAGCGGGCAATATGGTTGGCTTCGACATCGTCGCCAATCTTTTCAAACAGAGAGCCACCAAAATAAACGAAGTGCTCATCGGCGACAATGGTGAGAATCATCGGGCCGATGAAACCGATCCCCTGATCCATAGGATGCCATTGCTGCCCGTCAAAACGGGCGACATTCATGGATAAAATGCCCCCGATATACATGAAAGATCCGCCGGCATACAAATCACCGTCCGGTCCGAAAGCGATGGCTTTGACCATGGCCTGGGCTCCCGGGTCGACCGGAAGGGCCGCCCATTCACTGCCATCCCATCGTGCAATGGATGTTGCCGGAACTCCATCGGCCTGCTCAAAACCCCCTGCTGCATAAAGCATACCTTCCTTTACGGCCAGGGATTCGACCGAACCGTCGGTACCCGATTGCAATGCGAACCAGTCCCCGTTGTGCCAGCCAGCAATATTCGGGGTTTCAAGCGAGGTTCCGTCTGGACGTCGCACATTGGAAAAAGTACCGGCGGCATACACAGTATCGCCCATGACCAAGATATCGTTCACGCTCTGGTCGGGGCCGTTTTTATTGTGATCGGGGTGCCCCAGAACCGACCACCAGGTTCCGTCCCATTTTACCATGTTATGGGCGTTGATCGATACTTCCGAATTCTGCCAGGCTCGCGAAAAATGTCCTCCTACATAAAGATGGCCCTCCTGATCCACTTCAAGAGCAAAAACATCCCCCTGAATGCCCGCTCCCAGCTCGTGAAAAGTCTCGCCGTCCCATCGGACAATATTTCTCACTTCACGATAGCCCGATCCGTCGTTTACCATACTGAATTTTCCGCCCAGGTACACATTGCCCTCATCGTCGGCGGCCACAGCATGAACATGGCCGAAAATGCCCGGATGGCCAAATCGATCATCCCAGTCTTCTATTCCCGGGCCATGTTGCCCAAACAATGGGCGATAAAATAATATTATTATTGCCAGAAACAGCAATATTATCCGTCTGAAGTCATATTGATGCTTTTTTTTTCCCCACATTCCCTCCTCCATTTTTATTGCTATTGCAGTTTTATGAAGATGGTTTCAAAAATAAAATCCGGAAAACAAAGAGAGAGCTTATGTAAAATACTTTAAATTACGTATAATATATGTAATATTTGGATAAAGCATATCGCTAACTAGCATAATATACTACCTCACCCGACCTTCACGAGTTATTACTCAATTGTTGTTGATGAGCAATAATTTTACGCATACTGTAAGTGACTCCTCCCGAAAACGCTGCTTTAGTCCGTTTCCAAATAGCAGGGAGGAGGTCAGTTGCCTGGTAGGTCCCGGACACGTGCATGCACAAATGCCGTCGGAATCACCTTTCGAGCTGGTTGTAAACAATGCCCATGACGAGCCGACAATCAATGAGGCCACTATACCTGTCACAAGCATGGACTATACCTTGCCTCTGGGGCTCTATTATTATTATACCGTTGAGGTTTCCTCTGCCCATTTTGATCCCTTTCCTGTTGCCATGATGATCACGGTAATAGACATTGATCCTGTGGGCCTGGATGAGACGCTGAACCCCGATAACAGCACGGTATTTAGTGAAATTGAGGACTTTACGGCCATTACGGAACTTGCATTTGATAAGTGGGCGATCGGACATGATGATTTTTCTGACCAGACTAAGCGGCTCGGAACTCTTGTTATTGATACGGAATTGCTGCAGGGAGTGGAACCGCTTAATCTTTGTCTGCTGGATCAGGATCATCAGCCTGTTACTGCACTGGCCCTGATGAATCTGCAGGATAACATGGACATTGCTGCCGCTACCATGTCGCTTGCCACAGCAGAGGAAGGGATGACAGGTTTCGGAAAACCATCCCGTTTGACCATGTATAATCTTGAATTTGAAGAGACTCCCGGCGTCTTATACGTAACCGACGAGGCTAACCGTCTATAATATGCTGGGCCAGCAGCTTGAGATACTCTTGAATGAAACGCGTCAGGCCGGCCGGCATGAGGTAACCTTTGATGCAACCGGTTTGTCCAGTGGTGTATTTATCTACAGGATTGAAGCTGGTGAACATGTAAACACACGGCAGATGATGATGGTGAAATGAGGGAACAGTGGTCAGTTGTCAGTGTTCAGGATTCAGGGTTTAAGGTTCAGGGATCAGTAAACAGGGTTGGGTGGCGGTAGTCTGAGGGGGTAAAACGTGTTTAAAATCTTTTTTTTAATCTATTTTCTATTTACATTATTTGCCATAGCTTGTTTCTGATTAATATTCCCTTTCTTACAATGTAACATCGTTTAAAAAAGTGTAATTTCGTTCAAAGACGAATAAAACAGGAGGAGGGGCCAGGCGGTTTTTCGGGTTTTCTCATTTTCTCAGGGTTTTTCTGATTTCCTTTTTTGATGGTTGAAATTATTGGAGGATGATGCCATGAAGCACCTGTTAGTGGTTTTTCCAGTCCGTGTTCTGTTGCCTCTTGTTTTTCTTTTGTTTTTGACCGGTGCGGCCGGTACGTATCAGGTGACCGGTACCGTGGTCAATGAGCAGGGTACCGGTCACCTGCAAAATGCCGCTGATGATTTGATTGATACGGCTGAGAGTGATGCTGAGGGAGGCTTCCTTCTTTCCTACGAACGGCAGCCCACATCGGCCGATCCTGAAGATGAGTGGCCGGGCGCGGCTATTCCTTCAACATTCAAGCTGGGCGCCTCCTATCCCAATCCGGTCAATCCGCAGACCACCGTGCCGTTTTACGCACCGGAGCAGACATCGGCCGTTATCGGCGAAACGTCGCAGTCCGATGAGGCAGCACAGTCCGGCGGGACCGCACAAAGCGACCAGGTAGCCCGGCTGGGCGACGGGTCCCAGGAAAACCCCTATCTGGTGGCCAACCCTCAGCAGCTCGAAAATGTCAGAGAGCACCGTGAAAGCCACTTTCGTCAGATCGCCGATATCGACCTGACCGGCTTCTCTGATGAAGAGGAAGGGTGGGATCCGATTGGCAGCGATGCCCGACGGTTCAGGGGTTCGTATGACGGGGATGATTTTCAGATCAGCGGCCTCTATATCAATCGGCCGGACAGGAATAATATCGGACTTTTTGCATCGCTTGAAGATGCTGATATCAGAAACCTCAGCCTGCTGGATGTGGATATCACCGAATGCTATGCTATCGGAGACGTTGTGGGAATAGACGATAATGTAGGAGGGTTGATCGGCTATAACAGAAGAGGGGAGGTTTTACGAAGCTATGCGATCGGAACCGTAACTGGCAGTGAGAATATCGTGGGCGGCTTGATCGGGCTGTTGATGAATGGAAATGTCAAGCAGTGCTATGCCCACGGCAATGTGAGCGGCGTGGAAAGAGTGGGCGGACTGGTAGGTGACAGCCGTTGGAGAAGTGTTGTGGAATCCTATTCTGTCGGACAGGTTACCGGTCAGGAGGACATCGGTGGACTCATTGGTGCCGACCATGGCAATAATTACGAGCGAAACTATTACGATAAAGACACCAGCGGCATGAACGATGTTGAAAATGCAATTCCGCTTTCTACAGTCGAGATGCAGCATCAGGAAAGTTTTGAAAACTGGGATTTCGATACGGTTTGGAGCATCTAACAGGGAGAGGGCTATCCCTATCAGTTTTGGCATCAGCAATGGCAGCAATAAGCCTCCGTACCATGTTTACAGCTTCACCCTGAAGGAACTGAAACAGCTTCCTCAGTTAACACAATCATTAACCCAAATATCTACAATTATGGCAAAATATTTACTTCTTTCCACAGCAGCATTGTTCATGGCTTTTTGCGCGGCGCAACACAGCTATGCACAGGAGCTTCCGTCGTCCGGTACCAGAACATTTGAAATACTGGTCAGCCCTATGGCAAATAATCCGGTAACTTTTAACGAAGTACGCGTTCGAACATTTCGGTCTCATGATTCGGCGCTGCGACTGAGAGCGGACATCTTCTATGAAAGCGAACGCGCTGATGAAACTACCCGTGACACCTGGTTCGATATAAGCCTGGCTCCGGGCAAGGAATGGCATGTTATGCAAAGCGGACGTTTTTCCGGCTTTTACGGTGCCGAAATTCCCTTGCGCTATGCCACTTCCAGACAACATCGTGAAGATGCCCAGGGAAACAGTTTTACGAACAAAAACAACCAGGGAGGAGAGCATTTCGGAATTGGAGTCAGCGCATTTGCAGGCCTGGATGCTCATTTTCTGGATATGCTATATGCGGGCGTGGAAGTCCATTATATGGTTCTTTATCGGGATTACCTGGATGGTGAAGTCAATAATACCACTTTTGATAACGATGCCCGGGATTTGGTTTTTGGAAGTACACCGGTAGGACGGTTTCGTCTTGGAATTGCATTCTAATTCAACTCAGAAATTCTAATTTCAGGAATTCGAATTCAACTCAGGAAGCTCTTACGTTGAAAATATCATTTGAACCGAAATCCCGAAGTTGAAGATTCGGGATTTCGGCCTAATCCTTTATGCATCGCACAGAAAAACCGAACGCGCGGCTATCCAGATCCATGAAAGCAACTACATTATAGAATTGCAGATAATAAGCTTGGTTACCGGATATGGTACTTGACCAATAGTACCCCCGGGAGTCAACACTGTTTAGCGATCCTTGAATAAAACTACGACGTCCAGCTAAAGGAAGTTTTAATGGTGAAGCAAAAGCACCGGCTGAATTAGGGCTGCTCCAGCTGTTTCTTTCCGCATTCCATTCCGCTTCGGTTGGTTACCTCAATGACCTCGGTATCCCATGGCTCATCCCCCTCCTCATCCTCTTGCTTAATGAGTACGTGGTCCAGGTATGAGTTTGTCACGCTTCCACCCATATAGGTTATGGCAAGATGACCGGTGGCCAGTCTTGGAGGCGCATTCGGAATTGTTCCGGAGAGCACCGGTTGATCGTTAGCCCGGACAGACAGTTCAAGATCGGTCCCGCTTTGCCGGCTGGAAAACTTCAACTTCGATACATCTTCATGTACATGAGCATCTGACCGGCAAACAGTCCCTCGTCAACATTCTGCAGCGTGCCGCTGTAAAACAGAAGGTCGTTGGCATAAGCACGGATGTGCATGTTGTTGCCATCCCGGGAGGCATCAAGCTGCATGCTGCTTAAATCATCGGGAACAGGATGCGTAGCCAGTTTTGTCAGCTTGCCATCAGCATGAGACAGGATATCTTCCGTATACATTACCGAGATCTCCTCTTCGATATGAAAAGTGATTACGGATTTGAATCCGGAACGGCCAAAACCGCCGCTTTCAATTCGCTGATCCAGGCTGCCGGGCTCCACCCTGAAGGAGAAATCATCTTTTGTCGCCTCTATGGGCAGCAGCATATGAACCACATGATCATCGTTGGTTGAAAACCGAAGCTCGCTGTTCTGAACCGAGATCTCTCCATCCGGAGACAAAAAGGCCCAGCCGCTTTCATCGTGTGTTTGAAAATCTTCATGGTAGGTCTTTTCTGTTTTCGGCGCGGGCACCGGATCGCCGGTATCCGCTTCATTGACACAGCGAATGGAGAGCCCCATCTGTTTGTCATCCAGATCAAACCATACCCAACCGAATGCATTATTCAAGTCAATAAACTTTCCTTCATTTGCATTTTCTTCGTATGCATGCGAGCAACTACATCTTTTTCGCACCCTGAAACAGGCGTAGTTTGTG
>CAYMBG010000097.1:4339-10221 GCA_964388615.1 uncultured Chitinophagales bacterium | reverse complement strand
TTTTTAGCAGTTCTAATACACAAACAGCGCAAGGCAATATAGTGTTCACCCGGTTCGTCTAAATAATGTGATCGGTTGTTAATATTTCGAGCATACAAGCAAACTAAAAGGAACGATCACCTTTTAATGCCCGGTTTACGTAGTAGGTATACTTAAAATAATGAGGTTCTGTTTATGATTATTACAACATCGATGAAAACTCTGAAGCTGGTAACGATTTCTCTGGTATTTGTAATCGGTATGGGTTTAAGCGCCAACGCACAAGTGGAGACCGGGGAGGATATCGTCGATTCGGCACAACAATTTGGACAAATCCACTATTTCCACACGCTATTGCAGGATACTGGCCTGGATGAAAAACTTCGCGAAGACGGTCCTTACACGGTTTTGGCACCTACTACCCAGGCTTTTCAGGAAGTTCCCGAAGATGTGATGGAAGAATTGCTGGAAGATGCGGATAAAATGAGAGAATTGTTGCTTGCTCATGTGTTTGAGGGGACAGTCCGCGCCGAAGAGTTTGCCGGCATGGATAACATTACTTCCGTTGATGGTACTGAATTTGTTGTGAGTCATACTGAGCAGGGGATCAGCGTAGATGGAGCGATGTTGGTTGCTGCTAATATCATTGCGACCAACGGAGTGATACATGCTATCGAAGAAGTATTGTTGCCCTGACCTACGATTTCTGAGGGATAGACATTGCTGCATGGGACTTGAAAATCCCTTTTCGACGTTACTTTCGTTTGACAGCAAGGATGGTCATGTCATCGCTGGCAGATGTGCCGGAAGTAAATGTTGAAATGGATTGAAAAAGTCTTGCTATAAGTCTGTCAGGAGACAGGCTTGCGGCACTATTGACCTCTTCAAGAAGTCTTTGGTCGCCGAACATATTGCCCTGAGGATCAACGGCTTCCGTAATACCGTCTGTGTAAAAAATCAGAAGGTCTCCGGGTTTTATATGCAATTTCTGCTCCTTTAGATGGTCATCAAACTTCAGTGTGTCGGTGAGACCAAGTGCAAGTCCGCCGGGTTGCAGCATTTTTGCATGACGGTCATGGGTTGCTTTGAAAATAGCGGGATTGTGTCCGGCCCTGGCATACCGAAGGGTGTTATCACGTGTGTCGATCACACCATAGCAAATAGATATAAAACTACCTCGTCTCGCGTTGGCATAAAACAGACGATTCATTCTTCCAAGCAAAGGCAGAGGATCCGGTATCTCTTTAACCAGGCTTTGGAATATGCCTTTTATCATCGTCATATAAAAAGCAGCCTGAATGCCTTTGCCGCTGACATCCCCGATTACAAAAGCAATTCGATGTTCATCAAGCCGAATCACGTCGTAATAATCCCCTCCTACATCGAAAGCGGCCTGGCAGCTGGCTGATATGTCGAGATCATCCAGTTGTGGCAGGTCAACGGGCAGAAATGACTGGTGTACCTGGTGTGCAATTTCAAGCTCACGCTCTACTCGTTGTTCACGAGTTATTTCTCGAATGTAATCGGGGGTGAGTTCCGGAAGATGTTCGTATTCCTCGCCATAAAAGGTAAGGTAGATTCCCGAAATGGCGATCAAACCCATCAACAGGAATATTGAATAGGACAGCCATGAGTCGGCTGAATCCGCAATGATCCATCCTTCAAGCGTTGACCAGGAGGCAATAAAAAGAAATATGGAGATAAAAATGGTAACCAGATCATATTTCAGGAAAAACCACACTGCGGCAACACCGGGGAAAAAGCCAAATAATAACACATTTACCGGGCTGGATGTTTCGATGTGGAAAGATGACATTAGTGAGAATAGCACGCCTCCGGCCAAAAGAAGCAAGATGGTTTTATTTTTTTTGATGGCTATCCATGATAGGAGGCTGGAAAAGAGTCCGGCAGAAATCAAAAACATCCAGAATAAACTCACGACAAAAATATGCCAGTAGGAAAACAGAAAACTCTCGGCATAGAAAAACTGGCCATCTAAAGGATTGAAGTAACTGTGGTTACTCAATGCATATATTAAGGTCGCGATTCCCAGGTATACCAAAGCGGCCATTACTCCGGCAAAGGCGGAATGACCGATGCTTTTACATCTAATGTAACCCAGGCGAATCATTGATGATGTGTTGACTTTATCCGGCCAGATTTCTCTTGTCAGCGATTCTCCTAATGCTGATAGCATGAACACCAGTATGCCCACTATCGATGACAAAAAAACCAAAGCGATAGCCAGTGTGAATAATGGCAGGATTTGGATACCGATTTGATCCAGGATCGAAGTTTGAATTAATAAATGACCCATTTGCAACAAACAAATCACACCAGCGATGATACCGTATATGGTGGATGATCTCAGGTCAATAAGCCGGTAAAACAGTCGCCGGAAGAAAATGGTTAGCAATAGCAGTCCTCCCAGGACAAAAATAATAAATCGCATTCCACCAAAGGTCTCCCCTTGTTGCGGTTCCTCACTGTGCGGGATGGAAACCGTTTGTTCAATACCAATGAGTGATCCGTCCGGATTAAGGGTCAGGTTTATTTCAGAATAATGACCAAAAATTGCGGATTCCGGATTAAGTGTGATTGCGGTGACCTGCTGTTCAAAATGCTGTGAATGGTAAACGGTGTCGACCCTCATCAAATGGTTGTGCCAAACCGTTCCATGGACGGCATTCCGGATGGTTTGATGTCCCTGGGTCTCTGATATTTTTTTGCCGGGCTGGATTTTGGCCGTATCCAATGAATCCATGCGAAAATTACCATCAACGACGTAATCACTGCCAAGCTCACTCTCGATTTTATATTCCTGGATGGTACCGTTGGGAGCGTGTTGGGTACGAAATATCACTTCACCGGCAGGCTGTTTATAATTACCGTAACTACCTGTTGAGAACTGCATCTCCATATTTTCATCGGATATTTCAGTATTGATCCACAAAACCTGCCAATGATAGGAAGGAATGAATTGGAGAAAACCATTCTTGATAAAATCATTCAAGCGGCTTCTGCCAAAATGAGCGACTTGCCTCCTTATCAGGTCGTCGTCAGTATGAAAGGTGGCAAAGGGTTGAAGCTCGTTACTACGATAGCCGGAATGGTCGATGAAATGACGAGATTTTTCGGTAACAAGATCCTTGTCCGCGATTTGTGTGATATATGCGGGAGAGTGAACTTGTGGCATTACAAACAGATAGATCCCCAGGCCGATGACAGCGGCAAGTAACAACCATTGATGTTTTTTCAGGAATGTATTCACAAGTCACATTTTTGGTGCCCGGTGGGAAAAATTTATGAAGCATATTTACATACTAACCCCAATTACAACACTTGCAATGCTAAAATAAATGAATAATCCGGCGGCATCTACGATTGTGGTTATCAAGGGACTGCTTGCAACTGCCGGGTCGATATTCAAGCGGGTAAGCAAAAACGGTAATAATGTTCCTATGATATTAGCCACCAGAACAATGAGGACCATGGAGAGTCCGACTACGATTCCTATTTCTGCTCCACCCCGGTAAAGACCGAGGGCCCAACTGGCCAAGCCCATAGCCACTCCAAGAGTGATTCCTACCAGCACTTCTTTACCGGCGGTCTGCAGCCACTGACGCAGTTCGATATCACCGATGGCAATGGCACGAACCATCAGTGTGGCTGATTGTGCTCCTGCGTTACCACCGCTGTCAATTAAAAGTGGTATGAAAAAAGCCAGGGCAAGGGCAGAGGCGAGTATTTCTTCAAAAGCTTCAATAACACCGGAGGATACCAGGTTTACAAAGACAAGAATTACCAGCCATAATATTCGTTTACTGAAAAGATCCCAGATACTGGTTTCCCGGTAACTGGTTCGCAGAGGTGCTACCGCAGCACCCTTGTGGAAATCTTCCGTAGTTTCCTCTTCGGCGACATCAAGAAGGTCATCAACGGTCACGATTCCAAGTAAAATGCCATCTGAGTCCAGCACGGGGAGCACCGTTTTATCATATTTCTGAACTATTTGTACCGCTTCCTCCCGGTCTTCAAATGCGGAAACAGAGATAAACGTGTCATCCATGATATCCTCAACCTTTTTTTCGGGATCGGATAAAATAAATAACTGAAGTTCAAGAGCATCGAGAAGTTTCCATGCCGGGTCTGTGACATAGATCACGTTGAGGGTTTCACTTTGTCGTCCCATCTTACGGATGTGATCGAGTGCCTGTCCAATCGTCCAATGAGGACGGACCGCGAGATAATCCGGGGTCATCAACCGGCCGACGCTTTCTTCCGGATAGCCTAACAGGAAACGTGCCTCCTTAAGATCCTGCGGACTCAGAAGGTTCATCAGCTGTTGCGTGGCCTGACCGGGCAGTTCATCAAGCAGGGCAGTACGATCATCCGGGGCCAGATTTGAAAGTAGTTGCCGTGTTTCATCATCGGTCATTTCCAACAGAAGCGCGTTTTGCTGCTCCGGTTCAAAATGAGCAAATGTCTCAGCACTGAGTTCCCGTGGCAGGATGCGGAAAAAAACTACCCGCTCCTTTTTTTCGAGGTTGAGCATCAAGTCAACGATCTCTGGAATGGGCCACTCTTCAACCGATTTCCGGAGTTCAGACCACTCCTGATTTATGATCAGTTCCGTTATTTCCGGTTTAATGAGCTCTTTATTAATCATGCTTTTCTCCGGGTTTTATATAATGACATGAACCAACCATACGTCGGTATGTCCCAGGCCATTTGCCGTCACTGACACAAATGAGCAGCTAAATAAGCGGTGTCGGTTTTCAGGCACATGAATAGCACAAAAATAAGAAAACAGCCGTGATAGTAAACCCTAAATTATTGGATAAGTCAAAGAATTCTGTTCAACAAAGCTCTTGGCATGAATGAAAGTAACAAGGCAATTAGACGCCAGCGTCTGGAAACATAACTCACGGACCTCTGTCTTTCGATGTCCTGCACAATTTGCCGGGTTGCTTTTTCTACACTTGATACCCAAAACATGCGTTTGTTCTCTTCGGTCATTGGGGTAAGTACATATCCGGGAAGAACGTCCGTCACGGTTATATTTTCACCTCGACGTTTGATGCGAAGGCGAATACTGTCCAGATAATTGGAGACAAAAGCTTTGGATGCGTTATAAGCAGATCCGTTGGGATGGGGCAGCAGTGATGCGATGGATGAGATACCGACGATATGGCCATGTCCTTGCTTTTGAAATATCCGGTAGGCCTCGTGAAGTATTCCTGCAAAACCCAGGACATTGATGCGTATTAGTTCTTCAGCCGCTTCACGCTCCATCTTTGATGAGCTTCCGGATACACCGGCATTAATAATGATCAGATCGATTCCGCCCATTTCCAGAACCAGTTTACGCATCACTTCTATGGAGGATTCAATGTCGGAAACATCCATATGAGCATAATGAGCCGGTGACGATAGTTGGGGCTGAAGTTCTTCCTTCATTTTGGCCAATCTACGAGCTGTAAGTCCAACTGTATATTCTTTTCGCGATAATTCAACCGCGAGAGCGGCACCTATACCGGAACTTGCTCCAATAATGATGGCTTTTTTTGATGTGGACGCTTCTGAATTCAATGTTAATCGGGATAATTATCTGAGTTGCTATCTGTTTACAGATATCAAAGATAACTATTAATCCATCCAGATAAAAAACTATCAAACGGTGTTGATCCTGCGCGTCAATGATGACCGAAAGTGTTTGTGGCTTTGTAGGCCGATTCTGAAGGGTCCCAATAGATTACAATGTCATCACTGACCGGCATGCCATGCTGGTCCATCATGACAATCTCAATGAGCTTGACCGCCCTGTCATAAAGTGCGTCATGATTGTACGGTTCCATCACCAGGGCATATCCGTTTTCGGCAGGAATTTGTTGAATAAGTTT
>CAYMBG010000097.1:1608-4239 GCA_964388615.1 uncultured Chitinophagales bacterium | reverse complement strand
TTTCAGGAAGTTAAAAATTAAGCGCAGAGGAGCATATGAGTTATAAATGGATGGGTAAATTATCTGTGGTTGCTTTATTGATATTTGGAGCCACTTCGGTGCAAGCCCAATTTGACCAGCCACAACCTGAGCAACAGGTCCCGGATGTGTCTGACGAAGAACTTCAGACTTTTGTTGATGCCTCTATTCAGGCACAGCAGATTCAGACGGAAGCGCAGATGGAAATGATCGCCATTGTTGAAGATGAGGGACTGGAGGTGGAAACTTACAATGAGATCCTTCAGGGGATGCAAAGAGGGGAATCACCGGAAGAGTTGGAGGTGAGTGCGTCCGAGATTGAGAAATTTGAAGTTGTATCGGAAATAATTGGAGAAATTGAGCAAGAGATGGAAGGCGAGTTGATTTCTGCAATTGAAAATGAAGGGATGGACCTGCAAAGATACCAGGAGATTTTCGGAGCGATTCAAACCAATCCTGAATTGCAGCAAAAAATGCAACAAATGATTCAGCAGTCGCAAATGGAACAGGGTGGACAACCCGGCGGCTTCTGATCATATCCGGCTTTTGATTACGAACGAAGTTTGGCATGAGCCTGTCTCCGATCAGCGGGGACAGGCTTTTTTACTTAGCCGGACTGGTCCATGGTGAGGATGACACCCGGAATCGCCAGGGCAAATAGGCGTCTTTACCGGCGTAATCAATACCAATCCGTGGTGAAGCCAGTATGTCCTCTTGCGCCGGTTTTTCATGGACTAAGGGTTCTGTAAGCCAGATTTGGTTTCCGTCAACCGGCAAACCGTTATGTGCACGGGTAATACCTAAAGCCTGGCTCACCAGACCGGGGCCGCCTGCTGTATTTCGCTTGAGTCGCTTCTGTCCTCTTCTTTCAAGGATCACATCCACTCCTTCACAAGGGGCAACAGCACGGATCAGAATAGCGTGGGGGATCTCTTCGGGACCGGTAATGATATTAAAAAGTGTGTGAATCCCATAACATAAGTAGGTATAGGCAATACCACCGGTGTGATAGAAAATTTTTGTGCGAGATGTTCTTCGTCCACCGTAAGCGTGAGAAGCCTTATCTTTTATTCCGTCGTATGCTTCGGTCTCAACAATAACACCCGCCGTAGTGCGGTTGTTTGTGCGGGTCCACAGACGACATCCCAGCAGACTGCGAGCTAATTCGGGAACATGTTCATCCAGAAAAAAGCAATGGGGAAGTTTGTTATACATTTCGGAGGACATCTTGCTGACATCTAACCGCCTTAAAGCGGGGCCAGCCAAGTGAGAGAATGCTGAATTTCTGCAAGTCTGATTTATCTTGTCGGTCAGTTATCCTATCTTTCAAAATTACAGAAATTATTGGTCTGATGCGATGACGGGCAGAGCAGCAAGGCATGAGATGTTCATCCGCGCGGCCGGTTCCTTTCTTAAAGGTCACCATTATAATCCTGCGAAACCTCAGTGAATCTCTTAATGAAATGGGCAAAAAAGGCGACAGCGTAGAGAATAGAAAAGATAAAACACCTCTGATGAGGCAGTATGATGAGATCAAGCAGCAATATCCCGGAACATTGCTGCTGTTCAGGGTAGGGGATTTCTATGAAACTTTTTCCGATGATGCAATCACGATCAGTCGGGAGCTCGGTATTACACTTACACGGCGCAATAACGCTGGCGATCAGACCCCTTTGGCCGGTTTTCCTTATCACGCCCTGGATAGCTATCTGCCCAAGCTGGTGAAAAAAGGGTTTCGTGTCGCCGTCTGTGATCAGTCGGAAGATCCTTCACAGGCCAAGGCTGCCGGGAGAAAACTGGTAAATCGCGAAATAACAGAAGTTGTAACCCCGGGTGTTACCCTCTCCGATAAAGTACTTGATCGAAACCGGAATAATTACATTGCCTCTTTGTATGAGGCGGGAAGTCGGTATGGGCTGGCTTTTGCTGATATTTCCACGGGTGAATTCGCGGTCTCTGAGTTGTCTGGCAATGACTTGCAGGAGGTGTTGGCTTCGGTCGCACCATCCGAGATTCTGATGAGCAAAAAAAAGAAATCTACCATTCCGGATTGGTTGTCTGAGCATAACATGACCTGGATGGAGGAGTGGATCTATGAAGGAGGATATGGTTACGATGTGCTGTTGGAGCATTTCCGGACCCATTCATTGAAAGGGTTCGGAGTTGAAGAGCTGGAAACAGCCCATGTGGCGGCGGGAGCTCTTCTGCATTATGTACGTGAAAACCAAAAAGCGTCACTGGGACATCTACGCTCCCTGTATGCCTTCGAGAATTCGGAATACATGATGCTTGATCCATCTACAAAACGAAATCTGGAACTGATTACCAGTTTGCAACAGGGAGGTAAAGAGGGTACCCTCATTTCGATACTGGATGAGACAGGTACGCCAATGGGCAGTCGGATGCTTCGAAAGTGGCTTATGCGACCGCTCAAACAAGTTGACCAGATTCATGATCGCATTCAGGCCGTTGAGCGGCTTCATATCCGCCATGATTTGCGACAACAGTTGCGGGATATGGTGAAGCAGATTGGCGATCTTGAGCGCCTGGTATCACGAATTTGTGTAAAACGGGCCAATGCAAGAGAGGTCAGGCAACTCAACGAATCATTGT
>CAYMBG010000097.1:0-1508 GCA_964388615.1 uncultured Chitinophagales bacterium | reverse complement strand
GGCATTTCCTCTCTGAAACTGGGTTACAACAAAGTGTTTGGATATTATATCGAGGTGACCAATGCCCACAAAGATAAAGTCCCCAATGATTTTATTCGAAAGCAAACGCTGGTGAATGCCGAACGCTATATCACTCCGGAGCTGAAAGAGGTAGAAGAAAAAATCCTCTCTTCGGAGGAGAGAAGCCAGACCATGGAGCAGGAGCTTTTTCATGCGCTATTGGACCATGTGGCGGAGCATGCCGAATCGATCCAACGAAATGCAAATGCACTGGGGCGACTTGATTGTCTGCAAAGCCTCGCAGAGGTTGCCTACCGCTATAATTATGTAAAGCCATCTGTCGATGAGACTTCTGCCATTTCGATCAAGGCAGGGCGTCATCCTGTGGTGGAACGATTTCTGCCTCAGGGAGAGCCGTTTATTCCGAACGATATTACGCTGGATACGGAAACACAGCAGATTCTTATGATCACGGGTCCGAATATGGCGGGAAAGAGCATCATACTGCGTCAAACCGGATTGATCGTTCTCCTGGCCCAGGTTGGTTCCTTCGTACCTGCGAAACAGGCGCATATCGGGCTGGTAGACAAAATATTTACACGAGTGGGGGCTTCCGATAATCTGGCTGCCGGAGAAAGTACATTCCTGGTGGAAATGAACGAGGCTGCCAATATTCTGAACAATGCCGGCCCCCGGTCATTGATTCTCCTTGATGAAATCGGGCGTGGCACCAGTACGTTTGATGGGCTGAGCATTGCCTGGTCTCTGGCCGAATATTTGCACAATCAGCCCTCCGTTGCAGCAAGAACCCTGTTTGCCACTCATTACCATGAGTTGAATGAACTGGAAGAGTTATATGAGCGAATAGTTAACTATAATGTTCAGGTAAAGGAACACAAAGGGAAAATTATTTTTTTGCGAAAGCTTGTGCCGGGGGGAGCGGATCACAGCTATGGTATACAGGTGGCCTCGATGGCGGGGTTGCCGGAGTTGCTTATCCAACGTGCCCGGGAGATACTGGGAAATCTGGAGTCACATAGTCTGGATGTGACACAATCCTCCGGGACCATGACAGAAGGTGCAGCGGGGAAAAAGGGCAGAGCCCGAAAATCACTACAGGAATTAGACAAGCAACCACCTATCCCGCAATTGTCACTTTTTCAGTCTGAGTTGGATCCCAATCTGGAGACGGTCAAAAACAAGTTGGAGAGCTCCGATCCAAACCGTATGACACCGGTAGAGGCCCTGATGCTACTGGCCGAGCTCAAACGCTTATTGGAATCAAACGACTAATAATCACGCATATAAAGATCTCATGACGAGGGATCTTTGCTCAAGGGAAGTTGGATGATAAATGTTGCACCCTGACCGACACCCGGACTTTCGGCTCTGATCGTTCCGCCCATCTCTTTGATGCTGTTAGCACAGTTGTGTAGACCATAGCCATGACCTTCAGATTTATTTGTGAATCCATGTGTGAACAGTTTGGCTTTTGTTTTTTCATCAAA
>CAYMBG010000096.1:0-10355 GCA_964388615.1 uncultured Chitinophagales bacterium | reverse complement strand
TTAAAGGAACTGTTATCCGATGCTGATGTGCTTTCGTACCACGTGCCATTGACCAGCGAGGGGATGGATGCGACCTGGCATATGGGGAATGAGAAACTGTTTGACGCATTGAAACCGGGTACGTTTCTGATCAACTGTTCCAGGGGACCGGTACTGAAAACCGCTGACCTGAAAAAAGCGTTAAACGATGAAACTATCGGAGCTGCTGTGATTGATGTCTGGGAGGGAGAGCCGGATATCCCATGTTCTTTGCTGGAGAGCGTTGATATCGGTACTCCCCACATTGCCGGATATTCGCGTGATGGCAAAGCCAATGCCACCAGGATGATTTACCGGGAGGCATGCAGGCAGCTGGGGATATCCGATACATGGACACCCCGGTATCTGCCGGAACCGGCTCACCCCATTGTAAAACTTGTTGAAAATAGCCGGGACGGTGAATCCCGGGACGGCCCGGAAACGACAAAATCAACCCCGGATACGGATAGCGCGGAAGAAAAGATTCCGGGAGTTTGTAAAACGGATGAATTTGGGAATACACGCCGGATAGAGGAGATACTCGAGGATATCATCCGAAAAGTATATGACATTGAGGAAGATGACCAGCGGCTCAGGAAGATTCTGTCACTTCCGCAGAAGGAACGCGGGCCGTGGTTTGAAACACTGCGTAATGAGTATCATGTAAGAAGAGAATTTCACAGTGTTACGATTCAGAGCGCCGAACCTGACGGGAAATTATGTAGTATGCTCGATGCACTGGGATTTGTTGTAAGCCGGAGTAGTGTAACACAAACGGAACACATTTAAAATCATTTATTAGACATTAAAAAAGAGGTATTATGAAAAAAGCGAATATTGGACTCATCGGACTGGCCGTCATGGGTGAAAACCTGGTACTCAACATGGAGTCGAAGGGATTTTCCGTTTCGGTATTTAACCGGACCGAAGAGAAGACAAGGAGTTTTGCTGAAGGCAAGGCAAAGGGAAAAAATATCATTCCCGCGTACTCGATTCAGGAGTTTGCAGACTCTTTGGAAAAACCACGCAAGGTAATGTTGATGGTCAAGGCCGGAGATCCCGTGGATAAGACCATTGAATCGTTGCTGCCCTATCTGGATAAAGGAGATTTGATCATTGATGGCGGTAATTCGGATTACCAGGACACCGAGCGGCGTTCAAAAGAGTTGGAATCGAAAGGGTATCTGTATATCGGCACTGGTGTCAGCGGCGGTGAAGAGGGTGCGTTGAAAGGGCCATCCATTATGCCCGGTGGTAAAAAAGAAGCTTACGATCTTGTTGAGCCGATATTCAGTCGTATTTCCGCACAAGTGGATGGAGATGCATGCTCAACCCATATCGGTCAGGGTGGTGCCGGCCACTTCGTGAAAATGGTACACAACGGTATCGAATATGGTGATATGCAGCTGATTACCGAGGCCTATATGCTGCTCAAGCATGTTCTGGGAATGAATGCACAGCAGCTGCATGAGACATTCAACGAATGGAATACCGGTGACCTTGACTCGTATCTCATTGAGATTACTGCCGATATTCTGGGCAAAACTGATTCGGATTCCGGTCAGTCGATGGTTGACGTGATCCTGGACAAGGCCGGTCAGAAAGGCACCGGAAAATGGACGGTACGTGCGGCTCTTGATTTGGGAGTTTCGGCCCCAACCATTTCAGAGGCGGTCTTCGCCCGGATTATCTCTTCGCTCAAAGAGGAGAGAGTGGAAGCATCCAAAATCTTGTCGGGTCCGGATATCACATTTGACGGAGATCCTGAGCAGTTCAAAAATGCCATTCGCGATGCTCTCTATGCGTCCAAAATTTGTTCTTACGCTCAGGGATTCGGACTCATGCAACAGGCCAGCGATGAATATGGCTGGGATTTGAATTTCGGCGGAATCGCCATGATCTGGCGGGGCGGCTGTATCATCCGGGCTCACTTTCTACAGCATATC
Organism: uncultured Chitinophagales bacterium; assembly: GCA_964388615.1. Classification (GTDB taxonomy): domain Bacteria; phylum Bacteroidota; class Rhodothermia; order Balneolales; family Natronogracilivirgulaceae; genus SLLW01. The sequence continues at coordinate 8,391 of CAYMBG010000096.1, read as the reverse complement.
AAGGATGCTTATGACAAGAATCCAAATCTCAAAAACCTGCTGGTGGATCCCTATTTCATGGATTCGATCCATAAAAATCAGGATTCATGGAGGGATGTGGTGGCAACCGCCTCCCGTACGGGTATTCCAATCCCGGCGTTCAGTTCGGCACTGAGCTATTTCGACTCCTATCGTCGTGATCGTCTTGGTGCGAATCTGCTTCAGGCACAGCGTGATTACTTCGGTGCTCATACCTACGAACGGGTGGATAAAGAGGGTTCTTTCCATACCGAGTGGCTCAAAATATAGGGGACAGGAGCATGAGTAAACCAAAAAATGTACTGGTCGCCCAATCGGGCGGCCCCACACCGGTCATAAACAACTCACTGAGGGCTATCGTGGAAACCTGCCGGCAATTTCCGGATACATTCGGGACCGTATATGCCGGTAATCACGGAATTGAAGGTGTGTTGAAGGAGGAGCTGATCGATATGTCACAGCAACCGCAGGAGGAGATTGCCCTGTTGCGGACCACTCCGGCGGCCGGATCGATCGGTACCTGCCGTTATAAACTGAAACCGCATCAGGAATCGGACTTTGACCGGGTTATTGAAATATTGAAAACCCATCAAATCGGCTACTTTTTCTACATCGGCGGTAACGATTCCATGGATACGGCCAACAAGGTCGCACAGCTTGCGCAAGAACGAGGCCTGGACCTGGTCGGTGTCGGGGTCCCCAAAACGATCGATAATGATGTCGGGGATTCGCAGTTTCAGCTCATCGATCATACACCCGGTTACGGAAGTGTAGCTCGTTACTGGGCATTAAATCTTCAGAATGCCAATGAAGAAAACAGCGGTTCTTCGCCGGCGGATCCCGTACTGGTGATTCAGATTATGGGACGTAAGATCGGTTTCATACCTGCGGCCGCGAGACTGGCTGATCCCGGCAGGGAAATGCCATTGCAGATTTTCATGAAGGAGTCCGACATTACACTTGAGGAGATGACCGATGCGATCAATGATAATGTCAGAACATTTGGCCGCTCTATTGTGGCCGTGAGTGAGGGGTTCCCGATGGGGGATATCGGGGAGACCCGGGACTCATTCGGACATACCCAATTTTCTTCCAGCAGGATTACGGTTGGTCAGAAGCTGGTGAATCATCTTAATGATAAAGGGCTGCCAGCTCGTGGTGCCGCGCGTAACAATGTACCCGGAACCGATCAACGTCACAATATGATCTATGCGTCAGTCACCGACCTTGAAGAGGCCTATAGTGTGGGACAAAAGGCGGTCATGATCGCCAAAGAGGAGGGGTCGGGATACATGTCCACCATCCTCCGGGAACCGGGCAGTATTTACAATGTCCGGTACGATAAAGTCCCGCTGGAAAAAGTGGCCAATTCCGAGCGGGAGTTTCCACAGGAGTGGATCGCCCCAAACCGCTGCGATGTGACCGATGACTTTATACGCTATGCCCGGCCGTTGATCGGAGATGACTGGGTGAGCATCCCTGTAGTGGATGGGATACAGCGCTTTGCCCGGATCAAGCCGGTATTTGCCGAGAAAAAATGCAACCAATATGTGCCACAGGAATATTCCTGATGTAGCGAAGGGTATTTATTTCGATATTTTGGGTACGAAACACCAAACAACGAATATTTGAATGAACAAAAAGTTTGAGAAAACCTGGCGCTGGTTCGGCCTGGACGATACGATCACGCTGGAGGCTATAAGGCAGCTGGATGTGACCGGGATTGTGACTGCCCTTCATCATCTTCCGACGGGAGTCGTATGGTCTCTGGAAGCGTTTGAAGAGCGCAAGGCCATGATCGAGGATGCCGGGTTGAAATGGTCGGTCGTAGAGAGTATTCCGGTGCATGAGGATATCAAACGTCGCACCGGTGATTACAAGACGTATATCGAGCATTTCAAGGAGTCGGTGCGTAATATGGGCAAGGCCGGGATTCCGGTATTATGCTATAATTTCATGCCGGTACTGGACTGGACCCGGACGGACCTGGACCATGAGATGTCTATGGGCTATACCTGTCTGCGTTTTGACGAAACCGCGTTGGCCGCGTTCGACTTACATGTACTGCAGCGCAAGGGTGCCGAAAAAGAATACCCTGACACGGTACTCACTGCAGCCGAGTCATATTATAAAAGTCTGTCAAAGGATGACATCGCTCATCTGACCAAAAATATCCTGGCGGGTTTGCCGGGTTCGGAGGAAGGTTACACCGTGGAGGAGTTTCAGGCTATCCTGGACACTTATGACGGCTTAAGTGAGCAGGAAATGAGAAACAACCTGTATGAATTTGTCCGCGAGATCGCGCCGGTCGCCGAAGAAGCCGGTGTTAAACTGGCTACCCATCCCGATGACCCGCCGTTTTCGCTGTTCGGCCTTCCCAGGGTGGTAAGTACAGAAGCTGACGCGAAAGCGCTCACCGACGTCTACGATTCTCCCAATAACGGACTCACTTTCTGCACCGGATCCTACGGGGTCTTGCCGGAAAACGACCTGCCCGGAATGACGGAACGGCTCGGACACCGATTTAACTTTCTCCATTTAAGAAATATTCAAAGGGAAAAAGGAAGGTCATTTCATGAGGCGCTTCATCTCAAAGGTGATGTAGATATGCAGAAAGTTATCTACAAGCTTATAATGGAGCAGGAGCGTCGTCATGCCGAAGGCAGGACCGATTTGAGAATCCCCTTCCGGCCCGATCACGGACAAAATATCCTTCGCAGCCTGCATTTGAACTCGGCACCCGGCTACTCCTATATCGGGCGACTGCGCGGACTGGCCGTATTGCGGGGTGTGGAGATGGGAATCCGCAAGGTACTGGAGATACAACGCTCATAGGAAATAAAATCACCGTCAAAAGGTTCAGGATCGGCCGGGCGGGGTAGACACAGGATTCATCCAGCAGAATGGATGGCGCAAAACAGAAAATTTCGGATCATAACCAAACGAAAGATGAACAAGAACGAAGTACTGAAAGCCATTGAAAAACACAAACTGGTAGCTGTTGTAAGGCTGGATGATCCGGTGGAGTTGGACCCTGTAGTGGATGCTCTGCTGGAGGGAGGTGTACGGCTGATCGAAGCAACCATGACGATTCCCGGGTTGCTGGAACATGTTCCGCGACTCATAGAACGTGTGGGAGATGAGATGGTTTTCGGAATTGGTTCGGTGTTGAACGCGGAAATGGCGCAGCAGGTAGTAGATGTCGGGGCCTCATTTGTGGTAAGTCCCGTAATGAAGCAGGAGATTGTCGAGACTGCCCGGAAAAACGACACGGCTGTCTCGGTAGGGGCCTACACGCCGACCGAGATCCAGGCGGCATGGGAGTATGGCAGTGATGTGGTTAAAGTATTTCCGGCGGACACCCTGGGGCCCTCCTACATCAAAGGGGTTAAAGCGCCGATGCCACATTTGAAACTTCTTCCGACCGGGGGCGTTTCGGTGGATAATGTCCCGGACTGGCTGAAAGCCGGATCCTTTGCACTTGGAGTTGGAAGTGCCCTGGTGGATATCAAGGCGGTACGAGCCGGGAAATTTGATGTGATTCGTGACAACGCCAAAGCGCTGTCGGAGGCGGTTGCCATTTATCAGAATGAATAACAGGCTGCTTCGCTTCTGATTGGAATCAAATCTGATTAGAAGCAGAGAAGCAAAAAAGACATTATTAGAGAACAAAAAATATGCAAAACAACTATGAAAAAAACAGTCACCTTCGGCGAGATCATGCTCAGGCTGGCAACGCCGGGATTTTCAAGATTTGTCCAGACCGATCAATTTGACGCCACCTATGGCGGTGGCGAGGCCAATGTGGCCGTGGCATTGGCGGGATATGGATTTGACAGCCATTTTGTAACCCGGTTGCCGGAACATGAGGTCGGTCAGGCTGCGGTCAACGCGGTACGCAAACATGGTGTAAAAACTGATCATATTGTCAGGGGTGGTGACCGGGTAGGGATTTACTATCTCGAGACGGGTGCCAGTCAGCGTGCCTCGAAAGTGATCTATGACCGGGCTGCATCGGCGGTGACGAAGATTCGTCCGGATATGGTTGACTGGGATGCAGTCTTTGATGGGGTAGACTGGTTTCACTGGACCGGTATCACACCGGCTTTGGGAAAAAATGCTCAAGATACATTGGCGGTTGCGTGTGAATCGGCCAAAAAAGCAGGCGTGACCGTAAGTTGTGATCTGAATTTCAGGAAGAAACTATGGACCGAAAAAGAGGCGCAATCGGTGATGAACCCACTTATGGAGCATGTGGATGTCAGTATTGCCAATGAAGAAGACATTCAAAAAAGTCTGGGGTTTGAGGCCGGTACAACCAATGTAGAGTCGGCAGAGCTTGATGAGGAGGGATACCGGGAGCTGGCAAGATCAATCCGTCAGAAGTATGAATTTGACACGGTAGCCATAACATTGCGCGAAAGTTATTCGGCCAGCCGGAATGGGTGGAGTGCCATGTTGCACGATGATGCCGATTGCAGTGAGCCGTTACGCTCCAGGCGCTATGATATACAGATCGTCGATCGGGTTGGAGGAGGGGATTCCTTCGCATCCGGGCTGATATGTGGACTGATGAGCTACGAAAGCTCAAGAGACGCCCTGGAGTTCGCGGTTGCCGCGTCATGTCTGAAACACACTATCACCGGTGATTTCAATCTGGTTTCAAAAGAAGAAGTGGAAAAGCTGATGGACAGCGGCGGGTCAGGCAGAGTAGAGCGTTAGTTTTAAATGTACCGATTAATTTTTAAATAAGAAGAGGCCAACTTATGGGACCCTTTATCCATGATGATTTTTTACTGCAATCCGAATCGGCCAGGCGTTTGTATCACGACTACGCGAAGGAGATGCCGGTTGTAGATTTTCACAATCATTTACCTCCGGATGAGATCAATGAGGATAAAAAATTTACGAATCTCTCGGAAATATGGTTGAAAGGCGATCACTACAAGTGGCGTGCGATGCGAACGGCCGGAATTAATGAAAAGTTTATTACCGGAGAGGCATCCGATCGCGAAAAGTTCCTAGCCTGGGCAAAAACGGTTCCGCAAACACTCAAAAATCCCCTGTATCACTGGACACATATGGAGTTGAAGCGGTATTTCGATATTGATGAATTACTGAACGAAGAGTCCGCTGAAGCGATCTGGGAGCAGACAAAACAGGCGTTTGAAAGCGATACATTCTCTACCCGGAGCTTGTTAGCAGGGAAAAAGGTAGAAGTGGTCTGTACTACCGATGACGCGGTGGATTCCCTGGAGCATCATCGAAAATATATGCAGAATCGGAAAAAGGAGGAACTGGTGATGTACCCGACCTTTCGGCCGGATAACGCCATGAAGCTGGAAGATACTCAAGGATTTGTAGCTTATGTTAAAAAATTGCGGGCGGTTTCCGGTGTGGATATCCATGATTATGAGTCATATGTACAGGCGCTTCGTTTACGCCATGACTATTTCGACACTTTGGGATGCCGGGCATCCGACCATGGAATCGAGGAGCCATATGCCGATGAGTATACCGGAAAAGAGGTTGAGGAGATTTTTCTAAAAGCACTCGGGAATCAGGAAGTTTCAGAACAGGAGGTACGCAAGTTCAAGTCAGCTATGATGCATGAATTTGCCTTGATGGATAATGAGAAAGGCTGGGCTTTCCAGATGCATATTGGAGCTTTGCGCAACAACAATACCCGGGGGTATCAAAACATCGGGGCGGATAAAGGGTTTGATTCGATTGGTGATTTTGAAACAGCCCGTCCGTTGTCGCGGTTTTTGGACCGGCTGGAGGTGAGCGGTCAGCTTCCCAGGATTATTCTATACAATCTTAATCCGTCGGATAACGCCGTTTTTTCAACCATGACCGGTAATTTTATGGGCGACGGTGTGGAAGGAAAGCTGCAGCACGGACCGGCTTGGTGGTTTCATGATCAGAAAGAGGGAATGGAGGATCATCTGCAGACCTTGTCGAATATGAGTCTGCTGAACCGGTTTGTAGGTATGGTCACCGATTCCCGCAGCTTCCTGTCCTTTCCGAGGCATGAATATTACCGCAGGGTATTGTGTAATATGCTGGGATCGGATATAGAGCGGGGGATTGTTCCACAGGATTTCGGAATGATCGGCGATATGGTGAAACGACTGTGTTACAACAACGCCCTGGATTATTTCGGGTATCATGAGTTGCCTGAAAAATGAAGGCAATGCTGCTGGTTTGTGACTGACCAGAATCAGCATTATATCGAAATAAATGACCGAAATAACGGCGTCATTTGTCAAGATACTTAACCGCTAACTTTCGTGTGAAATCTACTTTTTGGAAGCTGAGTGTTATCCAATTATCAATGTTTGAATTCAGTGAGGATTAATCACGAATCATTTTTATTTGATCCCAGAAAGAGAACATTATGATGAACTATGAATTGTAAAAGTAAGAAAGAACGTGACCTGGATTGGGTGGAAAAAATAAGAAATGATGACAAGGTTGCATTTTCGAGTTTATTTGAAACCTATTATTTGCCACTGTGCGAATTTGCTTATCGCTATGTAAAACAGAAGGAAGTGATGGAGGATGTTGTACAAGAAGTTTTTGTTCGTATATGGGAAAAACGCAAAAAATGGCAACCAAATGTTTCGGTTAGCGCATATCTGTACAGGTCGGTCTATAATCAATTAATCAATGACTACAGGAAGAAGCGATTTGAGATTGTACTAACCGAAGATAAACAAGCCAATATCCAGGATCCTGTTCTATCTCCGATGGATCAAATGCATTACAGGGAAGCATCAAAAGCAATTAAGGTTGCCATTGCCATGTTACCGGAGAGACGAAAAGAAATCGTGGTTCTTAAACTCATTTACGGTTTTTCCTACAAAGAAATAAGTACTACTCTTGGAATTTCAGTGAATACGGTAGATACTCAAGTACGACGAGCACGTAAGCTGCTACGAAATCAGTTGAAACATTACGCAGTAAACAACGGTTTTGTAAAAGTGGAGTGATTATATTGATGACACGTTTTATTATTTACGCTACAAAGTTAAAAAAAATGATCGTTTAAACAGGATTTGTTAATTGGCAAGAACCTCTGCGGCAGGGTTGATTTGTGAACTCAAATTGTTTTACTTTCAGTTACCGATTAAGCCTGGTTTGCTTATCAAATGATTTGCGTTTGCCATTGATCATTTAATGCCATAAGAAGATAAAGATGAAAAGGAAAATAACTCTTAGTGATATTGCAAAAGAGTTGAACCTGTCGAAAGTCAGTGTATCGAAAGCGTTGCGAAATCACCCTGATATTTCTCAAGCAACCAAAAAAAATGTTGAACAAAAAGCGAAAGAGATGGGGTATCGCCCCAATTTGATTGCCAGATCACTTACCTCTTCCAAAAGCAAAACGATTGGGGTGGTGGTTCCGAAAATTGCTCACAATTTTTTTGCTCATATTTTACACGGTGTTCAGGAGTATGCGGAATCTGAAGGATATGGAATTGTTTTAACGGTTTCCGATGAGAAAGAAGAACTGGAAAAGAAGCATATTGAATCCCTTGTGTCTATGCAGGTGGAAGGATTGCTTGTTTCGGTATCCTCGGAGACGAAATCTACAGATATATTTAAATGGGTGTCGGACTTGCAGCTGCCACTGGTATTTTTTGACAGGCATATACCGGATTTGGGTTTTAATAGTGTGATTATTGATGATATGAAAGCTTCCCGAGAGGCGGTTAATAATCTGATTGAAAGAGGATATACCAATATTGCCCATCTGGGAGGTTATGAGCATAATCTTATTGGAAAAAATCGTAAACTCGGATATGAACAAGCGCTTGAAATGAACGGAATTGCCGTTGATAAGAATAAAATTGTATTGGGGGGCTTTGATGAAGACTCCGGTTATAAAGGATTTAAGGAGTTGGTTGCTCGTGGTGAGAAGCCTGAAGTGATTTACGGGGCTACATTTCCCGTTGTACTGGGAGCTTATGCCGCCATGAAAGAAATAGATCCTGAATTAGTCAATAATATTAAATCACTGACATTCCATGGCGAAAACGGGATGATGAACATGTTTTCAGACGCCGATTTTTATGTTCTGCAACCAGCGGCAAAAATGGGTTCAAGTGCTACAGCGTTACTTTTAGAACAGATCAAAGGAAATGTAAAACCGGCCAATCATATTAAATATGTGGAAACAAAGTTCGTTGATAATATGGGTCAAAATTTCAAATTGACATCTCCGTTGAGTTAAATTTCACCTCGTAAATCAATGAGTTCTTCAGTAAATCCGCCTTATCATAATAGTTTTTATGCAATGGGAACCAGATGTCATTTTGTGCTTCCCGGTACTCCAAAGAGTCGAGCGGAGCGTGTTTTTTATGTGGT
>CAYMBG010000095.1:6374-10425 GCA_964388615.1 uncultured Chitinophagales bacterium | reverse complement strand
GGTGTTACCAGCTTCAGCCGTCTGTTGAAAAATCCACCGGATAGAGAACAAATAAAAAAGCAACTCGTTACAGAGCTACAACATCAGTTCGACTGCAAGATTGTACCCATCAATCCGGATCGTATTAAAGAGATTGTCAACCCGTGACAGAATCTCACTGAACAGTCTAAAAATTTTAGTTTCGAGCAGATGTCCTTATTTTATAGCTGTTTATTATATTTGATGCGCCTCATGACACGCCATCTATAAGCCTTACACAAGAATCAGGAATACTTTTCATGTATAACGAACGCGACACTATCAGTAACCCAGCCGACAGGCAAACTTCCGCCCAAACCGAAGCTGGACAGCAAAAACCTGCCGCAAAAAAGAATGAAATGGCCATAGAAACAGGAGCCGGCATCCAGAAGGATAAAACAAAGGGGCGAAAGCGACGGCCGGATTGGTTGCGTTCACAGATTCCCGGTGGCAAGGTATACAAAGAGATATCGGACATCATAGAAAACAACACCCTCCACACGGTGTGCTCCGAAGCCCGTTGCCCCAATATGGCGGAATGCTGGAATGCCGGAACGGCAACATTCATGATACTGGGTGATGTATGCACCCGCTCTTGTGGTTTTTGTGCCATCAAAACAGGACGCCCCATGAAAGAGCTGGATTGGGATGAGCCAAGCCGTGTTGTCGACGCAGCCAAGCTCATGGATCTGAAACATGTGGTGATCACTTCAGTAAATCGTGATGAGCGCAAAGACGGTGGCGCTCCTATTTTCGCGGAAACTATTCACCGTCTGCAGGATGCGATCCCCGGCGTTACCATTGAGGTACTTATCCCCGATTTCAGAGGAATTTGGGACGCACTTCAGACGGTATTGGATGCCAGGCCGGATATCCTCAATCACAACCTGGAAAGTGTTCCCGGCCTATACCGGCGGGTCAGGCCCCAGGCTAAATACGACCGCTCATTAGAACTGCTCAAAATATCCAAAGAGCAGGGAATGCGAACAAAGACCGGTATCATGGTTGGGTTTGGAGAAACACCGGCCGAAGTATTTGGGGTTATGGATGATATCGCCGCTATTGGAGTCAACATCATGACCATCGGTCAGTACATGCAACCTACCAAAATGCATCTCAATGTCGAGGAGTATGTACCTCCGGAAATGTTTGAAACATACAAAGAGATCGGCGAAAGCAAAGGGATCGAGCACGTTGAAAGCGGACCTTTTGTGCGCTCATCCTATCATGCCGAAAAGCATCTGGCGACCACGTCATAGTATAAAACTTGAAAAGTCATATTTTACACTATTGTAAAAATCAACTCTATCCCTCAAGGTTTTTTCGGAGTACCGCATGTTATCCTTTATCATTATTATCGTATTAAGTTATCTGTTAGGCTCCATACCAACCTCGGTTTGGGTCGGTAAGCTTTTCAAAGGGATTGACATACGGGAACATGGTAGCGGAAATGCAGGCGCCACCAACACATTCCGCATGTTGGGCTGGAAAGCAGGTGCGGCGGTCAGCCTGATCGATATCGTTAAAGGATTCACAGCGGCCTATTATATTAGCCAACTTGGCTATTTAACCGGCGCTGTCCCGGAAGAGGTGCCGGTAACGATCGGAATATGGAGTGGCATTTGGGAGACCGATGTATTCATGCGCCTGATTGCCGGTGGGGCCGCTGTCATAGGACATATGTATCCACTTTACGCGCGATTTAAAGGAGGGAAAGGAGTGATCACGGCAGCCGGAATGCTTTATGGTATTGAACCCATATCCATCTCCCTGGCAATAGGCATATTCCTGATTGTGCTATTTTCAAGCCGCTATGTGTCATTAGCCTCCATCCTTGCCACATTTTCCTATCCGCTGTTTTTATTGATGCTCAAATATGGTTTTAACTTTCCTGTTGACGGAAGTCTGATTGTGCTGAGCGCGTTAGTTGCGGCAACAATAATCATCAAGCATCACACCAACATTCGCAGGCTTATTGAAGGCAACGAAAACCGGATAACATCATTCAAACCTGCTAAAGGCCGAATAAACGAGGAGTAATAAACGTGAAAACCAGTATCATAGGAGCCGGGAGCTGGGGAACGGCAATCGCCCTGTTGCTTGCCAAAAATGGCCACACCATAAATATGTGGGCCAGAGAGAAGGAGATTGTTGAAAATATCCGTAAACACAACAAAAATGGTGTTTATTTGGCGAATATTCTTCTTCCCAAGACCGTAACCGCCTACTCCGAGCTTGATAAAGCCCTGGAAGGTGCCGACATGGTAGTATTTGCTACGCCATCGCACACCATCCGTAATATGGCTGAATCCGTCAAACCCCTTCTTACCGGACGAGAGCGCATTATCTCGGTATCGAAAGGAATTGAAAAGGATAGCTTTTTGACCATGAGCCAGGTACTTTCACAAGTTCTTGACCCGGTGATCAGCGACGACCATATTGCCGTACTATCCGGACCCAGTCACGCGGAAGAGGTTGGGCGTAACATGCCCACCACTGTAGTTGCTTCATCCAACTCTAAAAAAACAGCCGTATTTGTCCAGAAAGCATTCATGTCCCCCACATTCCGAGTCTATGTGAATCGCGACATATTGGGTGTTGAAGTTGCCGGTGCCGTAAAAAATATCATGGCCATTGCCGCTGGCATAGCAGATGGAGCTGAACTCGGCGATAATGCCAAAGCAGCAATTATCACGCGTGGCCTAACGGAAATCAGAAGACTGGGCCTCCGGCTTGGTGCATCACAGGACACCTTTTCCGGACTTACCGGGATCGGAGACCTGATTGTAACCTGTACCAGTATACATAGTCGTAACCGGGATGTCGGCTATCGTATTGGCAAAGGCGAAAAGCTGCAGGAAATCACCAAATCCATGAATATGGTCGCTGAAGGAATTAAAACCACCGAATCGGTATATAAATGGGCCTGCACACTCGGCGTAAATATGCCCATCACCGAAAAAGTTTACCAGGTATTGTTTACCGATATGACACCTGCTGATGGCGTTCACGCGCTTATGACACGTGAACCCAAGGACGAAGTCATATTTTAACATTTACTCCGTTGTAGCTTTAATCGTTCTTTTAAAGCAATCATCAGATTTACGTATTATGAATTATCATGCCCCCATCCATAGTTCCATGACTTTGCGGGACTTGAAAAATCTGATTCGACCCGGCGAAGGGCTTCTTCTTGAGTTCAAGAGGTCCATCTCCTCTCCTGAAAAAATCGCCCGGGAAATAGCCGCATTTGCCAACACGCATGGCGGACATCTCGTCATTGGTGTTGATGATGACCGGACCATGACCGGTGTCGAAAGCTATCACGAACAGGATTTCTTTCTGGAACAAGCCGCCCGGGAGCTCTGCAGCCCTTCGCTTTCTTATCATATGGAGATCATCCCCTTTTACGAACGTGAGATTCTGCTGGTTTATATATCTGAATCCAAAGTCAAACCAGTCACCGTGCAAAATGGGGAGGATGGCGCTGTTTATGTTCGAGTCGATGATCAAAGCACCCGTGCCAGTTCTGAAATGACACAACTGCTCTATAGTCAATCAAACGGGAAAGGGGTCTCCTTTCACTATGGGGCTAACGAACAAAAACTGTTCCGTTATCTCAATGAATACCCCGAAATCACGGTAGATCAGTATTCCAGCCTGGCCGATATAAAAAAATCCCAGGCCTCAAAAATCCTGGTTGACCTAACCAGCCTGGGCGTGCTTCGTCTGATCAAAAAGAAGCAGAACGATTTTTTCGCACTGTCGGTATAATTCCCGGTGCAAAACTATCTCCACTGTCTGAATGCAATACCTTTTTTCTTATTAAACAAGGAGCCCACTGGAATGCCGCCGCTTCTGTTTGGGTTTAAATATTTGTATATTTGGAACCTATATAAATAAGAACTGAAACACGCCGATCTAAATCGGCATGATAAATCAATTAGCGATCAATCTATATGGATGCGGAAAAACAGATAAACAGTCATCCGCCCGTGGCACTCACAGAGAGAGCGGCAAAACAGATAAAAAA
>CAYMBG010000095.1:0-6274 GCA_964388615.1 uncultured Chitinophagales bacterium | reverse complement strand
GTATTGCATCAAACCCCGGAAACAGGATGGGCGGAATACCAAACATCACAAACCCTTCAACGGCATCTTACTGAAAAAGGACTACCCACACCTTCCGGTATGGCGGGTACCGGCTTCTATCTTGATATCGCCGGTAATGAAGAAGGGCCTCTGATCGCATATCGAGCCGACATGGACGCGTTGCCCATCCAGGATCGGAAAGAAACCGAATATGCTTCTAAACGAATTGGATACGGCCACCTCTGCGGACATGACGTGCATAGTACAATAGCGGCTAATGTAGCAAAGCTTCTGCAAAAAAACCGGCGTTCATTAAAGGGTACCGTCCGTATTTTCTGGCAACCCGCCGAAGAGGTAATTCCAAGCGGTGCACCCCGCATTATAAAAGAGGGTGTTCTGGATGAAGTTGAAGCCATTTACGGTATTCATTGTGATCCCACGCTGCCAAGCGGCAGTTACAGTGCGAGGCCAGGTCCCGAAACCGGTTCCTTTGATACTTTTGAGGTCACTGTGGATACCCCCTCTACAACCCATTCTGCCCGGCCTTATGAAGGCAGGGACACCATATGGATTGCCCACCAAATCATCCAGCATCTGTACCAGATGATCGGACGAGTCACGGATGCACGCAAACCTGCCGTTTTGTCGATATGCTCCTTTCATGCAGGTGATGCGCTCAACGTGATTCCGCATCATGTGACATTCGGCGGTACCATCCGCACGATGGATGAGCAATTGCGCCAGCAACTTCGCGAATACACCCGGGAGATAGTTACCTCCATAGGCTCGCTGAACCATGTTCAGGCTGAAGTACAATTCGGAGGAGGCGCCCCCTCTGTCATCAACAACCATCAAATGTACCATTTTATTCGCCAGATCATTACCACCGAACTTGGCGATGAGAAATTTCCCGACAGGGAACAAAGCATTGGTGCCGAAGATTTCGCCTATTATACCCAAAAAATCCCTGGCCTCTTCATGCGCGTGGGCACCGCTCATGCCCCTTCAACCACCTATCCGCTGCATCACTCCTGTTTTGATGTCGATGAACGCGTAATAGCCCCGGCTTCGGCGCTATTAAGCTACTTTCTCATTCAGCACCTCAAGAAGAAAGTACTTCACGCACATTCGCCAATTTAATCGTGATGACACCCCTCCGGGACACCCTCACAAACAGATCTTGTCGCCTGCTGAATTATGAAATAAAAGGCCTCAGTTTTTTCTCGCTCTCGCTTTTTCCGCAATGGCATTGATTTCATCACGGCTGAATTGATATCTTTTTCCGCAATAGTGGCAGACCATCTCTTCGCTGTTCCCCTCCATAGCCAATAATTCCTCAGGATTTAACAGTGATAAAGCTCTAAAAAGCTGATCTTTGGAACATCGACAGAAAAAATCAACCGGATATCGGGACAACTCTTTAACCTCGACTCCCTCCGTTACCGTACTCAATATTTCATCCAGATACCCGTCTTCGAGCTGCTGTCCGATTTGAGCCATGTTCATGATATTTTGCTCCAGCCGATGGGTCCGTTCTTTATCCGCGCCCGGCATGGCCTGTATCAACACGCCGCCCGCCTGACCTATCCCACCGTTATGATCTATCGAAACATCCAGTGAAACGGCCGAGGGGACCTGCTCAGACTGCATAAGATAATGGGCAAGATCTTCATTTACGTTGCCGCGTTTCAGCTCAACAGTGCCCGTCACCGGCCGGGCTTTGTTATACAAAACCTTTGAGACACTCAGAAGTCCGACTCCCAGTCCGTCACCCAGCGTTTCATTGTTCTCAATATCCAACTCCGCATCCGGCTGAAGCGTGTAACCTCGTACCTCTCCATGGCTGGTTGCTTCCGCAATCACCGCTTTCACCAGACCATGGCCTTCCAGTTTCAATTGAATACGTTCTTCGCCTTTCAGATTAGAGGCCAGTAACAGTGCTCCGGTCAGACTTCGTCCGACCAATACGGAAGTAAGCAAAGAAAGCTGGTGGTTTTTCCGGGCCTGTCTGACCAGGTCGGTTGACTTGACAATGGCAATCCGGTATTGCCCGTCGGTTGTGATGGCCGTTAATAAACGGTCACGATACAGGAACTCCTCTTTTTTCATTTTTTAGATCCGATTGAATAGGAGATGTACTCACAGGCAATGGTACCGTTGAGCACGTTGAATATTTTTCCATGTTTCATCGGCACACTTTTTTTAAACTCGGGGTCCGGTGTAATAAAATAGGCCTTATATCCTTTTGCTTTATACCGCAACACCTTTCCCAGCTCTTCATACATCGGTTTAAGACGCTCGCGTTCTCCAAGATGCTCTCCATAAGGAGGATTGGAAATAATTACCCCGTTACCCTCCGGTATCCACAGTTTTTGGAATGGTTTTTCAGAAACGCAGATGTTATGGGTAAGACGGGCAGCCTTGATATTCTTTTTGCATTGCTCGATTACGCGGGAATCCTGATCACTGGCATAAATCCAATCAACATCCCGCCGCTCATCACGCTTGGCATCACGTATCAAACGGCTCCACAAGGTTTCACGAAATTGCGGCCAGCGCTTAATCCCGAAATTTTCATTTAGCAATGCCGGTGCCCGTTTCTTTGCGATCATTGCGGCCTCAATAGCCAGCGTACCGGATCCGCACATCGGGTCAACAAACGGTGTCTCAGGATCCCATAAACTCATGGCAATCAAACCCGCTGCAAGCACCTCATTAATGGCCGCTTTCCCACTGTGAACCCGATATCCACGTTGATTCATACTTCTCCCGGAAGCATCCAGTCCGATATGTGCCGAACCGTCTTTTGAAATATGCACATTAATTCGCACATCCGGGTCTTTGGGATTTACACTCGGCCTTAATTCATATTGCTCCCGAAACCAGTCGACAATCGCATCTTTGGTTTTTTGCGCCAAAAAAACCGTATGATTCATCTCCGGATGAAAAGTAACAACATCAACAGCCAGGGTGTGTTTCAATGTGATGAAACTATGCCAGTCTATTGTTTGCACCCACTGGTAGAGCTCCTCTTCATTCGTCACATGGCCGCCTTTCAGACGAACAAGCACCCGCAGGGCAAGCCGCGAGTGTATCAATATTTTGTAAAGGGTTTCTTCATCACACACACAGGAAACACCCCTCCTTCCGGGATAAATATCCTTTGCCCCCAAAGAGCGCAGTTCTTCGGAAAGCACATCCTCCAATCCCATTAACGTCTTTACAAAAACCGGAATTTGAGCATTCGCATGCAATAACATAGGATATCTGATATATACCGGCCACAATTCAATTGAGACCTTTTTGGGAAGCTTTAAATATACACTCTTAGTCCTCCCCAAACAATCCTTACACGTATGGCCTTGCAGGAAGAACTGTAAAAATGTGATCAGCTCTTTTAAAACAGTACCCTGCTATAAAATGAGAGGATTCTAATGTAATATCATAAAAGCTTAGTTTTTCTTACATTATTCTCAGTCATCCAATACGATTTTAAACGCAAATAAGTTTTACGTATTGGATACGCAATATCGCGAGGCAAGCTTAGCTCGTTTGGCATGTTGGCCTGACCGCCACCCGCCTTTTCATGATAAAAAAAACAAGACAAATACCATTATGTCTTTCCGATGGAACTATATCCACCCGGAACATGAGGAGGCTGTATCCCTCTTACAGGAGGAACTGGGGATTCCCCGGTCTATTGCTAGTCTGCTCACGCTACGGGGGATAACAAACTTTGAAGATGCGCGACTTTTTTTCCGACCATCCCTGAATCAATTGCATGACCCTTTTCTGATGAAAGACGTTGATGTCGGCTCGGACCGGCTGGCAGCGGCTGTTCGTTCGGATGAAAAAGTAGTTGTGTATGGCGATTACGATGTCGATGGTACAACTGCTACCGCCATCTTGTATACCTTTCTCAAAAATTTCGGGGTGGATGTCCATTATTACATACCACATCGGTTCAAAGAAGGTTACGGGATCGGTAAAGACGGGATTGATTTTGCCGTGGGAAGCGATTGTACCTTAATCGTATCGGTAGATTGTGGCATTACAGCGGTCGATGAGACCGAGTATGCCAAAAGTAAGGGAATCGATCTGATCATTTGTGACCATCACAATGCCGGTGAAAGCATACCCGATGCTTTTGCCGTAATTGATCCCAAGCAACCGGGCTGCTCATATCCATTCAAGGGGTTGTCCGGTGCTGGTGTGGGCTATAAACTGGTGCAGGCCACATTGATCAAGCTGGGACTTCCGCCAGAGGTAGCTCATCCGTTTCTGGACCTTGTATCCATATCCATAGCTTCCGATATTGTTCCCATTGTTGATGAAAACCGAATTTTGATGCAGGAAGGGCTGAAGATGATCAACGAAAAACCACGGCCCGGCGTCAAAGCACTGCTTGACCTGATTCAACTCAGGGATTCCAATATCACCACATCCCATATTGTTTTCTCATTGGGTCCGCGTATCAATGCCGCCGGACGGATGGGAGATGCTGCAACCGCTGTTGCTCTGTTAATAGCCGAAACAGCCCGGGATGCCGAAGCTTATGCTTCAAAACTGGAAAAAATTAATTTCAAGCGGCGTGATACCGATACCCGGACCATGGAAGAGGCGCTTCAACAAGTCGGCAGCCAACCTTCCGAGGATGATTGCTCCTGCCTGGTATTACATGACCCGGACTGGCATCTTGGCGTTATCGGAATCGTTGCATCACGCCTTGTAGATCTATACTGTCGACCAACAATCATGCTGAGTACGGTTGACGGCATGATCAAAGGATCAGCAAGGAGCATCAGCGGGTTCAACATCTATGATGCATTAAAACAGTGCGATGATCTCCTGGTGCAATTTGGCGGCCATAAATATGCGGCGGGACTCACCATTTCCAAGGGGCAGTTGGAGCCCTTTATTGAGCGATTTCAGGAAATTACCGGTGAAATGCTCTCCGAACAGGATTTCAACCCAGAACTTAACATCGATGCGGAACTACCGCTTTCAGAAATCACGCCGCGATTCTGGAAGCTGCTGAAACAATTTGAACCATTTGGGCCTCATAACCTACGCCCCATATTCGTCAGCCGGGATGTCCATATTGTCGGCAAACCCACCATTGTTGGACAGGGTCACTTGAAAATGAGAATAAAACAAAAAGGATCCGCACCCTTTGAAGCGATCGGTTTTAATTTGCACCGGTTCTTCGAACCTCTGCAAAAGGCAGGCTCCAATCGGGTGGACATTGCTTATACTCTTGAGGAAAATACCTGGAACAACCGGACGAGTTTACAACTGCGCCTGAAAGACATACATATCGGCGGAAAACAGGTGCCATTACCGGAAAAAGTTGGAAAACCGGTTTCTTCGAAATAAAAAAGAGTGTATATTTGGAACTCTTCACAGTCCGGAGGGACTGTAGCTCAGTCGGTAGAGCAACGGACTGAAAATCCGTGTGTCGGCGGTTCGATTCCGCCCGGTCCCACATCCACAAAAAGCCCTGCAGGTCAATACAATACAGACTTGCAGGGTTTTTTTATACCGGTCCCATTTTTGTTTGAAGAAAACCCTTCTTATTCTTCGGGTGGCCCGTCAAGGCTTATGACATCCTTCCAATTAAACTAAACCGATCTCCGAACAAAGTGTTTTTCATGAAAACTTCCTTTTTTTGTTTTTTCCTGCTCACTGTTTTTCTGATCAATGCCGAAAAATGGGACCAAACACAAGCCGTTACTGATATCGACGGCAACACGTATGCGACTGTAACCATTGGAGAGCAGATTTGGATGGCTGAAAATCTGAGAACAAGCCGATTCAATAATGGCCGGGAAATTACACACATTGAATCTCGTCGTAAATGGGCTGATACCCGTGAACCCGCTTACTCTTGGTATCAAAATGACAAGTCATCATTTCAAGATACTTATGGAGCGCTTTACAATTGGTATACCGTTGAACACGGAAATTTGTGTCCCGAGGGCTGGCGGGTTCCAGACAACACCGACTGGGATGAACTATCTAGCCACCTTGGAGTCAACGCCGGAGGGCATCTAAAAGAAGCCGGCACAGACCATTGGAATACTACCAGTGAAGCCGATGACAACAAAACGGGGTTTACTGCCTTACCCGGAGGCAGTCGCCAGGCTGATGGCACCTTTGAAGCTTTAGGCGAGTGGGGTAACTGGTGGAGCACATCAGAAAGCAGTGAAACAAACGCACTTTATGTATATTTATTCCGGGCCAGTACTACCATGGGTAAATTCGATACTTACAA
>CAYMBG010000094.1:0-10557 GCA_964388615.1 uncultured Chitinophagales bacterium | reverse complement strand
TTCCGACTCCTCCAAAAATGAGAGTAAAAGCATCTCGTTGTCCGGCCCGGACTGCTCAAACCGCACAGGATTCGGCCCCTCTATAACCTCATAGTACCAGTCGATGGATTCGTCGTGCGCATATTCCACCGAAGCCGCCAGTGTGATCTCATTTCCGAACATGGTCTCCGGACCCATCCGGATAATATTGGTTGCCGTATTCTCCATTCCGAGGATATCGATTTCCACTTCGATCGCGCGAACCTCCAGTTCTTCCTGTGCACTGGAGTGGTTGCCCTCGAACACGCCCTGAGCCGTCTGCACCCACAACTCCGCTTCACCGGCGGCGAGCGGTTCATACCCGGCATCGTCATCGATAAAGCCGAACGGCGGCGTTTCGGCCTGTGTGACCAGGTCCCAGATAAAATAGTCCTCGTCGGTAGTCGGGTCGATCGTTAACGGGCCGTAAATCGTGGCCGGGTAATTAATCGGACCGCTTTCGGCACTCAGACCCAATCCCGCAGTCGCGAAGCCCTGAACAAGTTCGGTCGTCTCCCCGACCAGCCCCTGGATCGCGTCGGTTTGACGGGCGATGCTTCCTACTTTTTCACCGACTTTTCCCAGGCCCGGTATGGCACCGATCGCGTCGGGCCAGGTCAGTGTAAATCCGTTTGCCTCTGCCTCAAGCGAGGCCTCCCACTCACCGGTCTCCCCGGAATCCTCATAGAACGATGCCGGATCGAGCGCCAGTTGGATGTCCCGCAGTTTTGACGGATACTGATCCTCGCAAATTCCCAGAATCAGATCCATCAAAAACAGATTGAGTGCGGCCACCCCGGCAGCCGGAGCACTGGGTGGTACCAGAAACGCCACGCCGGTCAACACGAGTCCGCCGCCTACGCGCGATGCCTGCGCGGCTCCGGTATTCGCATTGGCACACCGGGACTGCGCATTCATATAGTTACTCAGCGTCTGGGGTGACGACAGCGAAACCCGCTCAAGTCCGAAGGATTGCTCAAAATGGCCCTCCGGCACACGTTTGCCTGATACGGCCTCGGTCATCGCATCCATATCGGGAAGATCCGAAAGCTCCGAATTCAGCGATGCGAGCGTGGCGGCGTAGCCGGATGCCGCCATAGCCGCCTCCATCAACGCCATTGCCTCATCATCCATATCCTCTGCGATCGGCGCCTCTCCATTAATGATGGCGCGTATATTGTTAGAAAAAACATCCCCCTCCAGTATCTGAAAACCGGCTGCGATGGGCATCACGTCCGGAGCCAGCCCGGTGAGGTCGGCATTCAGTAATTCCGCCTTGGTATAGCCGATTGCAGCGGCGCGGACTGTCAGCATTTCCTCCAGGTCATCCGCGATACCAACCAGTGTCCCGGGTGCCGGAGCCATGGATTCGATCTCAAAAGGGAGTCCCTCACACACAACGGACTCGTTTTCGCTGATGATCACAATGTTAACCGCTCCGCCCTCCATTGATTTTGCCGGATGCAGCGGCACAGCTATTTGCGCCTGACCGTCATCACCAATCCGTTCGATGAACGCGGGGTGACGGTCATCCTCTACGGGCTCATCGACAGTAGCATCATAAAACCAGGCCATCGGCTCCTCGCCAAACACCTCGTCCAGACCTTCCAGATGAATATAGCGTGCCGGAATCGAGGAGGTCTCCGAAGTTTGCAGATCGGCACAAGCAATAGCCGGGTCTATTCCAAACGGTTGCAAGATGATATCGTAATCATAGGTGCCTGGAATATCGAACTGCGTCGCATAATTTTCATAGAGACCGTTTCCATGCACTTTCAGGGTCACCGGTTCGGTATCAAATATGGAAAATGGCTGTTTTCGGCTGATCTGTTCTGCGGCCTCACGCCGGTTGGCGGACATCGCGGAACCATGGATAACCGTCAGTCGCGGACCGCTTCCTGAAAGCGAGGTGACCTGGCGGGCTTCACTGTAGCCCTCTCCACGCACGCGCACCAGATAGGTGCCGGCGCTCAATGGCATACTGATGTGGACGGCATGTTGCCCTGCACTCATGCTTTCTTCAATCGATCTGATCAGACGCCCGTCCATACTGAAGAGCTCGATGCGATAACTCCCCTCGTCAATAATGCGGACCGGCAGAATGGACTGGCCGCCAGTGGGGTTGGGATACATCGGACCCAATTCAAATTGTTCCGGTGTGTCGCCCGTTGGGTGGGGATCGGCAGATGTCACGGTTCGGGATACATGGTAGGATCCCCCCGAAGTGGTTGTATCACGATCAATGAGCACATCGTGTGCGTCGACCATATCCACTACCAAGCCGGAAACGGGGTTTCCGCTGGTATCAGTGATCGTTCCGGTGATCTGATATTCGTGCCCCGTATCAACAAAAGTGACGGTGGAACCGGTAAGTACAACAGGCAGTAGAAATAGTACCACCACCAGAGGTAAGGGACGTAACGATGGATACATTACTTGTTGAGTTGAGTGAATGTCTGTTGAGGAAAGCAAAACACACTTCCGGGCCTTACACGCTTTAGACACCGGCGGAAGAACTGACCAGGTTAGCAAAACCCATATCCTCCATCAATAAATCTACACATAATAACCTGATAATACAACACATACATGTATCTTCATTATAACCCTATCCCTTCGTCACAAACAGATACCCAAGGTAATCACACCAGCTGGAGCGAATTTCATGTCCCCAAAACAACTTACCGTCCCCAAAACAACTATGGATAGGGGGCCCAGTCCGGATTAATGTATTTGCGATCGCCAATAACAAACTGCCAGTTTCCCCGGAATGTACCGAGTCTTCCGATAAAGACAATCTCCTCACCCTCCTCAGCAAGTCTGCCCAGATATTCACGGTGATCCGGGTTCGGAGCATACAAATCATAATATTTCCCGTTCACTTCAATCCGCGGACCCTCCGTCAGCGCTCCCTCCACATAGATGAGCTTGTTGAAGAATTCCGCCGAGCGGAGCTCCTTTTCTTGATAATCTTCCGGCATAAAAACAAATTCGGGATCCGGCATTTCATAATTCACCGGGATAGGGTCCCAATATTCATCATCATTCACTCCGGGATCATCCAGCGATATTACCCTTTCGTGATCATCGTCCTCAACAACAGTGAATTTCATACTGATGGGCAGATGGTCCGAGTACCCACCTCCATCGTCAAAAAAATACCAGCGGTTGGGGGCTCCGCTGTTCCGGTACACATTCTTGCCTGGAAAACGCCCCACATCAAACGATTGATCCACATACTGCACACCATGAAAATCATACAAACCCGGACTGATCATGATCTGCATTAATGTACCCCAGTAACCGCGAAAAGTGTCAGACCCACGCCGGTCAATATCATGTTCATACCACAAATTATACACGGCATCCGTTTCGCCTTGCTTTACTTTACGCTCATCTCCTACGGAGCGCAAAACGTCATTCACGGCGGTTTTTTCCATATACGGATAACGATGGGACTGATTGTAGTCACTGTTGAAATCACCACCCAAAATAAAATCAACTCTTGGGTTTTCCGCGCGTAACTCATCCAGCCGCTCTTTCAAAACCCGGGCATTTTCAACGCGTATTTTCTCTATTTCAGCATCAGAGGCGCGTGATTTCCAGTGGTTTGCAAAAACCACGAGATCATAGCCATCTATATCCAGCCAGGTTTCCAGGATCGGACGGGCATCCGGTATCGGATGAGATTGGGTTTTTTCATGCTGGATGGGCAACCGTGAAAAGATTACATTTTTTTGGACATGGCGGGGGCGCCCCTCCTCATCACGTTCATAAGCAACGGTAAGATCATAACCGGTTAAACCATAATCTTCAAACCCTTTCAACAGCAAAATTTCTGACGGCAGATCGGCTATCTCCTTGTTGAATCTGTCACCAAGCATCTCCTTGAGGGTAACATCGCTGTACTGTTCCAGCACCTCAAAATGGTCGTATCGATCACCTCCCGGTAACGGCGTAAAATCACTCTCCAACTCCGAGAATACAATTACGTCTGGCCCGATGCCATCGTTATAACGTGCCATGAGCCGACTATGCTTCTGGATTTTGGTATACACGTGAGCCGCCGTATACTGAGGATTTCCATCGGAATCTACAGGATGATAGTCATTAAACACCGCATAGCCATCGGCATCAAACAGGTTTTCAATATTGTGAACAACCAGCTTGTACGGTCTGGCTGTTGCCATGGTGACCGGGTTAACGATTCGCTCCGGAAACAACCCGGGATTGAACTCCGCATTCAACGTGTTCAAAACCTGCATCGCAGCGGGATTTGACAGCAGGAAAATGAATAGCAAAAGAAAGATTTTTTTCATAAAGGACGGATCGTGGTCTCAAATCAAGGTGAACGGTTTAAATTACATTAATAACACCGTAAAGGTAAGAGTTTCTGCCTGCAGGTATATCAAATTATTCAACTCAATCCCGCAAGAGAATGTACTTTCAAATGATTTTGCACATAGGTTAAACTCGACCGGGTTGATAGTCCTACCACCCTGGTCTCCTTCGGCTCCATGTCAAAATAATTATCGGAGAAGCTGTGATCGGTACCTTCGAGTATCAAAACTACATCTTTAGCTAAATATCTTGTTTGCAATATTATTTTATAACCATCGGTTTCTTCGGAATGTTCCAGTTCAAACGCTAATCCGGGATCCGGAAGCTCCATATTTTTCTCTTCTACAAAATAAAACAGGCGGATAGCTTTTGTCCGGTCACCCTGCTTGAGTTCAGCCCGGATATAGCAACCGGAGGGGTGCCCGTTTTCTGTCGGCTTATTCAGCGAAAAAGTCGTTTGAGATACACCAAACGGGGCGACATCACACGGTGCTGAACCATTCATTATTTGTTTACCTGTGAAATCATTTATCTCCAGTTCCATCCGGGTCCCGCTCAGCGATTCTGGCAAATCGGATACCACAAAAATCCTGACCTGCGGAAAGGAGGGGTTTTGCGGGTCTGTTTTTTCATGATCATCAATTTCAGCCACCAGCAACAGGTCTCCGTAAAGTTGTCTGAGATGATAATGAAGCGCCTTCCATCGGCCGTAGTAATCCATACCGGACCATGAGACAGCGGGCCAGCAATCATTCAGCTGCCAATAAAGTGTGCCCATACAATATCGTCCCTGCTTTCTGAGCCGGTGTGTTTCCACAGCCATACCCACACCTTTTGCCTGAAGCAATTGCGAAACAAGCAAAAAGGACTCGAAACCCTTCGGCTCCCGGTAGTAGCGTGCCATATAGTCGGTGATCAGCCTGTTACCATACTGGCCATCCCGCCGCTTATCCGCCTTGCAGCGCTGGTGTACTTCCATTGCATAAGACTCCGCATGGTTGTCCCCCGGACCTGTAAACTTGTTTACCGATACCGGATCCGGAAAGGATTGAAATCCGTATTCGGTCATGAAACGCCCTACCTGTTTCCCGTACTCCTCGAAGGGCTGGCGTCCGTGCCAGACCTCCCAGTAATGCAGGTTTCCGTTTTCAACCGGCATATCATTATAACCAGCCAGTGGTGACCCCGGAATGTAATCCCTGGTACCATCACTGGTATGAATCGCTTCCGGAATGACGTCATAGAACAGTTTGTGCAGATCCTGCTCATAGGTTCTCTGCTGCTCAGAGTCGTACTGATCTTTCCACTCCAGGTGCCATATCATCTCGTTTTCGTTGTTACCACACCACAACACCAGACAGGCATGATTTCGCAGCCGCTCCACATTATCACGAACCTCATTCCGCACATTTTCCAGAAAAGCGTCATCGGCCGGAAACATGCCACATGCAAACATGATATCCTGCCAAACCATGATACCGTGCCGGTCACACTGCCGATAAAATTCATCCTCTTCGTAAATGCCTCCACCCCATACACGCAACATGTTCATGTTCACTGCGGCAGCCGACCGGATCACATGCTCGTACCGTTCAATGTCTACACGAGTTTGAAAATTGTCCTGCGGAATGTAATTAGCCCCTTTCACAAACACCGGGATATCGTTGATCCGGATATAAAAACTCTTGCCGAAGTCATCTAATTCCCTAACAAGATCAATTTTACGAATCCCAACTTCGGTTCTTTCATACACGAAATTTTTCGGTTCTCCACCTGGTTCTCCGCCGACAGGTTCTACCAGCACCTCAAAATGATAGAGATAGGGCTTCCCAAGGCCATTGCACCACCACAGCTTAGGCTGGTTAATCCGAAATGTAAGCGGATACCGGTGTTGACCAGCGTGGAGCGTCAGCAGTCGGGTCAGATAAACCTGTTCACGGTCACGGATCACAATCCGTACGTCCTGTGCATAGTGAGCCGATATTAGCACATCCGCAGTCATATCCACATGAGGATATGACGTAACGCCACCCTCCTCAATGACCTGCTCCGGGAATGATTGTTCGTACCGTACAGAAATCAACCGTATATCATCCCAAGCCTGCAAGCACACCGGTCTCCATACACCACATGTAATCAAACGAGGGCCCCAGTCCCATCCAAAATGGAAACCGGCTTTTCGTGAATAAACACTTAACTTGATCTCCGCCTGGTCATTGTTATCCACCGCCTGAAGGCGGAGTGGCGCCTGATCCCATTTGGGTTTGTTGACCTTGAAAACATTATTAAAACAAATTTCCAGAATATTTTCATTTTCAACCAGGAGATCCCGGACATCCGCCTGCCACTGACGAAACATGTTATCCGCCGAGATGATTTGTTCCCCGTTCAAGTAGACGTCGGCATACGTGTCCAGTCCCTCAAATAGCAACACAACATAGCGTCGTTTCCATATTTCCGGATCCGGCTGAAATGATATGCGGTAGATCCAGTCCCACTCTCCGATCCACTGCAAGCGGGTTTCATGATCACCAAAAAAAGGATCTTCGATAATGCCGTTACGCAAAAGGTCGGTGTGGATGGTCCCCGGCACCTCCGCCGGAAAAGACGCTGGAACAGAGCCGTTATATGTTCCGTTTAGCTGCCCGGATCGGGCGTACTGCAAATGATCATCATTTTGCCTGGCTTCCGCCGGCTGACATTCCCATCCATCGTGAAGATATTGCAAAAAAAATTGCGGTTGATCCGACATCGCTACCCCCTGATCTGATTTACCCCATTCATACTTGTGAAGACTCGTCTTATACCCCTGCGGTTCGTTTTTACTTTTTCAGCCGACTTCATTTGTAGCACTTTATTAAATCAATTAAATTGATGAACCATAATAACCAATTTCATATATAATCCCACTTCAAGCCAACATTTAAAATGTCATTCTCCGAAAAGCAGAACACGCTATCCCGCATGAACCGCAAAGAATTTCTACAGTACAGCAGCCTCATCGCCGGAGGTACCATGATTTTTCCTGCCGGCGCCATACAAGCCGGACCCGGCAGCAATCCCCACGGAAATGATTACTGGTATCAGCAACCGCTTCGCATTCTTCAGACCGTTCTGCGAGAGTCCGACGCAAAGGACTATGATGCCGATGCCGTTGTCTCCTACATGAAGCAGGCCGGATGCAACATGCTGGTAATCAATGCTGGCGGAATCGTGGATTTTTTCCAGAACCCGCTTCCGGCAGCCAATATTAATCCTTTCATGGGCGAACGCGACATCCTGCATGAAATCACGTCACGGTGCAAGGAGGAAGGATTCCGGGTTATTGCCCGGGTTGACTTCCGGGGTGTGGAGGAGCATGTCTATCGGGAACACCCTGACTGGTTCAGTGTCGAGCATGACGGTGAACCGAAACTGCTCAGCTATACCGAACCGGCTCTGCATTCCGCCTGTTATACCGGCTATTACCGGACCGAACATGCCGAACGGTTTATCCGCTACATCATGGAGAATTACGATATTGACGGCATCTGGCACAACAGCATTGGCGTGGTCGGAATTTGTCATTGTGACCGTTGCCGCGAGTCTTACCGTGAGGAGTTCGGCGCGGAACTGCCCATCGAGGGAGAGTCACCTGCCGATGAACTGAGTCAGTACATGGTGTGGAAAGAGCAGGTAGCGGATCGCCACATGGATCACATGCGGCAAACAGTCAAATCTTACGGAGAAGACAAGGCGTACACCGCTGAAGTGTTCACCATGTTTTACGGAACCCAGCAAGTTGACCTTGGAATCGATTTGTACAACGCTCGCGATCATTTCGATTTTCTGGTAAGTGTAGCCTTCCTCACCCCTAATCAGGAGCACATTACGTACGATAGAATTACCTACCCCAATACCATCATCACGTTTTTGAAATCCATGGCTCCGGAAAAAGAGGCCATCATATTGTATGGTGGAAACGGAACCGCTCATCGCTATGTCAGAGATGCACCCATTGACCTGAACATCTGGTTATGGCAGGCATTGGCCGCCGGTGGACGATTCTGGAACTGTAACTTCACCGGAATGCATCCTGCCGCGACCCATGACCGTCGCAATGCGTTCAACAACACCGAACCCTATTTTTTCGTCAAAGAACATGAAAAAAAGCTTGCCGGGCATGTCCCGGTGCAAACGGCGGGAATATACTATTCGAAATACACCAGGCAGTTCTACCGGAATCCTCCGGAAGAAGGGGACCGCTTCGACGCATGCATTCAAGGTATGGAATCGGTATTAATAGAGAACCACATTCCGCATGGATTCATTGCCGACGACCAGGTATCGGAAACATTACTGGACCAATACAAGCTATTGATTTTGCCCAATGTACGTGCTATGAACGATCAAGAGATCGCGCTTATTCGCTCGTACGTACACAAAGGCGGAAAACTACTGGCAACCTATGCCTCGGGGCTGTTTGACGAAAATGGCCGGCAGCGGGAAGACTTCGGACTGGCGGATGTATTCGGATGTCATTATACCGGGGAGAAAGTCAACACGCGACGTGACACGTATCAATTTGTCTACAATCCGGAGCATCCGATCGTACAGCCCGACTCCGAGTATACCGAATTGATGGTGAACTCCGGCTACACCCTGCTATGTGATCCGGTCGATGATGCCGAAGTAATTTGTACCTATTCCCCCCGGCTGCACAACCAACCACCGGAAAAAGCGTGGGCTGAAGAATGGGAGACGCGTCACCCTACACTTCTTAGCCACTCGTATGGCCAGGGAAAAGTGATTTATTTTGCCAATCAACCGGCTCAAAGCAATTTTGAAATGGGACACCCCGATCTTCGCAATCTTTTACACCGCAGTATCCGCTACCTGATCGCGGATGAGATTCCGGTGCAGACCAACGCCCCGGAAAGCGTACATATCGGCCTGACCCGCTCACATCGTGACCCGTCTCAATATATCTGCTCTCTGGTCAATACCAGTTCGGCACCCAAACGACCACTCCGAACCCTGGCACCTGTCTATGACCTTGAAGTTACCTTGCAACTCGAAGGTCAGTCATTAATGAACCATGAAGTGCTGCGAAGTCAGGGATCTTTTGAGCTCCATACGGACGGAAACCTTATTCGATTTAAGGTGGGACGGCTGGATGATTTTTGTTCGGTTCACATGAAAATGGTAATTTAAAATGCCGAATTCCGTGAACGCCAGGAGGATGAAATCTCCACTCACCCTACCATCAACCGGCCTTGGTATCGTGTATCGTGTTGTCACTAAATATTCATAAAACCTTCTTTATTTCGCCTTTGCCGCCGACTCCATTGAATTAGTAACCTGCGAATTTGGGAATAGCTGATTGAATGACACCTTGTTATTCTTTTTACGCACGTTTCACATGTTAAATGTTTGCTTCCAATAGTCGATAATTTTCTTAAAAAAGAATGGCTATAAACATCCTGTTATCCGAAGATTGCTCCGCTGTACGCCACATGATCTCAAAAACCCTTGAGATCAGTGACATCCCGTTCAATGAGATCCATGAAGCAAAAGATGGTCATGAGGGCCTTGAAATTTTGCGAAATCACCGGATCGATCTGATCCTGCTGGATATCAACATGCCCGAAATGGATGGCGCTGAGATGCTTAATCGAGTTAAAGCGGATCCCGATCTTTGCGATATACCCACTCTGGTCATCTCCGCTCAAAGCAATACCCGAAGAGTCGATGCTTTTGATCACAAAAATGTGCAATTTTTATTCAAACCGTTTACTCCCGAACGTTTGCGCCAGGCTGTAAAAAATCTCCTTGAAATCGAAGATGACCAGGATAAAATCTCCTGAGTTGATTCCTGAACACCTGCTGAGTGCATGAAAAAACTAAACAATAAAGTATTTGTGATCACCGGAGCGACCCGCGGAATGGGTGAAGGTATCGCCCGTAAATTCGCCGATCACGGCGCCCGGCTTATTCTCAGCGGACGCAATGCAGAACGGGGCAAAAAACTGGAGCAGGAACTAAACGATTCCGGTGCGCAATCACACTTTGTTCAAGGGGATATCACCTTGCCGGACTACAACCGCAACCTGGTAAATAGTGCAATAGAACGTTTCGGTATGCTGAACGGCGTTGTTACTAACGCGGGTATGCTCGGACTGGATCCGGTTGACAAACTCAGCATCGATCAATGGCGGC
>CAYMBG010000093.1:0-10586 GCA_964388615.1 uncultured Chitinophagales bacterium | reverse complement strand
GCATCCTGCAAACCAAGTTTAAGCTTTTCCGGGTCACGGTGCAGTTTCTGCGGCAGATAGCGGATTGTAACCTCATCCTTCCGGGGGGAAGACCGGATCAAATGATCCAATTCGGTTTTCATGATACCGCAAGCAATAATTCGGTTCATAGGGATACCGGTTTTAATTGAGGCAAATTCCTATTACAATTTGTTTTTCTTTGAGAGACTGGGGGTTCCGAAAGCACGAGCTGAAAAGCGCAGCAAGGAGCCCTCCACCATTCGCTCCAATTCAACAAAACAATCGGATGCGCCTGCCCTCACGGCAGCTTCCTTTGCCAATCTGCGGGCTGCCTCCTCTGCAAATTCACAACAGGTATCATAGTCTTTGAAAGCTGTTTGCCGCCCCTCATGTCTGGCAATGTAGGTATAGTGATCTTCTTGATCACGTACAAAAACCATTGTCTCCCTGGTTTCGGCGACAGACCCTGCGACTGCGCCCACGGCATTAGCCACCTCGAAATGCTCGGGCAACACAAATTTGGCATTCAATATACGAACTGCCCTTTTCAGGAAATGCTTGGCTGGTGCACCGGCACCGACCACCGGATAACGACTGTCAGCATCAATTGACAGAAAATGATTACTGCTGTGGAGAATCTGTTCAAGCATCCACCTGCCCCACTCGCCATCTACGGTAACGGGCATTTCAGATGATCCGGAGTCCTGACAAGCAAGGAATATGATCATCTCCTCCACCAGGGTGTCGGTTATCTTATTGTAGACCTCGTCTATGAACTCTTTGGGGCCTTTACCATAAACCTCACAATAGTAATCCAAAGCCATGTTTGCTACTTCTTTATTCCAAAGATCCAGCCTTCGGTTGGCATGAAGCAGATCGGAGGGTGTAAGTCCGGAACACTCAATGGTTCCCTGGCGCAACAACTCATCCATTCCGAGTTGACTCACATGGTAGACACCTGCTTTATCGATGATTTTAGACAGATTGCAGGGCTTTTCAATAAGTTCCAGCGCTCTTTTTTGAGTGTCATTCAACGATTGATAGGTTGTTTCGTCAACAGGTCTGTGCAACGCCCAATACGCAATATCGGTATGCTTCTTTGTACTTTTATCAGATTTATTAAGGTCATGAAATTCCTGAAGTACGTGATCATATCGTGTCGCAAGTTGTGAAAGCGGACGAATACGATCCGGCCCTAATAAAAGTTCATAATTCGCATTGTGATGGATCCTGCTGTCGCAACCCAGGCTGATCGTTCGGATCCTGGCCGCCTTGACCGCCGTCTCACAATCACCAACCCGGGCTCCTTTGGATGAAACCGTAACCTGACCGTTGTGAACCAGTGCCATATCGGTTGTGGTACTGCCCATATCCACAACCAGACCACTGCTGTTACCTGATAAGAATCGACCACCTATAGCACTGGCAGCCGGTCCGGAAAGTACCGTCTCTACAGGTTTCTGGATCGCCTCTTCCGATGGCATCAGGGTACCGTCTCCACGTACAATCATCAGTGGGGCATCGATTTTCAATTCCTCCAGTGATTGATGCACACTACCGATAAAATCTTGCATGACAGCAACCAGTGAGGCATTGATACAAGCTGTTGCCGCCCGTTTAATCGAATCCAGTTTGGTGGACAACTGATGAGCCATAACCACCGGCAAGGAAGTTTTTTTCTGGATGATATCGAAAACCCGCTCCTCATGGTCCGAGTTCAAAGGACTGAAATAACCCGATACGGCCAGTGCGTCAACTTCATGCTGGTGAGCGAGCACCCATTTTTCAATAGCTTTATCGTCCAGATGGGTTGCCTCGGCACCCTGGGCATTATGTCCTCCATCAAAGTAGCCTACTTGGTCAGCCGGTATATTTTTCGATAGCTCATATGATTCAACCAGATCACGGTTATAACCAACCAGTAGCAGACCGACTTTCCTTCCCTTTCCTTCCGCTACCGTGTTAGTTGCCAGGGTACTGGATATTCCAACCAGTTTTATGTCATAATCCGGTTGGATATCCAGTTTTTTCAGGACCTTAATTACACCGACTTTTAGATCTTTTCTTGTAGTGAGCGATTTGGCCGACGATACCAGCTTGCGAGAGGTGTACTCCAGCAATACTCCGTCTGTGTACGTTCCACCGGTATTTATTCCAATGATATATCGCTTCATGATAAGCGGGAACAGCAGCAATAACCAAAGTCACACCTGTTTAAAAAGGTATAACCCGGTTATTTATTTTGCTTTCCCTACATTGTCCTCAGCTTCTTTCAGTATTTTTTCGATCTCTTCATCGGCCTTTGCAGGCACTTTGTCCCTTGGCCCTTCATGGTTCTGAATCAGGTCTCTGGTTTTTTCGATGATTCTGTCTTTCATCGTTTTACGCCCCTGCTCATCCCAGCTTTCATAACTGTTTCTGTCCATCAGAGTAGGCATCCAATGATCCCTGAAGTATTCCATGGTATGATCTTCATAGAGATAATGCCCACCGGGTCCGGTGCTGTGAATCACATCCACGGCCAGCGTGTCTTCATTGACGACCACTCCTTTTTCAATGATCCGGGCCATTGCGATCAGTTCATCATCCATTACGGTCTGGAAGATATCACCGGTTAGTCCCGACTCGGTGTAGCCACAGTCATGTACAAAATTTGCACCGCTCATCATAGCCGCATTGATGGAAAGACTGGCTTCCATGGCTGATTGCATGTCCATCTTTTTTGTATCGGTGCTACCCGCCGTCGAATACATAGGCAGGTTACAATAATGAACCATTTCGGTCATAGCCGCACTCAGCAAGCTGAGCTCAGGTGCTCCGTAAGAGTAGATCGAACAACGCATATCCAGAATAGACTGGACACCACCAATGATCACGCATGTTCCGGGATTGATCAACTGGGATGCGATAACTCCGACCATCGACTCTGACAATGCCACAACCAATTGACCGGCATGGGAGGCTGGAACCGTGCCACCACCAATTGCGCAAGGGCTGTAGACCTGTGGAATACGGTGCTCGGCACAGTACATACATTTGTCAATAGCATGAAAATCACTCACAAGAGGTGATATGGGTTCGCCATAAAACACGTAATTTGGCCGGTGCCGGAATGCTTCCTCACTTCCGGCCATGGCAATACCCATGCGATGGATATCGTGACAACCCTGTCTGTTAAACGACCAGCTGAGTATTGGTGTGGTGGTATTGCGCACCATATCTGCGAATTCGTATACATCCGCCAAGCCATTTGTAACATCATTGATAGAACCCAATGATTGCACATAACCCATATTTGGCAAAGCGTCACATACCCGTGCTACCATAGAAGCATCCTTGCGCAAATACTTTCTGCGCTCCATGGTTTCGGTGTCAGTAAAGTTTGGCGGTGTAGGTCCGGGTCCAAAATAGCTGCGCTTTTTTTCAATGGTAATTTTTTTGGACTCATCTCCATCCCAGGGGAAGATCTCCGTGACAGCCGGTACTGTTGCCAAGGCATTCGAAATCACTTCCGGTGGAAAGTACACCGTGATCCCATCTACTTTGCAACCGGCTTTTTTGAACAGCTCCCGGGCACCTTCATGATGGACATGCGCGCCGGTGTATTGAAGCGTGCGAAACATGCCGTTATAGATGCGTTCCTTTTGATTTTCCGAGAGGATTTCAAAATGCGGACTTTGTTGTATCGTATAATTTGTCCTGCTACCCATAATTTCTCGATTAATGAAAATTTTTAGTCAAAATGATTTGGTACCTGAATCAGTGTTCAAAGATTCAGGAATGCCTTTTGTCGGCATGCTTTATTACATCCCGGAGTTCCTTTTCCAGCTTATCATCCAGGGGTTCAGGCTCATGAGAATCAAGAAGTTTCTCCGTTTGCTCCTGGACCCTGTCCAGCATGGTCTTGGAACCAGCGTTTTTCCAGGTCTCATAATCCGAGCGATCCTGTAATTGGGGCAAAAACCATTCCTGCCAATGGTCGAAGGTGTGATCCGTGGTCACATATTCGCCACCGGGACCTACTTTTTCGATCAGATCCAGAGCCAGGTGATCATCATCGGTATTAATACCTTTTCCGAACTGCTTGACCATACCCATCATTTCCTGATTGAGGACCAAACTTTCAAGGGAAGCGTTTGTTCCGTGATCAATATAACCCACATCGTGTACCAGATTGGCACCCGACAGATAAGCGTAGAACAAATTCATCATCTGCTCGGAAGCCGCTTGTTCATCCAGAATTTTGGAGTCGCTACATCCACCTGTTGAGAACATTAAAAGATTCATCCACTTGGCAATATCCGTATTGGCGGCTGATGCCAGGGAAAGCTCCGGTGCTCCATAGGAATAAGTTGACATCCGCATATCCAGCAAAGTTGTTACACCGCCCATAATCAATGGTGTGCCCGGACTTTTCAGATGGCACAACACGATAGCCACGAGTGTTTCCGCCAGAGACTGTACCAACATACCAGCAATTGTAGCCGGGGCCGTGGCACCGGAGCTGGGGCAGGGCGTATACATGGCCGGCAACTTTTTCTCGGCAGCAAAAAGCAGCTTTTCCACTGCTGTACGATCGTTTTTGAGGGGGGATATGGGTTCAATATAAGCCACAAACAGAGGATTCAGACGAAACTCATCCTCGCCTCCCTGTATAAGGCAACCCATTTTCCAAAGGTCCTCCAGACCTTCCCCGTCCACACTGGTCAGCACCATGGGTTTGGTGCACTGCTCCAGCATTGCCATAAACTGATGTCTGTCATATGTTTGTGGATTAGGAGCATCTCCCACGATACCGTGTGACATAAAAAAGTCATAATTGGATAGCGCATCCACTAATTTAGCGGCATTATTAATATCCTTATATGTCGTACGTCGTCTTTCGCCGGTCTCCCTGTCGTATGTAAACGGCAAATCCGATCCGGTTCCAAATGTGACGGTATCCTTTTGGATGTGGAGTGAACGATCTCCGCCACGTCCTTTCAGTGTGATTTTCCTGGGATAGAAATTCAGTGCTTCCTCCACCATAAATGGAGGTATCCGCACATGGTTATCCCTTACTACGGCATGACTATTGCGGAACAGATCAATCGCCTCTTCATGGTATATCATGGACCCTGTCCGCTCAAGAACTTCCAAAGCTGCATAAAAAATCTGCTCAATCTGATCTTCCGACAGCACGCGGAATTGCGTTGATTGATTAATCGACTGACTAATTTTCATAATAAGTTATTTTGCATGTATGATTCTATGGCTTTGGGGCCCCAGAGACATATATAAAGAAGAAAGAAATAATAACAATCGTCTTTGTTGCCACCGGGGCGCTCTGAAGTGGCTTTAATTT
Source organism: uncultured Chitinophagales bacterium (assembly GCA_964388615.1). Taxonomy (GTDB): domain Bacteria; phylum Bacteroidota; class Rhodothermia; order Balneolales; family Natronogracilivirgulaceae; genus SLLW01. The sequence goes on along the minus strand of CAYMBG010000093.1, from coordinate 5,242 downwards.
CCCAAAACCGTCGCCGTTTCTGCGAAGCGTAAATTGCTTAGTTTTTGGTTTTTTGCAGAAACTCCTTGGTGATCTCAACTGCCGAACCGGCATTAGGTGCATAAAGGTCAGCACCAATTTCACTTGCAAACTCCTCGGTAACCGGCGCGCCTCCAATAATAACCGTAACCGTATCCCGAATACCGGCTTCTTTCAGTGAATTAATAACTTCACCCATGCGCGGCATAGTTGTAGTCAAAAGTGCCGACATTCCCAATACGTTCGGCTTGTGCTCTTTAACGGCATCAACGAAACTCTCACTAGGCTGGTCTATTCCGATGTTCACAACTTTGTAACCGGCACCCTCATACATCATAGCGGCCAAATCTTTGCCGATATCATGAAGATCACCTGCAACTGTGCCTATAACCATAGTTCCGGCATTACCAACATCACCCTCTTTAAGCAACGGCCTCAAATAATCCATGGAGTTACTCATTGCCTTGGCACTGCGCAGCACTTCCGGCATAAACATATCGCCATCTTTCCAACGCTGACCTACAGCATCCATTCCCGGTAATAAGCCCTGATTCAGAATATCTCCAGGGTCTTGTCCTTCATCTACCAACTTTTGAATCAATTCTTTCAACTCATCACTTTTACCTGATATAAGTGTTTCTGAGATTTTGCTTAAATCCATACTCATAATAGTCCGATTTTTATTTATTAGTTGTTTTACCAGCAACAATCAAATTTCAAAAAAAAGTTGTTACTGATAATCGCACAAACAAGCTGTCTGATGTTGCAATATTACAAGCCGTAATACCTATTAGTGTTATAAAAAAAATATATTTAAATACACGACAGCTTTTATGATTCGTAAGTTTTCTTACGCATTAGTGACAATCCAATTTTCTTTAGGCAATACAAAGATATGGAATAGTTCATAAAATACAAGCTTTTCTTTTCAGAATATCCTTATCTTATTATTTTAAATTGACTTATAGCCAGGGGAGTAAATGAAAAAAACAAATAGCTAAAAAACATTTATTTTATTGCACTGCAATGTTTTATACTTTATTGAAATCGATATTTTTTCAAAATAAGAAGAATATGAATTATAATAATGTAAAGACCGGTCTTTCTCTTTTTTTATTTGATTTTGTGCTAATTTTTTTTAGATCCCATTCAGAATAAAGTAAACAACGAATTGCATATTTTTACATTCCCTCTGCCAACGCAAAATAGAGGCGTTTTTGGGTGATTTTTACATTCTGATTCATCCTTCTGGCATAGTCCTCGAGCTGATCTTTACCAATCTTTCCAATGCCGAAATATCTCGATGCTTCATGTGATAGATAAAACCCAGAAACAGAGCTTGCCGGCTTCATTGCATAAGATTGGGTAAGGGTTACACCTATATTTTTTTCTACTTGTAACAAATCAAACAAATACAATTCCGTCCGGTGATCCGGACAAGCAGGATAACCCACAGCTGGTCGTATACCACAGTATTTTCCTTTGATACACTCTTCCTTGCTCAGTTGTTCCTGCGGGGCATAGCCCCAATACTTTTTCCTGACCCATTCATGCATAATTTCTGCCGTTGCTTCCACAAGGCGATCCGCGATCAGGCGAAACATAATACTGTTATAGCTGTCACCGGAGTCTTTGAGATCCTCAAGATGATCCTCAAGCTCACTACCGGTTGTAACCGCAAACCCACCGAAATAGCTCTTGATACCGGAATCATGCGGTGCCACATAATCAGCCAGGGATAAGGTAAAGTCTTGCCCTCCCCTTGCAAACTGCTGACGCAGCATCGGAATTCTCATGATCAATTCGTCCCGTTTATCATCCTTGTAAATCAGGATGTCATCACCCTCGGAGTTAGCAGGAAAAATACCGATAACCCCTTTAGGGCTTGCCAGATTTTTTTTATCTATTTCATCAAGGATCTCAAGAGCCTCTTTATAGAGTCTTTCAGCCTCAATGCCAACCCGTTCTTTTTCAAAAATGGATGGATACTTTCCCTTTAACCCCCATCCTCGAAAAAAAGGCGTCCAGTCGATGTACTTTATTACCTCTTTAATGTCGAAGTTATTCAACTCCTTGACTCCAAGTACATTTGGTTTTTTTTCTGCTTTGTTTTTTTTGAAATCGAATCGGCGTTTTCGGGCTTTATCAAGTGGCAAAAACTTTGCAGCCACTTTCTTTTTGCGATATTCCTCGCGCAGTTGTCTTTGACGTTTTTTGAGTTTTTTTACAAATGAACTCGCTTTTTCTCCCAATAATCCGTTGCTAGCACGAATGCAGTGCATCGCATCCTTAACCTGCATCACAGGTCCACGATAATGCGGAGCCGCTTTGATGGCGGTATGCAGAGGGGATGTGGCAGCTCCTCCCATCATTACAGGAATTTGAATATCGTGTTTGTTCAACTCTTTCAAAACGGAAATCATTCTCTTGAGTGATGGAGTAATCAATCCGCTCAAACCTATCACATCGGGCTGCTCTGTCTTAATCGCATCAACAATATCCTCAGCAGGCACCATAACTCCCAGGTCGATCACATCATAGTCATTGCAACGCAGAACCAGTGACACGATATTTTTACCGATGTCGTGGACATCCCCTTCAACAGTTGCCAGCAATACTTTTTTTCTTTTGGGGGATGAAGTATCCACCAACGGCCGTACCGTCTCGATATCCCTTTTCAGACAATCGACAGCTTGATTGATAATCCGGACGCTTTTGATTACCTGAGGCAAAAATATATTGCCTTCCCCATAAAGCTCTCCTACCTGATTCATGCTATCCAGAAGGGGCCCGTGGATAATATCCTGCATCTGCTCATTCTGCTGCTGCAATGCTTTAACATCCTCTTCAATAAAGCTGGATATACCGTTTCGAACGGCATAAGTCAGTCTTTGCTCTGCCGGAAGTTTTCGCCAATCCTCTCTAAAGGTCCTGGTAACATTCGTGCTCTCATAGTGATTCGCCAGCTCCACCACACGATCCGTAGCATCGCTGGTTTTGTTCAACAGTAAATCCTCCATCGCATTATAGAGATCATCGGGAATCTCGGAAGGCTGCATCAAGCGGGATGGATCTATGATTGCAAAATCAACACCCGCTTTTTCGCAAAAGCGATAGAAAACCGAGTCCATAACATTCCGTAAATAGCGGTTCCCCTTGAAAGCAAAGGAAATGTTACCCACTCCAGCATTAACCCTGGCAAAAGGCAAATGCTCTTTGATCCACTTTGCGGCCTCTATAAAATCAACGGCGAAATGGTTATGCCCATCAATTCCAGTACCCACAGCCAGTACATTGGGATCAAAAATGATATCCTCCGGCGGAAATTCCAGCTCTTCGGTCAAGATCCGATAAGCACGTTCGCAAATCTGCGTCTTTCTGTCATAACACTCCGCCTGACCCTGTTCGTCGAAGGCCATCACCATAATGACCGCCCCCATCTGCCGTACGGTTTCGGCTTTTTTTCTGAATACCTCCTCACCATCTTTCAGACTTATGGAGTTCACTCCTGAACGACCCTGCAAACACTTTAAACCTCTTTCAATGACTGTAAAATCCGATGAGTCGATAAATACCGGCACATTCACAATGTCGGGTTCGGATTGCAAATAATTGAGAAACTGCTCAACTACAGACGGGGAGTCAATCATGCCATCATCGACATTGATATTCAGCATATCACAGCCGTCCCGGATCTGTTGTCGTGCTATCTGCAAGGCTTCTTCATAGCGCTCATTTTTGATAAGTCTGGCAAATGATTGGGAACCAGGTACATTGGTTTTCTCACCGATTTTTACAATAGGGGTTTTGTTTTTTACACCAAATGACTGCAACCCACTGAAGCGTGTCGTTCTTGAACGGGTTTTTACAGGACGTGGTGAATAGGTCCGGGCAAGCTCGGACATGGCGGCGGTATGTTCCGGACCTGTGCCACAGCAGCCACCAATGATATTGACCAGCCCCTTTTTGCAAAATTGTTCCAAGTGGCCGGCCATCTCGGTAGCAGACTGGCTGTACTTCCCAAATTCATCTGGTAACCCCGCATTAGGGTGCACACTAACCGGGATTTGCGCTTTTACCGAAAGCCTTTCAAGGTACGGCAACATGCTATCCGCCCCGAAAGAACAATTCAAACCGATCGAAAACAGGGAGAAAGGGTAAAGAGCATTATACAATGCTTCGACGGTCTGCCCCGATAGTGTTCGACCATTTTCATCTATGGTGGCTGATACCATTACCGGAATAGATATTGCATTTTCCTGGCGCACTTTGTTGATCGCATACAGGGCCGCTTTGGCATTAAGCGTATCAAACACCGTTTCCACCAACAGTATATCAGCACCGCCATCCACCAAAGCCCGGGCCTGTTTTTGGTAGTGCCATGCCAGAGTGTCGAAATCAATATCGCGATATGCAGGGTTTTCAAGATCCGGCGATAGTGATGCCATTTTTCCTGTTGGCCCTATGGTACCGGCAACATACCGCGGCTTATCGGGATTTCGGCTGGTATAGTGATCTGCGGAGCTCCTGGCCAACTGTACTGCTTTGTAGTTGATATCATAGACAACAGATTCCAGTTCATACTCTTTCAAGCCCATATGATGAGCATTGAAGGTGTTTGTTGTAATGATATCGGCACCCGCCTCGAGGTACTCCGTGTGGATCTCCGCTACAATATCCGGTCTTGTAAGAACCAGAATATCATTGAGGCCAGATAAAGAACAATTATGATTTTTAAAATGTGATCCTCTGAAGTCATTCTCTGTTAATTTCCTGCTCTGTATCATCGTGCCCATGGCACCATCCAGAACAAGAATTTTCTCAGGAATCACTTCGCGTGATTGTATCATCTTGTGGTTTTGCAATTTGTTTTTTTCAGGACAAAAAACGTCCGGAGAACAAAAAATCTCAAACTTTTCAAGATTAAGAGCAGATATCTTTAGTTCACGGTCAGTCTCTATCATAACCGTGGTGTTGCCCTGATCACTGCTCGAAAAAACCATACCAGATCAAGGCATATCAATAATTTTCAATAACTTATGCAAATATGGATAAATAACACAACAAATTATAGGCATTATAATTCAAAAGAGCAAATGGCATCCTCCCGCTTTTTCGGGTGGGGTGAGCTTTTGTGTCACAGCGCTTGAAAAGAAAGGAGTGGGTTCTGGCAGATTCGAACTGCCGACCTCTACGATGTCAACGTAGCGCTCTAACCAACTGA
>CAYMBG010000092.1:0-10650 GCA_964388615.1 uncultured Chitinophagales bacterium | reverse complement strand
CAGATTTATTTGTGAATCCATGTGTGAACAGTTTGGCTTTTGTTTTTTCATCAAAGCTTTAAATACATGGAGCAACAGTGCAGGGGCATTATTCAATTCGCCAAAGAAATAATATCAATATCCTGGTAGATATTGTTTTGAAAACAAGTCACGAGTCTGTAAAGCTGACACAAGGTTTCACCTGTTTTTGATTCAGGCAGGTATATTTTGGAAAAAGCTTTGAGGAATCTTGACGCAGGCTTTGTCTTCAGTGATGGGAAGATCCAGTAATACCATTGGAATGTAACCACTTTGGATTTGAAGCAGATAATCCATTTCACCCCGGCGAACACCAAGCAAAAACGGTTTGTCGGTCTCATTTGCCAGTCGTATGCCGGTCATCCAGGTTTCGAGGTTAATCAGGAACTCTTTTTGAGGTGATTCCGAATAACATATAACTTCAAGCCAGGCCGTTACATCGCCCGAATGGCGACCTATCAATGCATAGTTGATATCGTAGTTTTCGGGTGTCTGGATAAGATATAATTCTGCTCGCTCTGCAATTAATTCTGCAAAACTGTGCCGATTCATCTTTCTTTCCAGTTTATCACTTCTTTTCTGCTTCATGGCCAAAAAGCGTGGTATTGTCGTCGTGGCGTGGCTTGGTTACGCAATTATTGCAGCATGGATCCGCTGAATCCAACCAGTTTGTGATGTTTATATTTTTCTATTGCAATTATTATCGGCAATATTTCAGAAAACTAAATACGGCGATTGGGGTCAATGATGATTAGTCAAATATCCTTTTTCCCGGCCGGATACCACCTTATTCAGGTATTTCGGTAGGGCTTCACCGTTTGTTGGAATCTCCCGATCATTTATTACGATTCAGAGGCTACTAAGCGGGATATGGATGCCGACAATATCCCGGAGAGATATTCCGGATAGGATTTGTCTTCAATCTCGGCCAAAATGGCAAAGGTGCTGTCGATGCCGAAGGTAGGTAGCGGATTGACTTCCAGAAACATCGGTTTACCGTGGAGATCCATTTTGTAGTCAAATCGAGCAAAGTCCAATATTGACAGTTCACAGGCGAAACGTCGTGACCATTCAAAGATCTGTTTTTCAAGATCGGGTGACAACGGATCGGATGTGCGTGATTCGGTTTGATTACCGTCGTTTAGGGCGTGGGAACCGATACCGGAATCATGCAGGCCACGCTCCAGTACCGGCAGGGGCTCAAGGGGGTGATAAGTCATGGCACAGGTCAATTCGGCACCTGGTAAAAAGGGCTCGGCAATTACATCCTGATGATAGCTATCCAGCAGATACCGGCATTGTTTTTTGAAATCACTACTATCAAAGACGATACTGTTTGGAGTGATTCCTTTTGCAGTACCCTCATAACGCGGTTTCAGAAATAGTGGAAATGACAATTCGGGTTCGGGTAATTTTCGAAAGATGGAATCATTCCGGGAAATGAGCTGCCAATCCGTGGTAGGTATGCCAAGATAGCGGGCTATTTGCTTCGAAAGGACTTTGTCCAGCGTAACCGTAAGGGTATGAGCGTCACTTCCGATAAAAGGAATACCCCTCATTTCGCACAGGACAGGAGCCCAGGCTTCACGGTTTCGGGTCCCGTAACCCTCGCCGATATTCCAGATAAGGTCAACTTCCGGTTTGCCTTCAAGCAACCGGCGTGGGGATCCGATTCGTACCGGCCTGTGACCGCTGATTATTATTGCCTGTTCCATTGCTGTAATGGTAGATTCCGGTTCGAATTCGGCAAATCCATCAGATGGTCCGTCCGGGATGTGGTAATCCACGCTTATGTCATAAACCAGGCCAATTTGTAAAGATTCGCGTGTGATCAGTTTCTGAGCTATTTTGAAGTGGAATTCGTTTCGATGGACAAAAATATTTGAAAAAATAATAATACGAAAAACTTCTGAAGGGTAGTATCTTGTAACTCTCATGAAAACCGCTAAATACATAGCAGATCGCATTCGGTTGTTCATTGCTACCAAGCAATTTCAGGTCGGCGACATGATGCCCTCAACGCGTGAATTGGGCCGTCAACTTGATGCAAGCTTTCACACCGTAAGAAAAGCCTACCATATGCTGACCAGGGAGGGCTTGTTGCGAAGTGAAAGAGGGCGTGGTTTTGTAGTGAACCGACAAAATATCCCCCTTGATAAATCAGAGCGGCTCGAGATGGGAGCAGAGCGTATACGGACTGTACTTGAGGAGTTGATTGGAAATGGCCTGGATGATGAAGAGATAGAAACACTTTTCCAGGAACAACTTGGTTTTGTGGAATGGCCGAGCCGGCTGGAGAGTTGTGCATCGGTTGGCGGCACTAAAGAGCATGCAACTATGGTTTCCAGGGCTGTGTTTGAGGAAGTCGGCATAAAAAGTGAGTCATTGGCCTCCGGGGGATCGGCCGAGTTGGTAAAATATGATGCATTATTTGTACCGATTCAATGGATGCGTGAGTTCAGGGAAGAGTCCGAAGCAACATTATTGCTGCCGGTTATTTATTATTTAAAATCGGAGTTGGTGATCTCGTTGATCGAGCGATCCGCCATAAATACTATTGGTGTGGTTTCGAGTGAGGAAGGTACATTGAATATTCTAATAGATGAGTTAAAAAACAGCCTGAAGTTTCAGGGTTCCTTTTTAGCAGGTGTGGTGTATGGTAAATCCCTTCCGCTTTTCGTGCGGGAAGTGGATATAGTGCTTTATCCGGCATCGGTTTCTTCGTTGGTTGAGCGTCAGATCCCCGAAAAAAGAAGGATGAAAATAGAGTACTCCATTGACAGTCGTACTGCTGAAATAATCCGATCAGAGCTGTGGGATCAGTGAGAAAATCATCTGACCAGATTAATTGTAAGTTTTTTTATTCTTGGTGGTCATTATTACACCGTTTTTTTATACCGTAAATTTGATATGTAAATGGGTTGGCAGGCAGAAAAAGGGATGAGAACACCGGAAAAATGGGTTGATGCCGCTGAAACAGCGATTGAATCGGAGATAGAGGCTGTGCGTGAGCGCCCGTCAACAGAGGTGTTGACAAACGGGAAAAAGGTCAGAAATCCCAAAAGTGATGAGGTGCATTATCGGTTTGAGACCTCTAATCCATCACTTCGGTTTGCGGAAAAGTGCCAGGCTACATTTCAGGAGGAAGTGGTCACTATTTATCCAGTGGATGTAGAGGAAGAGGTTATTGTTTTTAGCTTTCCCAAAGATTTCGGGGAGGTCATCCACGAAGTAGCGTTGGAGTGGGAAAATGATTTTGTGCTTAAACGTATCCGCGATTCGTTGACCGAGTTGTTGGCAAGTCCGGATCAACGTGAGCGGATTAACCGTATGATTCAGCCTGCGGAGTTTGCGATCAGCGGACAAGACTCTCGGATCGAATGGGATGAATCCAACGATACTGATGGAGCGCCTGGAGCTCATGATACCGCATGGGATGATATTTATGAACAACCGGAAAAGGCAAAGAATGGTTTTTTTGATGATGGTCAGCGCAATACGTCACAAAGAGCATCCATAAAAAAAGCGATGGAGCAGCCGGTGAGTCTTATATGGGGTCCGCCGGGAACCGGCAAAACGGCAACATTGGCTTATATTATGGTCAATTATGTGATCCGGGGCAAATCAGTGCTTTTTGTTTCGAATACCAACAGGGCGGTGGATCATGGGGTGCTTGCCGTAATGGAGGCGATGGAAACTTTGGGATTGAAAGCGATCAACCGGCGTATTACCAGATTTGGAGAGCGGGTCCTGGAAAGTGAAAAGCTTGATCGTGTTCATTTCGAAAAGCAGCTGGAAGAGTTGATGCGTTCGCAAATACAAGAGGCGGCCGACTTACAGCAATGGCTGGATGCTCTTAACCTGCCGGATATTAGCGATGAGCAAAGAGAACATATCTCCCGAAAAATCGATCGCCTGGGCGGAGAAGAAGCGGTTGAGGATCAGATCAGGGAGCTTACTCATAAAGAGCGTTTTGCTTTTACACAATTGCGCCGTTTCAAAGTGGTCGGTACTACCCTGGCGCGCGTGTGTACCTCTGAAATGCTTGAACAAATGGATTTTGACGCAGTTGTTGTGGATGAGGCGTCAATGGCCAACATTCCCTACATGCTGGTCATGGCATCCAAAGCCAAAGAGCATCTGGTTGTTGTTGGTGACCCGATGCAATTGCCACCAATTGCCGTCACTAATGATATCGAATCCCGCAATGTTCTCGAACAGGATATTTTTGCAATTGTTTCAGGGGCAAAAACTACAGGTGACTTGTTTCTTTGGCATGACCGAAACCCTGTTTTTACGTCTTTTTTTAATATTCAATACCGTATGCAGTCGGATTTGGCCCATGTGATTAGTGAAGTATTTTATGAGGGCAGATTGATTTCGGCAACGGAACAGGATGGAGCTTCCCGTCTTGATCAGACGGATACCGGGTCCGTTATGCTTGTTGATTCTTCAGAAATGAAACCCCGGTTACGACAGGATACCGGGCGAAAAGGTTTCCAGCCAATTAATGATACGCATGTGACATTGCTCATCGATATGGTGCAACAAGTTTTGATGGAATCACGCATTGGACTTGGTGATCTGGGCATTATCGTACCTTTTCGATCGACGGTCTGGCATCTGCGTCGTGAGTTACGAGGGAAGCATCGCTGGCATGAGTTGGAGATCGGAACTATTCACACCTTTCAGGGACGTGAAAAAAAGGTAATTATACTTGATACTGTCATGACCGGTGAAGCAAAGCATGGGTCTGTCCGGCACTATTCTGTTCGCCCTTTTGATGAAACAAAAAACGGATTGTCGGTTCCACGGCTATTGAATGTGGCGTTTTCAAGAAGCCGGCAACAACTGATAGTGTTGGCGGATATGGAACACGTCCGGAGGATTTACGGAAACAAGTTTCTTGGAAAATTGCTTAGCAGGTTGCCGGTCAAAAAATAAACCATCCTCCCGGAAAGTATCAAAACGGATTCACAGATCCTTTTCACCGGAGAAGCGGTCCCGCAAACGCTCTTCATTTACACGTTTGTATCCGTTGAGGGGCTCTTCTGAAGGTGACGCCAGTGTCATTTCTCTTTTGCCCGGCGGACCTGCTGTGCGCGCAACTTTCCAGCCGGCTATGATCATGGCCGCTCTGGCCCGGGTAGCAGAACAATAGGTTCCGAGTACCGCATTCGGCTTTGCAGCAGTTAACAACTTGCTGAAAGTATCGCTGGTCCATAATTCCGGGTTGGCAGCCGGGGAGAATGCATCGTGTAAAAAAAAATCTACGGATCGAATCAGGTAATCAAGGTTCCAATCAAAAAAATCACCCCGGAAAATGGTCGCTTCTGTTTGACTTCCATGAAATTCCGGCATGGTCAGAGAGATACTATTTCCCGTTCGGGCAGAGTGTAACATGCGGGAAAGTTGAAAGAATGCCGTAAGTACGGGTTCGAAATCAGTGGGTTCTTCAAGAAATCCACCGGTTTGTTTCGAATAAAAAAGAGCCATTTGTCCTGGAAAATCTATTTCCCGGATCAAATCGATAGCAACAGGCGACTTTTCAACACTGAAATACCGGATGGCAGATTGTGAATGGAGCGCTATTCGTAAAGACTCAAGCATTAGCAGATGCAGGCCGGTTCCGAAACCCGTTTCGCAAATAGTGATGGGATGGTGTTTGGACAATGCATCAGTTAAACCCGTACGTTCAAAAAAAACATGATGACTCTCGGTCAGCGCCCCGCTGATATTGTGATAGTGCTGACGATAACGGTTTGAATAGAGCGTTGCCGAACCATCTTTTGTTAGGACTTTCTGCGGTGGCATTGAAACCTCATTTTAAATCGACGAGTCCTGAAACTGTAACAGGGCCATAATATGCTTTTTATAGCGCAGCAGTGCTCTGCGCCCCTTTGGTGTAAGCAGAATTGTTTTTCTTGGTTGTTTCTCGCTGTGCCGAATCTTTGTCTGAATATACCCCGATTCTTCCAGAATTTGTATTTGTCTTCCAAGATTGCCGTCGGTAGCTTTGACGGTATTTTTAAGGTTTGAAAAGTCGATCTCTTCGGAGTAGGCAACCGAGGATAATAAAGTCAATCGCAGCCGATTATGAATCAGCTTGTCAATTTTGTTATAATCGAAGGTGATATATTTCGGACGTCTCATTGGGTGATAAAACCAAAGGTTTGCGGACCTTGTTGTAAGTTTGGAGTAATTATGATAAGCGGATAATAATAGATAAAACCAGCTTCATAAATAATATTTCGAAAAAAAAGCATGATATGGAGATTAAGTATATGAAATTTCAAGACGGGTATGACAAGGAAACAGCTCAGGTGTTGGTACTGGCTACTTCAAATTCAGCAAAAGTGGATGAACTAAACCAACTTTTGAAGGGTACCGACTTCATGGTCCGGTCGCTAAAAGAAATTGCAGGGGATTGTGAAATCGAAGAAAGTGGTGATACTCTTGCGGAAAATGCGGAAATCAAGGCCCGATATGTATGGGAAAAAACGGGATTCCCCTCATTAGCCGATGACACCGGCCTTGAAGTTGATGCCCTGAATGGCGGGCCGGGTGTTCATTCCGCCCGATTTGCCGGACCCGAAACTAATTCGGAAAAAAATCGTATAAAGCTGTTGGATGCGATGCGCCATCTTGCCGTCCTTTCTGACCGGTCAGCACAATTCCGTACCGTGCTTTGTTATATGGATGGGAATGGAGTCAAGCAGTTTGATGGAGTATGTAAGGGCCATATTCTGCAAAATGAGCGTGGATCAGGAGGCTTTGGATATGATCCGCTGTTTCAACCAGATGGATATGAACAAAGTTTTGCAGAGATGGATCCTGAAGAGAAAAACCGGATCAGCCATCGTGGCAGAGCCCTTCTAAAATTCATGAATCATTTCTCAAAGAGAAAATGAGGTTATAAGCATATGTTCTGCAACATTTTTATGCTTTCCATATGCCCGAAAAAACAAAAAATACTATGAATAAATGGATACTGGTGGTTCTCTGGATTGGTTTGCTGACAATGTCATCAGCGCATACTTCAGAAGGACAAGACCCGGACGAGGCCCACGGCATGGGTTTTGAAAACTATTTTGATCATGGTGATTTCCAGATGGCTTCGCCCGGTGCGCTCAAATCCACACTTTATGGATATGATAATCCGGCTTTATTGCATTTTGTTCACCAACCAGATTTGGCTTTTCATTGGACAGCCGATAATTTCTGGAGTGATAGCGCGCGGCAAGGAGGATTTCTGGGACTACCCGGATTCGGGTTCGGCTTTGTACGTAATGACATCATGGAACAGGTTTACAGGGGGTATCGCGTTGCTATCGGAGGCGGGACCGATGATGCAGCTGCCGGGCTGGCTCTCAATTGGTATCGAGGTGACACCGATCTGTTTGATCTCAAAACGAATATTACATTGGGTACGATCACCCGGCCCAACCGATACCTGTCAATCGGCATGACCGGCACCACCACTTTTGATGCCGAATATTATCAATCAACGGTTGAATTGGCTGTCCGGCCCACAGGCACGCCCATGTTGACTGCTTTTGGTGATTATGCGGTTAATCAGGATACCGGCGGAATCCTGGAGGGGCAATGGTCTGCTGGTGTTGCGGTAGAAGCTTTGAAGGGTATCCGCTTTACCGGTCGATATATCGATGACGTCGGATATACCGCTGGTGTCCAGTTCAGTTTCGGTCGATCAGGAATCAGTTATCAGTCACATATGGATAGTGACGGGCATCATCGCTTTAATTCCTATAGTGTGCGCGCCGGGGCCAAAGACCGCAATCCTTTTGATGAATATTTCCGAAAGGATGACCGATATGTAAATATGAGCTTGCAGGGAAGCATGCCTTACCAGAATTACCGCTACCTGGATGGATGACCTATCTGCCAATTTTGCAGTATATCCATGATGCGGCTAAGGACCCGGCGGTATCCGGCATAACAATTAATGTTACCGATATGGCTTTGGATCAGGCCAAAACCTGGGAGGTCCGTAAAGCCCTGGATGACTTTCGTGAAAATGATAAAAAGGTGATTATGTATGTGGAAAGTGGCGGTATGAATACGCTTCACCTGATTTCTGTTGCGGATTATGTAATTATGGACCCTCTGGGCCAGCTTGTGATTCCAGGATATGTCACCGGCAGTACCTATCTCGCCGAACTGCTTGAGTCGGTGGGTATCGGTGTGGATGAGTTCCGGGAAATGGACTACAAATCGGCTTTTGAAATGTTATCCCGAACCGAAATGTCAGATGCTGACCGGGAACAACGACGTGAAATTATCGATGGTTTTTATAATCTTGTCAAAGATGACGTTACGCGCTCTCGCGGTCTGGATGGTGAGGATTTTGACGCGTTGATTGATCGAGGGATTTCGTTATCACCACGTGATCTTGTGGACGCGGGGCTTGTGGATACGCTGGCCAGGCCGGATGACATCCATGAGATTATTGAAAAACTCGAAGGGGAGACGAAAAAAAGGGTTCATCCCGGTTTGCTTTACACATATCAAAAACCGGGCGATGATCGATGGGGGCCGGCTGCAAAAATTGCCGTTTTGTATGCCGAGGGACCCACTATGAATACTACCGGGATTCGCGCCCGTAAACTTTCGCAAGAGATTAAGAAAATGCGTGAAGATCAATCCGTTGAAGCGGTTGTGCTTAGATCGGATTCACCGGGAGGTGCGGCATTGGCATCTGACCTGGTAGCCGAGGAGCTGAGGAAGACCGCCGAAAAAAAACCGGTGATTGTTTCCATGGGTTCCGTTGCCGCTTCCGGTGGATACTGGATATCCATGTATGCCGATAGCATAGTAGCTGCCCCGAATACCATTACCGGTAGTATTGGGGTCGCGGGTGGATGGTTCTGGGACGACGGGATGAGTGAACACCTCAGATTGAATACCGACTATGTAAGCAGGGGAGAATCTGCTGATCTTTCCTTTGGTCCTACATTGCCGCTATTGGGTATAAGCCTGCCTAACAGGGCACTGAAGGATGAAGAACGGGCGGGTCTGATTAATTGGATGAATGAGCTGTACGATGACTTCGTTGAAAAAGTGGCAATGGGCAGGAATATGGAAAAAGAAGAGGTGCAGGAGGTCGCTTCCGGACGGATATGGAGCGGCTCTGATGCGGTGAATCTTGGATTGGTTGATGAACTGGGCTCTCTCTATACGGCAATCGAAGTAGCCAGGGAAAAAGCGGGGCTCGATGAAACCGATAAAATTGAAATTGTAGAAGGTCCTGAAAGAGAGCTTTTTTCATTATCGATGTTTTTGGGAGGGCTATTCCAAGGTGATGCACCAAAAACCACGCAAAAAGATCCGGTTGTCACATATCTTGAGACAATGATAGAGCACAATGCTACCCCCCTGGTAATTGTTCCCTTTGAGTACTTCAGTTGGATGCAATATCTAAAAAACCAACATTAACCCGGATCGCCTGAACCTGTACCAGGCAAATGGGTTAGCAGGAAGAAATATCCCAGGCATCGGGGAGCATGCCGGAGCATGAACCCGATGACCTGGTTTAATTTTTTAAATACTCACGTATTTCACAACATTAACACCATCAATCTGGTCGATGTAGTCAACGTCTTTTTTGTCAAGCTTGGTGTCTGTTGAAAATGCCGTGATCGCATTTGCATCTTTGAGGTCCCTTCCAAGGCTCAATGAGGCGATATTGATTCCACGTTTCGCAAGAGCACCGCTTGTAGCAGCCAGCATTCCGGGTTGGTCGATGTTTTTGTAGATAATAATCTCACCATCAAGCTGGATTTCAATACTAAAGCCATCAATGCTGACAATTCGGTAATCCTCATCACCAAATGGAGTGGCCGAGAGTTTTCGATAATCCGCTTTGGGACCCAGATCTACGGTTATCAAATCAGAGAATGTTTTGGTCTCTTTACTGAGGGTCTCTGAAATTTTTAAACCCCTGGTTTCGGCATGATATCGCGCATTGATCAGATTGACGATATCATCGACACTGCCTTTCATGAACCCACTCAGCAAGGAGTCGGTAACTACCTGCGAATGTTTGGCACAGGTGCCGCTGTAGGTTACAGAAAGCTCATTGATGTGTCTTGGCGCGATTTGTGAAAGAAATACGCCAAATCTTTCCGCCAGTTGTAAAAAAGGCTGAACTTCGGCGTTGGTGCTCAAGGCAATCGATTTGCCGTTCAGGCTGCCTTGAAAATCTTTTTCCTCAAGTGCATCAGCAATTTGTGTTGCAATCTGTTCGGCAACCTTGCCCTGTGCCTCTTGAGTAGAAGCGCCAAGGTGAGGTGTAGAGATAATAGAAGGGTGCTTTAAGACTTCAGCAATGTCATCAGTAGGAGGCTCATTGCTGTATACATCCAGCGCAACACCGGCAATGATCTCTTTTTCAATAAGTGGGATCAAATCCATTTCATTATATATGCCCCCTCGTGCGCAATTTATAAGACGCATACCCGGTTTGATTTTCTCAGCGCTTTGCAAGCTGATCAAGTCACGAGTCTGATCGGTAAGAGGAGTGTGGACCGTCAAATAGTCGGCCGATCCCAGTACGCCATCAAGCTCCATCATCTCGATGCCCATTTCTGCCGCTCTTTCATGGGTTGTGTA
>CAYMBG010000091.1:0-10666 GCA_964388615.1 uncultured Chitinophagales bacterium | reverse complement strand
TGTTCGGGTTTTTGTATTAATATCCCGATGCTGCTATTATTGAAAATTCCACGCAACCTGACCTTCCCGTTTTGCTCTCTTCTTTTCCTGCCGAAGTACAAAGCGACTTCTCCCACCACAGGGTAACAGCCAAACGACAAACGCAAACCCGCAAAGCCCACGGTTGGCTTGCCAATGTGCGGAACAGGATCATACTTTTCCTGTAGCAAAAGCTTCCAATATTAAATCTGTTAAATGTTCCTGATTTCTCTTAATTTTGTTGTAATTTAATATGATAGTAATCAGCTTTTGCGTTACTTAGATAAAACCAACTATTTCCATAACAAATCGCGCTGCTATGAATCTTTTTTTCAAGCGTGCCGGCATATTGCTTATTTGGCTTGGCTGCTTTCTTGTGAATACGGCCGTGGCCCAGGTCACGATCGCCCCTACTGCTTTGTTTATCGATGACCAGACCCGCTTCGGAACGTTCCTGGTCCTTAATGGCTCGGAGCAGACCCAGGAGGTTTCGCTTACTTTTGAGTTCGGTTACCCCGATACCGATGAGCAGGGCAACAGCTTTATGAATTATGAGGATGAACAGGCGAAGGAACAGTTTTCTATCGCCGAATGGATTCGCGGTTTTCCCCGTAATTTCTCTTTGCAACCCGGTGAGCGCCAAACCGTGCGGCTGACGGTCCGGCCCCCGGCCGATATCCCCGACGGTACCTACTGGACCCGTATAAAGACGGCTTCGAACCCCGCCGTGCCGGATATCGATGACGAGGTGACTGAGGGCGTCCAGGCCCAGATCACATTCCGTTTCGAACAGGTTACCGCCGGTTTTTATAAGCACGGTGATGTGACTACCGGAATTAGCTTTCGTGACCTTAACACCCGTATGGAGGAGGATGAAATGGTGGTCCTCGCTGACGTGGAGCGTACCGGCAACTCCCCGTTCCTGGGTTCGTTGTTCCTGACGGTCACCGACGGTAACGGCAATATGGTTTATGAACGCCGTACCTCAACTACGGTCTATATCGACGCCGTCCGGCGTATGGCGTTTGATCCGGCTGAGCTGGGCTCCGGCAATTACACCGCCGAAGTTCGTTTCGAAAGCCGGCGTCCGGATGTCTCTTCCGGTGACCTGGTCCAGAGTCAGCCCGTTAGCCAGACCGTTGATTTTACCATTCCCTGATTCAGGTTTCATACCCCGGCTTCGGCCGCAAACTACAGGCTGACTTATTATATATAAGAAGGGCCACCTCCGGAATTGATTTTGAATATCCCCGGGAGTGGCCCTTTTTCTTTTGCGAATGGCGGCGGTACACCGTACCACTACCAAGCCGGCTGCAACCTGCCTACGGAAGCCAGCTTTCCACCAGCTCTTCATTGTACCGGATCCAGCGCCGCGCACTGTCTTCCGGGTACACCCCCTGCTGCTCCTCAATCCACAGCATCAGCTGATCCATATCCGACGGGGTCCAGTGAAAGTTGTCGAGCAACGCATACACTTCGGGAGCATCCTCGGCAAAACCCTCACGCACCATGGTGTGTATCTGCTCGCGTCCGCCGAAAACCCCCTCCGGATCTTCCAAAAACTTCAGGTTCCAGCGGGCGAACTTCCAGTGCGGGATCCAGCCGGTGACCACCACCCAGTTCAGCTGGCGAATGGCGTTGCCCAGCTCGGCGGTCATCGACACCTCGCTGCCCCGGACCAGCTCAAAATTGTCCAGACCGTAGACCTCCATCGCCTCCCGGGCCTGACGCATAATCCCGGCCTCGGGATCAATACCGATGATCCGTCCGCGGAAATCATCCACATGATCGCTCATCTCCTCAATGGAGTTGATCGTGATGTAAGGCACATTCTGCAGGCCGCTTCCACCCGTCTGGCGTCCCGGAGAAACCTGCGGCACCACCAATCCGGTCTGCGTGCCCTCCAGGTTGGGACCCAGGTCCACGATCTGATCCCGGTACTGCTCGTAGAAATGGCTGTGTGTACCCGGCAGCCAGGCCGCGACCATCGCGTCCGCCTCGCCGGTGGCAACCGCCTCCCACATCTCATCCGCACTCATCGGAATGATTTCGCAGCGGTAACCCAGCTCATCCTCGATCAGGGTCTTCATCAGGTTCGTACTGGCGATCTCCGATGACCATTCCACATAGGCCAGCGTAATCACCTGCTGATCCTGCGCCTGTCCCTTGAACGGCATGAAACCGATCAGGATCAGTGAAAACAGCGCAACCGTCAACAGCCTTCTCATAATATGTTTGTTGGTTTTCATAATGTCACCTTTCGTTGCATATTCCAGTTAACAGGGACCGGCGGGCAACCGCCGAAGCGGCGCCCGGTGTCCGTTTTTCTTATTCGTAATGCTCTTCCCAGTGCTCCTTCAAACCCCGGAACAGCGACCAGCACATGATGAAGATGATGATCGCAAACGGCAGTCCGGTGATAATCGCGGCCGTCTGGAGCGCCACGAGTCCGCCGCCGATAAGCAATACCGCAGCAACAACACCCTCGGATACCGCCCAGAATACACGCTGAGGCTTGGGAGGGTTGGGGTTACCACCAGCAGTGATGATGTCGATCACCATCGAGCCGGAGTCGGAGGAGGTGACAAAAAAGGTTCCGATCACAACCACCGCCAGCAGGGAGGTGACAACTTCCAGCGGGAAGTTTTCCAGAAAGATGAACAACGATACCGGAATGTTTTCCTGCACCGCGCTGGCGATACCGCCCGCGCCGTAATGCTCGATAAAGATGGCGCTGTTGCCGAATACGGTCATCCACACGATGGTGACCGCCACAGGGACCAGCAACACTCCCATCAGAAACTCGCGGATGGTCCGGCCATAGGAGACCCGGGCGATGAACATGCCGACGAACGGCGACCACGCGATCCACCAGCCCCAGTAGAAGATGGTCCAGGCGCTTTGCCATCCGCCTTCTCCGAACGCCTCTGACCAGAAGGCCAGCGACGGCAGGTTTTGCAGGTAGTTTCCGGTATTTTCCAGGATACCGCTCAGGATGAAGAGCGTCGGACCCAGAATAAAGACAAAAAGCATCAGCAAGCCGGCCACGATGATGTTAAACTGACTCAGAAGCTTGATACCGCCATCCAGTCCACGGACGACCGACCAGGTGGCGATCAAAGTGATCACCGCGATCAGCAGACTCTGGATTCCGGCATTTTGAGGGATATCAAACAAGTGGCTGAGTCCGGCATTGACCTGCTGCACGCCGAGTCCCAGTGACGTGGCAACACCGAACAAAGTGGCGATAGTCGCCAGAATGTCAATGAGGTTACCGATCGGACCGTAGATCTTGTCACCCAGCAGCGGGTGGAAAATATTCCGTATCGACAGCGGCAGACCCTTGGAAAAGCCGAAAAAAGCAAGGCCCAGGCCTACGATGGCGTAAATACCCCATGGGTGGAAGCCCCAGTGCAGCAGCGTCAGCTGCATGCCTTTGGTGGCGGATTCGGGCGTGCCCGGTTCGCTCAGCGGATTGGCTACATAGTGGAACATCGGTTCAGCGACCCCGTAAAAAAGCAGTCCGATACCCATACCGGCACTGAACAGCATCGCAAACCAGCCCAGCGTACTGAACTCCGGTTTCGAGTCCTCGCCGCCCAGTCTCATGATGGAGTATTTCGAGAAGATCAGTATGATACACACCACCAGCACCACGTTCATGACCAGGATGAAAAACCAACCGGTAAAATTGGTGATCCAGGATTGGATGGAACCGAAGAACTGCTCGGCGGGCTCTCCGGCAATCAGTGTGAGCATCACGGCAAGGATAATGGCACTGGCCCCACCGAAAAACACCCACGGATGAATGTCATATTTGAAAATTTTGGGCTTCAGGTTTTTCCAGGTTTTTAACTTGACCCGGTCAGAAGTCGTTTTCTTTTCATTTTCCATAAAATAACCTTTGTATTTGTTTCTGTTTCACCGGGGAGGTTCATTATATTTTCTTGAGAACAACCCGATCCTCTTCAACAACCATTTCGAAGGAGTCGCCGGGCTTGAATCCCGTGAACTCAAACATCCTTTCAGAAAAAATGACGCCCTGTTTTTTGTATTTTTTCCACTTTTTTTCTTCGGTGCTGGGCAGTTCGAACAACCCTTCAATGGAGTAGAGCTCGTTGTCTTCATCCTGAAGCATCAGCAGATGCTCGTAGAGACTGTACTTGGAAACCTCCAGCTCTTTGGTGATCTCCCTGGCATTTTTGCCTTCCTTGATAAGCTGGCGAAGCTTCTCCGGATCATAATTATGGCTGTAATCGCCCTTTCGTTTCATATGGAGCCTCCGTTTTGTGTCAGGCAAAACCGCCTGATCGTACCTAATTGTCCGATTTCAACTCTTTAACATAACAGGACACTTTTAGTATCGTTTATATAAATGCCGATAATCCTATAAACTGTTATATGCCTGTATATTCGGACAAATATATTTAACTGTAATGTTTATAACAATATGTATCTATTTATCCAAATCATGCAGAACAATAGTTGAAAAAAAAGCAGTTGTCATCTCATACCTAAAAGCTGAAAAAATTCATGACAATGCACTCAAAAAGCCTGTTATACGGGTTTGTGTTTTTTTTATCTATGGAAATATTATAATGTCTTAATACCACAGGTGTTGTTATGGATAAAACCCATCTTTAAACGAGTGGAAAGAGCGGTTCAGCTGCTTCATGTGAGAAAACTATAATAATTGCACGCTGAAGTCATCTGTTTGGATGAAAAATATTCCGGAAAAGCAAAAAAACACCCAATATGGACCCTTTTCCGGCCCTTGCTTGTTAGAACAATCTAACGGCCCGGAATATGCGTTTACGCACTTTTTTCCCGATTTTTATGTTTATGCCATTGAATTGTACCGTTTTAATTTAAATTCGGACTAAAGTCTCTGTTGCAGGGAACGTAAACCATAAATTTGTAAAGAAAATCTGTTCTTGATCATCACGCTGATATACCGTTTAATACCTGTTGCGATGGGCATCTGGATGCTTCTGTCCGCGCCGGGCATCGGTATACTATGGAACGACTCGTCGCCTGTCTTGACGGGCACCAGGGTCCAGGCCCAGGACCGCGAGGAGGTATTTCTGTCGTTCCGCTATCGTGGGGTGGGTGACCAGGTGGTGATCGGTTTGTACTCCTACGATACAGAACGGATCTATGTCCCTGTCACCGAAATGTTCGAGCTTCTGGAGATTTATTACCAGGTGGATTCCCAGAATCTGCGCGTGCACGGTCATTTCCTGGATCCCGAAAACCCCTACGAAATCCATTTTCAAAACCGGACCGCCACCCTCGATGGGGAGGCTATCTCCTTCTCGACCGAAGAGATGCTCATTGACGAACTGGATTTCTACCTGCTTCCGGAGGTGTTTGACGAGGTGTTCGGACTGGATTTTGAAGTGGATATGAGCGGACTGGTGCTGCGGCTGGAGGCCA
The DNA here is from genome assembly GCA_964388615.1 of uncultured Chitinophagales bacterium. GTDB lineage: Bacteria > Bacteroidota > Rhodothermia > Balneolales > Natronogracilivirgulaceae > SLLW01. The sequence continues at coordinate 5,212 of CAYMBG010000091.1, read as the reverse complement.
CTGAAACCATGCCGGTCGTGGATCGCCTCGAACGGCAGCGCCGGCGGGACCGGGCCGATCTCGGTATCCGCACACGCGAGCTCTACGCGAGGGAATTTGACCGGGACCGGCAGTTGCTCGGGGGCGGCTTCCTGGATTATTCGCTGACCGGCAACGTCACAAATAACATCAACAACTATTCCTACACGGCCAGTATCGGCGCAGAAGTACTGGGCGGCGATGTGCAGGGCAACCTTTTCGGATCCTGGTCGGAGCTGTCCAGCAACTACACCACCAGCGGACTCCGCTGGCGTTATACGTTTCAAGATCAGGAGTGGCTGACACAGGCCTATGCCGGTCAGCATCGCACCGAGGGTCCGCAATCGCGCCAGTTTCGCGGAGTCCACCTGACCAACCAGCCGATCGAGCCCCGGCGTACCCTCGATGAGTATGTCTTCCGCGGAACAGCCCCGCCGGACTCGGAGGTCGAATTGTTTATCAACAACCGGCTGATCGACTTTCAGGAGGTCGATGAACTGGGCGACTACCGTTTTACCGTGCCGCTGACCTACGGAAGCAGCAACATCCAGATCATGATCTACGAACCGGATGGGCGCATCCGCGAGGAAGATCGCCGCATACAGGTGCCTTTCACTTTCCTGCCGCCCGGCGAATTCAATTACCACATCAGCGCCGGCCGTATGGACCAGCCCCTGTTCGGAACCGCAGAGGACTCTGATATCGCCGCCGCCGAGTTTTCTTACGGTGTCTCCAATTGGCTGACCGCCCGCGCCGGCACCGAATACCTGTCACAGGTCCATGATGTGCGCCCCTTCTTGTACGGCGGTCTCTCCAGCCGTCTTTTCGGACAGTATCTGACCAACCTGGATATCGCGCCGGAAGCCTACTACCGGTTCTCTACCAGTGTGGTCTATGCCAACTCCATGAGCTGGGATGCCAGTTACACCCACTTCACCACCGACGAAGGCCTCTACAACCTCGGCCGTTATGATTACGAGGCCCAGGCTAATATTTTTGTACCCATCCAGCTTGGTCCGCTGCCACTTAACTTCCGGTTCGGCGGCAGCCGCCTGGATTTTGGAACCGGCAGCAACAACCGGGTCCGGGCTGACCTCGGCATTCGTCTCGGCCGTATTAACCTGCGGGGCGGATTCCGCAATACCTACCGCCTTGCCGGCAGCGATCTGCAAAGCACTGACGGCAGGATCCGGACCACCGCCTCCTATTCGACCCCCCGCTCGCGCAACATACCTGCCCTCTTGCGCGGTACCTATCTGCGCGGCCAACTTGACTATAGCATGAGGCAGGATCAAATCGAACGTGTTGACATGCAGCTTTCCCGGAATATTTTCGGTGGTGGCCGCCTTCGCGTCTCTTTCGCCCGTAACTTCATCGCCGAATTCAACACCATCCAGGCCGGACTCTCGTTCGATCTTACCCGTACCCGCTCGACTTCTACCATGCGGACCGGACGCGGAAATACTTCCTTCCGTCAAAATATCCGGGGTTCGATCGGATACGATGACTATCACAACCGGCTGGTCCTGGAAAACCGCCAACAGGTCGGGCGTTCCGGCGCTTCTGTCCGCCTGTTTGCCGATCGTAACAACAGCGGCACTTTTGATGAAGGCGATGAGTTGATTGACGTCAACGCGCTGAGGCTCGACCGGGCCGGACAAAGCCGCCTGCACAGCGACGGGGTGATCCGCATCACGCAAATGCAGCAATACTATCAGAATAACATGGAGATCAACCTGGGAGCTATACCCAATCCGCTGCTGGTGCCGGTGATCAAGGAGTTTTCGTTTGTAACGGATCCCAACCGCTTTAAACCCATGGATATCCCGTTTTACATGAGCGGTGTGATCGACGGGATGGTGATGCGGCGTGAAGCGGAATCTGACCGCGGACTCGGGGGAGTCCGCGTGCTGCTCCGGCAGATGGACGGCGATTTCGAGGAGACCATGCGTACGTTTTCCGACGGCTCCTATTACGCCATGGAAATTCCGCCCGGACGCTATGAAGCCTGGGTGGATACCACCCAACAGGAGTTCCTGAATGTGCGGTCCGAACCGGCTGTGCGCCGTTTTGAGGTGCAGGCACTGGCCGAGGGGGACTTCCTGGAAAACCTTGATTTTGTGTTGCGGCCTGACGCACCGGTGGAAGAGGAGGAGCCCGGGCCGGAACCCGATCCGGAGGATATTGAGGAGGATATTGAAGAGCAGGTCCCGGTATTAACCGAACGGGCCGGCAATGCCGTCCGCTTTTTTGTGAAGGCGCAGGAATCATTCTATCGCCGTAATTTTGTTGAAGCTATGGATCATATCGATGAGTCCCTGGAGTTGTTCGAGACGGATCACGGACTGGCTCTCAAAGGGACGTTGCTTTTCATCCACGGAATGAATGAGCGTGCCCGGGAGTATTGGCAGCGAGCCGCGGAACGCAACCCGAACGTCATCATTCCCGATGTGGAAACGCTGGAATATTTGATCGAGTCGGAGAGTATCGGTCCGCTTGATTTTTCAGAGCGAAGGAATTGAGTATCATTTAACTTTTTTTATACGATTTTTTTTAAGGTATTTTTTTATAAAGGTTCATGTAATAAAACGTATTACAGTTAACAGGAAATAATGTATTCACGGGTGACAATCGTATTTTTGATTTTGGGAAGCCTGTTTTTCTTGCTCGGCCAGGCAGAGGGGCAAGAGCCGGATCACCGGGACCCTTCCGTGACGAACGACGATGAATCGTCGTGGTCACATGAGCGCGGCCGTCACAGTGAGCTTCGCACGCCTCCGGAGAGTGAACTCGGCGAAGGCCGTTCGACCGCCATGCAGGTGATGAACCTGGAGCATCGTATCGATGACATGCTGACCCGTGCACTGGATCATTTTTTTGAACCGGGTGCGTACCTGCTTGATGTACAGATCGAAGTATCGCCGCGCGCCTACCACCGGGAACGGTCCGTTCCCGTTATGCGTGAGGAGCTACCGCAACCCAGGGCGGATCTGCCGGGCTTGCCTTTTGTGCCACCCGATATGATGCGCGATACCCAAGCCGAAAGGGTGCAAACCGATGAAGAACGTACAGAGACAGATACATTTCATGTTCCGGATATCGACCGGTTTCATATCACCATATGGGCCGACAGCCTGCTCGCGGAACAACAGCTGGACCTGATGCGGGAGGTGGTCCATTCCAAGCTCTATATCGACCCGGATCACGGGGACCGCCTTGAAGTGCTTCGGCGGTCGTTCCGGGATGAGGAAGACGCCGGGCCGGCGGCAGCCGCAGCTGACACGGATCGCTATTTCCTGCTGCTTCTCGGCGGAGTCATTCTGCTCGGACTTATGCTGATTTTACTTGTGTGGTACCTGATGATATTCCTGCCCCGGCAAAGGCAGCCGGAACGGTTCCCCGCAACCTATCAATCGCGAAAACCGGAGGGATCCGCCGAGGGTGATGCAAGCGGTGGACAGCCGGCCGGACTCCCGCCCGCATCCGGCCAAAACGCCGCGGAACATCCGCATGGCGAGGATGAATGGGAGGACCCGTCTGCGGTCAGGATTTATCTGATGGAAGTGATCCTCTCGAACCCCGAGCAAATCGGGCGATTGTTCACCTACTGGTATGAAAGCGAGGGCGAAAACGGATCCCGGCGCGCCGCGGCGATCCTGCAAAACACAGACTCCAAACTGTTGACGGTTTTGCGCTCCACCATAGCACCCCCGGCACTCGAAAGCATCAGGGAAAGCATGGAGGTTCCGCCGAGTCAGCTTTCTACAAAAAAAGACCTTCTTCTCAGACAGTTTGCCCGGCAATTGCGGTTACGGCAGCAACAGGCGGGCGGACCGGATGATTTTACGGTACTCTCCACATTCGACTTTCTGCATCATCTGAATGACACGCATCTGTTGGCGTTGCTCAGGCGCGAGAAAGAGCGGGTCATCGCGTTGGTCATCAGCCATCTGTCCGACGACCGAAAAAGCAGGATCCTTCAGCATTTCGGGCTCGAACAGGCCGGCCGCATTCTATTCTGCCTTTCACAGGTGCGAAATGTGTCATTTCGGGAGTATGAAAAAATCGCCGTCCGGTTATTCGACAAAAGCTACCACGACACCCGGCGGGAGCTGCAGGTATCCGAGCGGGATGTCGAACAGCTGGTATCCATCATTGAACACATACCCGCATCGGAACAGGAAAAATACATCAAACAATTGGATACCATGGTCTCGGAACTGGCTGATGCCGTTCGCGATCGTGTCATCACCATGGACCGTATCCCGGAACTGGAAGACGATTTGCTGGAAAAAACCGTTGACAGTATGAACCGGTCGGAATTGGCTGCCGCCCTGGTAGGCACAGGCGAAGAACTCCGAACCCGGCTGCTGCAGTTCCGGCCGCAAAAAGAGGAAAAATTAATACGAGAAGAGATAGAAAAGATGGTTTATCTGTCACGCGAGCAGATCGACGAGGCACGTGGCCGGCTGCTTCAATTACTGCGTGATTTTCGGAAAAAAGAACAAAAGACCCATACCCATCTTTCAAGAACATCATTTGTACTGGATTAATGAAGTATTACCGATTGCCCGATATCATTTATTTACGAACGCAGAAGTTTACGCCGCAAAAAAAATTCAATCGTTGTTTTGGAAGTTTGAGGAGTGGTTGCTTGATCCTTCTTACGGCCGTTGTAATGCTTTCTTGTACCCCAACCAGTCAGGTGCCCAACTCGATACGTGATCGTGGAGAGGATGGAGTCGCCGATACGCTGACATTGGAGGATGAATACACCACGGATGAGGAAGAGCTGGAGCGCACCGAAGAGCAGGAACGCGCAAGCGTTGAGGATCGCGAACGCGAAGAAGAGCTTGAAGCTTTGCGGCAACAGCGGATGGAGGAGTTGGAACAAGTGTATCAGGAGCGGGCCAATGAATCGCTCTCCTACTTTGTCATGGCACAAACGGCCTACTTCGCGGGAAACTACAACGAGGCGCTTGAGCTGGTCCGCAGCGGTCTCGAGGTACGCGAATGTTCCGACTTGTACGCATTGAAAGGAGCCATACACAACAGCCGGGGGGAACCCGAGGAAGCGGAGCGCTTTTGGCAGCGGGCCATCGATATGGATGAAGAGGTGATCTCTGATATGTACCCTGGCATGGAAGCCTGGTACCAGGAGCGAAATGACCGGTAGATGGCGGTTTTGCGTTAT
>CAYMBG010000090.1:0-11321 GCA_964388615.1 uncultured Chitinophagales bacterium | reverse complement strand
TCTTCAATAACCTTTTTCGGAATATTTGTTATCAAATTGCCATATCTGTCAATATGCATAATCCAGCCCTGTATACCCTCCTCATCAGAAATAGGCTTGGCCCAACGGTATTTTGTCAACTCCGTTAATGCCGGTCCAAATGCCGACATGGGCTCACCCCTGGCAAAATGAGCGGCGACCGGAGCGAAGATATCCCGGCCATGAAAAGTTTTTGATATCGGCTCCCTCCAATAAGCTTTATTGGTCAATTTTACCACTTCATGCTCCTGCCCCTCAACCACCAAAGAGAAAAGGCCGTTCTCCGGACCTACAAAATATTGATCACCTACTTTCAGTAATACGGGACGCCGGTCACCTCCCACTCCGGGATCAATAACAGCAAGATGTATAGTGCCCGGAGGAAACAGAAACGCAGTGTTCTTGAGCACCCATGCTCCACCCATTATATCCTGAGGAGGAAGATCATGGGATATATCCACAAGAGTCGCCTCCGGACAAATACCCAGAATGACGGCTTTCATGGCACCTACATAATAATCCTGATTACCAAAGTCACTGGTCAGTGTTATAATCGGCGATTGCTCCGGCATATCCGGCATTAGCTATAGCTATTAAGCATTACTGGCATGACCAACATCAACATATCCTCCTCGTCATCCTGTACGGATGGACGAACAATTCCAGCACGGTTTGGAGTGGAAAACTCAAACACCACCTCGGGATCATCAATATTGTTCAGAACATCCATAAGGTACCTGGCATTGAAACCGATCTCCATCGGTTCATCACTATATTCGGAACCAATTTTTTCCTTAGCCTCACTACTCATATCCAAATCTTCCGCAGATACGATAATCTCATCCTGCTTCATATCCAGGCGGATCTGCCTTGTGGTTGAACTTGAAAACACAGCTACACGCTTGACCGCCGCCAACATCTGCTCGCGGTTTATTTTAAGCGTTTTGTCGTTTTCTTTTGGTATCACGGATTCATACTTGGGATATTGCTCATTGATCAACCGGGTAATAACCATGGTGTTGCCGGAATGAAAACGAACATGTTCGTCTGTTACGGCCATATCGCATTTCTTCTCGTCAAGTGCTTTGGCCACCAGATTAAGTGCTTTTTCAGGCACTATAAAAGAGGTTTCGCTCGATGAAGAGATGTCGGAACGGACCAGCCGCACAAGGCGATGTCCATCAGTAGCGACAATACGGCTGTCTTCCTTGCCTATTTCAAAATAGACTCCCATCATGGCAGGCCGCAAATCGTCACTGGATACCGCAAAACTGGTTTTTTTGATAGCATCTTTCAAACCATCCGTATCTGTTTTGATATCCAGCCCATCCTCCAATGCAGGCATATCCGGAAAATCCTCGGATTTTTCCCCTGCAAGTTTGTAAGTCCCTTTATCAGTACGGAAACGCACCTGGGCTTTTTCGTCCACTTCAAATGTAACCGGGATGTCGGGCAACTGCCGGAGTGTCTCCAGTAACCTGCGAGCAGGTATGGCGACGGCACCTTGCTTCTCAACCTCAGCAGCTACATACTCAATGATACTCACTTCCAAATCCGATGCACTCAATTTGATTCGATTATCCTCCGTCTCGAAAAGCACCGTCTCTAAGATGGGAAGCGTAGCTTTATTGGGCACGGCACCAATGACGGCCGAGAGGCTGCCAACCAACTCACCGCTTGTGACATTGAATTTCATATAATTACCTGATCGTTGAAAATGGTTGATAAATACACTATTGCGCAACTACTAATGTACAAAAATACGAATTCTATTCTAAGAAATAGTGACGGATGATTCAATCCTAATCGTTATTATACGTAAAAGACTATTTTCTTGCGCAAATCGTTACATCTCCGGTCAACCACTTAGAGGTCCAATACTTTCCTTTTGTCATGATCATCCGAATCATACTCGCAATTTTCTTTATCTTATGGTCACTGAGCGGCTCCCTCGCCCAGTCTTTTCAGGAGGCCAAGTATGGTGGCGATTTTCTTTCCATAGGCAGTGGCGCCCGTCCTTTGGGCATGGGTGGCGCTTTTACCGCTGTTACCGATGATGTTCTTGCCGGTTACTGGAACCCTGCGGGACTTTCCGCAGTAGAAAATTGGGAGTTTGCCTATATGCACTCGGAACGCTTTTCCGGTGTGGTCGGCTATGATTATGGTGCCGTAGCTATGCCTGTTCAGGGTTCCGATGGTGTCGTAGGCCTGAGCTTCTTCCGGCAGGGAGTGGATGGCATCAAAAACACCCTTCACGCTTGGGATCCTGAACAAAATCGGCCTAAATCCGATCCCACCAGCTATATGACGGAGTTCAGCACATCCGATATGGCACTCCTGGTATCTTATGCCGACCGCTTGACGGATCGTTGGCGCTGGGGGGTGACTGCCAAAACCGTGCATTCCCGACTTGGCCCTTTTGCAAATTCATGGGGCTACAGTATGGATGCCGGCCTGCAAATGATTGGAAAACGATACCGATTTGGTCTCACCGTGATGAACATCACCACACTGATGAAATTCTGGAATGTCGATCAAAACGAACTTCAAGAACTTACATCGTTCATCAATCCGGAAACAGGAAAACCGGAAACTTTACCCGAAGGTACAAATGAATACGTCAAACCATCCCTCAAAATGGGTGTCAGCCGCTCTTTTGATTTTGGTGACCTATCCCTGATTACTGCTTTTGATACCGATATCCTCTTCGAAGGTCGGGATGTATACTACTTAAGCGTGGGTAACATCAGCTTTGAACCACATATCGGTGCCGAAATCGGATACAAGGGACTTGTTTTTCTTCGATCCGGCATCACTGACATCCATTTGGACGACCGAAACAATATCTATCTTGCACCCACTCTTGGCACCGGAATCAAAGTCGGATCTTTCATGATTGATTACGGATTCAGCAGTTTCGCTGGTATTGTTTCCGATTTGGGATTTACACACCGAATCTCTCTACAACTCACACTATGACACGGGTCCTGCCCGATTTGTAATTTTACCATCTGTGAACAATCCATTTACGGTTATACTGACCGGGCCTACAGCCACTGGAAAAACGGATCTCTCGCTTGAGCTGGCCCATTATCTGAATTCATCCATCATCTCAGCGGACGCCCGTCAATGCTACAAATACCTCGATATCGGCACGGCAAAACCTTCTGAACAAATCCTGGCTCGTATTCCTCATCACTTTATATCGGAGCTGACACCAGACCAGACCGCTACCGCAGCCTATTTCGCGGAAAAAACAAATCATTGGAGTTCCGGATTACCTCCGGAATCTAAAGGCCTGCTTGTTGCAGGTGGAAGTACCCTCTACATTGAGAGCCTGATCCGCCCTCTTGATGACCTTCCCCCTAAAAACGAACAGAATATCCACAAGTTGGAGTCCATGACCAGCGATTATGGGCTTAATTATGTATACGAATACCTGCAATCCGTAGATCCTGAATATGCCAAGGGCATGGATGGACAAAATCCGCATCGCATCTATCGCGCGCTCGATGTCTGGATGCAGACCGGCAAAGCTTTCAGCAGTTTGCACAAAAACCAACCCCTGGTTGTTCCCGAAAATACCATGGTTATCTGTCTTTACCGGGACAGAAAGGAGTTGCATGAACGAATCAATGATCGCGTCGACCAGATGTTTCGGGACGGTCTGCTGGATGAGGTAAAGGGTGTTCTTGACATGGGTTATGATCCCGAACTCCCCGCACTGCGTACCGTGGGTTACCGGGAATGTATTGCCTGTTTACAAAATCAGCTTTCCTTAAAGGATGCAAAGGAGAAAATTAAAACCAATACCCGTCGTTACGCCCGCAGACAAATGACATGGTTCCGTCGGTGGAGCGGAGTCAAATGGATCTATCAAACAAGCAGATCATCGCAAAGCGTAAAGAAAGAAATAATTAACCATATTAAACAACTGGCGGATCACAGCTAAAGATTTTACCTTTAGAACTTCCCATAACATTTAACTTACTAATACCATGCAGGTAGATATTGTCATAACCCTCAGGGAATCCATTTTGGATCCGAAAGGAAAAGCGTCTCATCACGCACTGGAAAATCTTGGCTTTAAAGATCTTTCAAGTGTGCGCATTGGAAAATTTGTTCAACTTGAAGTTGATACCGATGATACCGAAAAGGCCCGTGAACTTGCCGAAGAGGCATGCGAGAAACTCCTTGCCAATACCGTCATGGAAAACTACGAAATACGGTTACCTGATAAAGCCTGAAACCGATTAATCCCTCTCATTATGAAATTTGGAGTTCTTGTCTTTCCAGGGTCCAATTGTGACCATGATGCCTATCACGCCCTTAAACATATCCATGATTTGGATACAACCTTCATCTGGCATAAAGAAACAGATTTGGGTGATGTAGATGCGGTCATTGTACCCGGTGGATTCTCTTATGGAGACTATCTGCGCAGTGGCGCCATAGCACGCTTTTCTCCGGTCATGGATGCTGTTTCCAATTTCGCCTCCAAAGGTGGACCCGTGCTCGGTATTTGCAATGGTTTTCAAATTCTTCTGGAAGCGCGACTGTTACCCGGAACCATGATGGCTAACGAACACCTTCGATTTGCCTGTAAACAGGTGCATCTCAAATGCGAAACGCGAAACACCCCTTTTACTTCACAAATCCCTCAAAATCGCCTGCTTACCATACCCATCGCTCATGGGGATGGTAATTATTTCGCTGATGAAGAATTGCAAAAAAAGCTGGAAGATCACGATCAAATCGTCTTTCGATATACCGATTCAGAAGGAGCACCTTCGCGCCTGGCTAATCCCAATGGATCCGTCGGTAACATTGCCGGCATATGTAACGAGCAACGAAATGTAGTGGGAATGATGCCCCACCCTGAAAGAGCGGTAGAGAAAAACCTGGGATCGGATGATGGAAACTTTCTCTTTGAATCTGCTATAGCGCATTTTTCATCAACGGTTTAACCCATGAATTTTCCACTTTTCAACACCATCGTCAGCACCCCGGGTGTACCTGGTTTTGAACAGCCTGTCCGCGAATTATTGACGAATGAACTCAATGGTTTTGCCAACGAGCTTAAAACCGACAAAATGGGCAATCTCATTGCCTCAAAAGGCAACGGCGAAGTTAGTGTCATGCTTGCTGCTCACATGGATGAGATCGGATTAATTACCACCTATGTAGATGACCAGGGGTTCATTCGGTTTCACACTCTTGGCGGCTTTGACTTGCGAACCCTTTTCACACAACGGGTAACCGTTCTCGGAAAAGAACATCTTCCCGGTGTAATTGGTGGTAAACCTTCTCATGTACTTACGCAAGAAGAGAAGAAAAAGGCTCCTGTCATGGATGACCTCTTCATTGATGTTGGTTTGCCCGCTGAAAAAGTTCGCGAACTTGTACCCGTTGGAACCCCTGTTACAAGAAATCGGTCGTGTATTGAAATGGGAGAACTTGTTACGGGCAAGTCGCTTGATAATCGCATCTCGGTTTATACCTTGCTGGAAGCGTTTAAAAAGTGTACGGTACCCGACAACATCACGTTGAATGCGGTTTTTACTGTTCAGGAAGAAGTCGGTCTGCGAGGTGTCCGTGTTGCTGCAGAAGCACTGAAACCCAAAATTGGAATAGCCATGGACACGACAATAGCCAATGATATCCCGGGTGTCTCTTCACAAAAAAAAATATCCGAGGTCGGCAAGGGTCCCGCTGTTAAAATTATGGATGGAAGTGTGATCTCCTCACCCGAACTGGTTGAACACATGGAAAGCGTGGCGAGCGAGAACGAAATCCCAGTACAACGGGAAATACTTACTTCAGGGGGCACCGACACCCCGGCTATGCAGTATCTCACCGGAGTTGGTGCTTACGTTTCATGCATTTCTGTACCAACACGCTATATCCACAGCACGGTTGAGTCTGCTTCTATAAATGATATTGATCAGTCAATATCTCTCACTGTGGCACTTGTCTCCTCTCTTGAAAATTTCATTAAGACCGTTTCCTGATGAATACTCACTGGAACAGCTCTATTATGCTCACTGAGAGCTTATTTCCACGCTTCTCATGTACATCCATTTTCTAACCAAAGAGATATGGAAAGTACTTATCACCAAAAACTTCATTGTAAGGACCTGATCAAACGTTATAAAAAACGTACTGTAGTGGATCAGGTTTCTATTTCTGTTAATCAATCCGAGATTGTAGGTTTACTGGGACCGAATGGAGCCGGAAAGACAACTACATTTTATATGGTTGTGGGCCTGATCAAACCGGAGCATGGTGACATATTTTTAAATGATCGATCTATCACATCCCTTCCCATGTACAAAAGAGCTCGCCTCGGAATTGGATATCTTTCACAGGAAGCCAGTGTTTTTCGCAACCTGACTGTTCGTGAAAACCTTGAGTCCATACTCGAGTTTTATCCGATCTCAAAAACTGAAAGGCGTCAAAGAGCTGATGAGTTGATAGAAGAGTTTAATCTTCAAACCGTAGTAGAAAGCAAAGGCTTTAATTTATCCGGTGGTGAACGAAGAAGAACAGAAATAGCACGTGCCATGGTCACCAAACCAGATTTTATACTGTTGGATGAACCGTTTGCCGGAGTAGACCCCATCGCCGTCGAAGATATTCAGGAGATTATCTCACAACTTAAAAACAAAAATATTGGAATTTTAATTACCGACCATAATGTTCATGAAACATTGGCTATAACCGACCGTGCTTATTTAATGTTTGAAGGAAGGATACTTAAAGAAGGTTCTTCAAACTTTTTGGCCGAAGATAGTGAAGCCCGAAAGCTCTATCTTGGAGAACAATTCCGACTCGATCGTTACAAACACGAATAATCAAAGAAAAAATGACTGTAGAAGAAATATCCGTACAAGATTTAAAAGAAATGAAAGAAGAAAACCAGGATTTCTTTCTGCTTGATGTACGACAACAATACGAAAAGGACCTTGTTGATATCGGTGGTTCCCTCATACCCCTGGGTGAACTTGATAACCGAATAGATGAACTGGAACCGCATAAAAATCAGGAGATCATTATCTATTGCCGAAGTGGCGCGCGAAGCGCGGAAGCTTGCCGCGCACTAATGGCTTTGGGTTATGACAATGTAAAAAACCTGAAAGGCGGGATACTGAAATGGGCTCAGGAGATAGACTCAAGTTTACCCACGTATTAATGCAACACTCCTGCCGGATTTTCTTGTTTTATCACACGTAGGCCGCTATCTGATTGAGTAGCTCTTCATTGCTTTCCGTACGATCCAATACTTGCAGCAGGCTCGCCATGGATTCCTTAGGAGATTTTTTCAACAAGTAGCGCCGAACCATATTGCGCTCTTCCATAGAGTCTTCAATAAATTTATCTTCATTGCGCGTTCCGGAAGCAGCAATGTTGATTGCCGGAAAGATCCTGTCATTGGCAATCTCGCGATCAAGAACCAACTCCATATTTCCGGTTCCCTTAAACTCCTCAAATATCAGATCATCCATCCTTGAATTGGTTTCAACCAAACAAGTAGCGACAATGGTCAGCGAACCACCATTTTCAATTTTTCGGGCTGAACCAAATATCTTCTTGGGAATGTCAAGAGCCCTGATATCCAGTCCGCCTGACATGGTACGGCCGCCACCACTTTGAGATGCATTGTAGGCTCTGCTTAATCTTGTAATGGAATCAATCAAAAGCACGGAGTCTTTACCCATTTCGGCCATTCTCTTAACATAACCCAAAGCCATTTCGGAGATCCGGGTATGACTTTTGGTGGATTTGTCATTGGAAGAAGCAAAAACCCGTCCTTGAGTGGTTCTCATAAAATCGGTAACCTCTTCCGGCCGCTCATCTACGAGCAGTATTGCCAATTCAATATCCGGGTGATAATCATCTATGGATCGCGCGATATTTTTTAGCAATACCGTTTTCCCGGTTCGGGGTGGTGCGACAATCAGCGCCCGCTGTCCTTTCCCAATGGGAGAAATCAAATCAATAACACGAAGTTCGGTTTCATCTGGTTGACGAGATAATCTAATCTGCTCTATCGGCATAATGGGTGTTTGCAAATCAAATCTGCAAGCCTTCGCCCATTTTTCATAAGGCTCTTCATTTACCTTATCAACTGAAACAAGGCGCTTGTTTCCTCTTTGATCCTGCTCAATCTCTCCAGTTACCAGTAAACCCGGCTTTAAATTATAAAACCGTACCATATCCGGATCTACAAATGGATCTTGTGGTTTTGCGGTGAACTCATGATCCAGTTTACGAAGAAATCCAACCCCCTTGTCGGTTACCTCCATCACTCCGGAGTATGTTCCAGCTGATTTCACATGCTGATTGTCTAAAAAAGCGGGTTTAGCTCCCTGCTTTTTTTGAGTACCAGACTTTTTACCCTTTGGCCGGTTTTTATTCTTCTTTTTCTTATTCCAGTTTTTGGATCTTTTATCCTGTGAATTACTCATAGGTTCACAATTATTTAAGACTTATTGTGTTACATTTTTTTGGCCGGCATGCTTACAAGCAGCCCGAAGAATTGCAATGAAAAACTAAAACTGATGATTTATCCGTGCAATCAAGATAAAGCTATTTCATCCAAGAGTGATTGAGCGAGACTAACCGTGTGATATCACAAGATCAACGGATAGTAGTCTCCTCATCAATCCAGGAATAGCACTCTTTTAAAGAGCCGTTGATCCGAAGGGATTCTCCGGTATTCCAGCTCTGATAAAACTTTTCTTCCGCACTTGGTGTCACCGGTTCATAAGTACGATACAGCCGGTTAACAGTATTTTCTACACCGGAATTACGTTGAAGGGCACGATCGACATAGTCGAGAACCAGCCAGTAAACGGCTTTGTCACGGCGGGACATATCAGAACCGGCACATCGTGATACAGCTTGTCCATATATTTGCGCTATAACAATATATGGCTCACCCCATCCACTATTTTCATTAGCGGCGCGACGGGCAAACCTTCTTGCTTGCTCAAGGTTTCGCATACTCAGGTGATTTTCCGCAATTCGCAATGAAGTTTCTGCTCTTTCATTACCCCCCTGCTTATCATGGGCCTCCATCAAATATTGATTCGCAACAGAATAATCACCCTCATTGTCAGCTTTATCAGCAAGTCTGAGAATATTATCAACCGAAGGCTCCGTTTCATACATTCTTTCCGCAATCTCTTTGGCTTTACCCCTCTCTCCTACAGCCTGATACAGATCGTAGACCTCCTCCATCAACTCCAGGTCCGACGGATTCTCCTCCAGGTCTGATGTCAACATCTCTATGCGCTCGTGCGGATCCGTGATAAGTTCATTTCTGGTTTCATCAAAAAAGTTTTGTAGATTATCACCAGCATAGGACTCGGCATTGTTAATGATGGAAAAGGCACTGTCTCTATCATCTTGTCTTGTGTAGTGTGTTACCAGTAACTGAATATAGTAACCATTACCTGACTTTGTGGCTCTTTCCGGATCTATATTAAACATCGTCTCATAATCATCCAAAGCCATCTGGTATCCGTTCGAGATATGATCGGAGTGCTCTTGCAAAAATCGGCCCCTATTAAAATGCCAACGATAGTGGTCAATCTCTTCTTCCGTGAACAAACCAAATACCCGGTCATACATCTGCAAGGCCGAATCCAGATAAGCTTCCCGTTCGGCGGGATCCGACTGTTGCTCAGCCAAATACTCATAAATATTGATCATCCTTCTGAAATTGCGGTCACCCCGGTATGTGGCAGGGTACTCTTCCATCTCTTTGGGATGGGCATCTATCAACCAGCGGCCATAAACAAGGGCCTGGTCATATTGCTCATTCCGATATTCCTCAGAAAAAAGAGATTGTACCTGAACAGGAGTATACCCAAATGGCTGCGCGTTAACAGAACCGTAAGCAATCAGCAGTGTTATGGTAAAAAGCGATATTCTAAACATTTTTTTAAAATATAGATGAAGCCCGCTTACTGCAGACGACGTTGTATGAACATGAGCTCTGATAAGTTAAACGAGACTTTGATAGCAAAAATTCTTTCTGAAACCAAATTATTATCGTCTATGCCCCGAAAGCCATATTCAGCATTAATATTTATGGAAGAAGCCGTACGTGAAGAAGGAATACCTATACCTGCATGCAGAGATAGTGTATTGATATTTTGACCATCATCCAGCTTTAGACTTCCGTTATCGTAAGATAATCCCAGTCTATAAATAAATCGTGAAAAAAAAGTATCTAAATCTCTTCTGGCTGCAATGTACTGAGTCCCTATACCCATTTTTAAACGGTCTTTCAAAAATGGTTCGGAATCTCCATCAAAATTGGTATAACCATCCCAGTTTTGATACAATGCATCAGCACTCATTAAAAAATAGGGATTAATATTATAGGAAACACCAGCACTGGCTTCAAGAGGAAAAGTAACATCCCCGTCACCATAATAGCTTTTCGGATTGACGGTAATATCCGATGCACCTATTTGGGATATCAGTTCTCTTTCGGATACAAAATTAACGGGAAGGGAGAAAGTGGCTCCTAATGCGATACGGTCATTTTGCCGGAAAGCACTGGCTCGATGCATATAAAGACCAAAACGGTGCCCAAAACCATAATGTGAGGTTTTTTCATTGAGATTCACAATACGATGGCCGGGATCGTTAAACCCGATATCCTGATTTCTTCGAATTACCCCAAGCAGCAATGATGGTGCGTAACCGATTGAAATCTCATTTGTCAACCGGATACCAACTCCCGCTTCAATTCGATTGATTCCCCCGGATCCAAAATTTTTGACCTTGTAGCGAAGTTGGTTGTCCTCCGTCGCAATCCCGGTACCGTCCACCGTGAGCTCTTGGCTTTCCGTGACATATCTGGCCGATGTTACCGGTGATATCGATAAATTAAAACCGATGCGCTCACGCACTATCGGAATATTCAACTGTAAAGGTCCTGCCTGAAAGTTGCTGCTATTGGTTTCAATACCGTCAAAAGTTGCCTCCTGACTGCTGAACTCTAATACACCCCCAATATTGGTCATCATCGATCGGGACCATGTAGCAGGATTTGCGATACTGGGTTGTCGTGTATCAAAAACAGCGGTTCCATGAATCCCCATAGCGTCGGAATACGATGACTGATAGTCATATGGCAATCCTAACCCAAATTGTGAATAAATAGACCCGCTCCTCCAAATGTCGTCAGCTTCTGAGGAACTTGTTAGAGCTCCCAGCAAAAAGCCAAAGACAAGGATGAAAGTAAATAATGTGCGTTTCATAAAAATCAAAATTACTACTCTTGT
>CAYMBG010000089.1:0-11367 GCA_964388615.1 uncultured Chitinophagales bacterium | reverse complement strand
TCAGAAGAAGCACAAACAGAACGTTCAGAAACAGAATCCCGGGATCAAACGGATGAGAATTTAAGTGATTCCGAGAGGGCATCGGACTCAGATGGTGATTCGAAAACAAAAAATTCCGAGTCAGCGACCAAGCCTGAGGCTCCGTTAGCAGGAAGCGAGGAAAGTACGGAATCAGACACAGAAAGGGGTGTTGATGGGCAGCAGGTAGTTGTCGATGAGCCATCTGCTCAAAGTGATGCAGCTTCCCTGATGAGCGGTTCAAACGACATGCGATCCGGCCAAAAATCAAAAGCTGAGGGTGATAAAGCCAAAACAGGCGATAGCGCTGAGTCACGTACAAAAAAAGGGGACCCCGATGCCAGTAAAAAAACAGGATCCGATGATACAAAAAAGGGGCGAACAAGACCCGGCCTAAAGTCAGCTCAAGCCGGTGCAGAAAAAGTCAAGGCGGATGCCAATAGTGAAAAAGGTTCTGGAAAAGCAGAGAGTGCATCCAGTCGCCAGGTCCTTGCGAACCGGGTACAAAGAATGTACATGGAGCAGAATGATAGAATGTCACCTGGCGGGAAGGGACAAGAGGCCGGGAAAAGTAACCAGGATCGTTTCGGATTTTTGCGGGAGCAGCTATCCGGTTCGCCGGGAACAGATACGGAGAAGCGATCCGAAGCTGTAGCGAGGGAACGTGTTGCCGTTTCAAGTGATAAAGAAGATCGGACGAATCAGCCGATTCAAAATGCACTCAGATATGCAAATATGACTCGTGAATTTGCCCAGCGGTTGCAGGCATCCCGTTCGGAATCCATCACGGATAAGCAAATATCCTCAGACAAAAAGGATCAGTCAGGAGATTTGCGTGTTATTCAGGAAGGCATGAAGAACGGCTCCGAAACGGCTCAAAAAACGGATGGGAAGTCCGGACGGTTACAGGCAGCTCGTTATGAGGCTCATATAAAAGCTTTCAGCGAACGATCTGATGTCATTGAACTGCCTCGTGCGCCGGTTATCGCCGGTAACGGAAGTAGTGAAGTGGTTCAGAACCAGACTCTCTCTGCTGTAAAGCCGGTGACCGGCGGCTATTTTGCGGAAGCCAAGGCAAGTGATGAAGAGCAATTTGAGTGGAAGAAGTATGTGCTGACAGATACCGGCTCAAGCGAGAAAAACGAGGAGGAGAAACGAGAAATGTCAGCAATGTTATCCCGTTTACATCAGCTTCCGTTGACAAACGGAGAAGTGAAACGGGAGATCATGTCAGGTTTAGCCCGATTTGCCCAGTCAGCGAAGGAATCGGACCGGGCCAGACCAGGTAGCTGGCAGAATCACAGGTTTACGCTGGATGATGGCAAGAATATCCGGATATCGGCAAGGGAAGTTGATGGCGTCTTACAGTTAAAACTGGGTTCGTCAAGTTCGGAACTGGGAAGGATGTTGCAGCTTCACCAACAGGAAATACGAGAGCATCTGGAGAAAGAGTGCGATATCGAAATTGATCTGCAATTAGACAACCAGGGCATGGATGAGTTCACCGGGTTCTTTGGTGACACAAAACAGGAACCCGGCTCACAACGTGAGCGAGCGCCATCCGCCGGAAAATCCAAAGCTATGCGGGTGGAAAAAGTAGCACCTCAAAGTGTTCGCAATTTTGGCTATAACCAAATGGAATGGACGGCATAAAGGAGTAAACGATGGAAATACATAATATCAATGCACAGACACAAGCGGCTTTCAATGACCGGGATCCGGACAAGCGCAATGAGATGGGGGAACAACAGTTTCTGCAGCTGCTGGTTGCGCAGATGCGGCATCAGGATCCGATCAATCCGCTGGATGGAGCTGATTTCGCAGCACAATTGGCACAGTTCAACTCGGTAGAGCAGTTGATAGGGGTCAACGACGGGCTTAGCAAATTGCAGGAAAGTCAGGATATGATGAGTACCGGCCTGACCAACTCGCTGGCGGCGTCGCTGACCGGTAAGAATGTCAAGGCCATCTCTGATGTCGTACATCTGCCACCTGCTGAATCCACGTCCGTGAACTTCAAACTCAATAACACTGCTTCCGATGTGGACATTGTCATCATGAATGAAAGTGGACGGGAAATACGGCGTGAAAGTCTTCAAAATCTGGCAGCTGGAGAACATGAGTGGCGATGGGACGGGCAGAATGATAGCGGCAACCGGGTCCCGGAAGGTTCGTATCACGTAGCAATTGAGGCATCCAATGGAGATTCCAATGTTGGAGCGCTTACCTATGTGGAAGGTATGGCATCCAAGGTTCGTTATACCGGCGAAGGTGTCAAATTATCGGTTAACGGCATTGAGGTCCCCATCAGCGATGTCGAAGAGGTCGGCATACTTTTTTGAATTTATTGAACAATAACAGCGCCCGTTTCGGGGCAGGCAGCATTCTCTGTTTGCTGTCACTACACATAAAAGGAGATACATTATGGCATTAATCAGAGCTATGAACGCAGGTGTAAGTGGTTTGCGATCGTTCCAAACCAAAATGGACGTGATTGGTAATAATATTGCAAACGTGGAAACGGCAGGTTTCAAGTCCTCACGGGTATCCTTTGCGGAGTTGATGAGCCAGAATATCGGAAGAAGCGATTCCGGTGGAGACTCATCACCACAGATGGACAATCAGGTCGGTTTGGGTGTACGTATAGCATCTATAGATCGTGATTTTACTCAGGGTGTGATGACAAATACCGGCCGAACAACGGACCTGGCTATTGAAGGCGAAGGTTATTTCATGGTTAAGGGAGAGAGCGAGTCATTTATGACCAGAGCCGGGAACTTTGTGTTTAATAAACACGGGCAGTTAGTGGATCAGGGTGGCCGTGCTGTGCAAGGATATAATGCCGAGGAAGGATCCGGTGTGCGTAGTGGAGGTAGCCTGGAAAATATCGAAATTGATTTCGAGAAAGTATTGGAGCCCAGTCAAACGAGAGAGGTTAATCTTGGTGGAAACTTTGCCGGCGAGGAGGGAGATATTCGCACGGTGAGTACCACCATCTATGACAGTCTGGGTAATGCTCATTCATTGATTGTTGAGTTTGAAAAGATGGAGAATGGTGAGGATAATGAATGGGGTTATGAAGTTAAGTTTCCTGATTCGGAAGATGCACCTGACAATGTATCCGGGACAGTAAAATTCGACAGCGATGGCAACTTGATAGAAGATGGTGCAAGTGATACCGGGATAGAAGTCCAGGGGTTTGATCCGGATAGTGGAGCCGGGGAAATGGCTTTCGACATTAATTTTGGGTCAGGTGACCATGGATCCGGTATAACGCACTATGCAGGAAGCAATACGGCAAAAGTACTTTCACAGGATGGTCATGCCGAAGGGCAGTTGCTTGACATTGAAATAGATGGTGAGGGCCGGATTCGTGGCATTTACGACAACGGTCAGAATCAAGCCGAGGCACAAATAGCCATAGCTCAGGTGCAGAATGAAAACGGCCTGGAGATGCTTGGTGGCGGACTTTTCAGGACGACATCGGCTGCCGGAGAACAATTTATATCGACTGCGGAAGACATTGCCGGCACCCTCATAAACTCCGGGTCACTCGAAGGCTCCAATGTTGACCTGGCCAATGAATTCACCGAAATGATCACCTCACAAAGGGCATATCAATCCAATGCCCGGGTAATATCCACTTCCGACGAGATGTTGATGGAAGCGGTGAACCTGAAGCGATAATTCCGTAAGAGCCCTTACTTAACGGAACGAAAGAATCTCCTTGGTTTATAGGCTGTCCGGACTTGAGTTTTTGTCCGGACAGTCGATAACCTGTGTATGTTAGACCGATCGACACTCATAGGTTTCATAGGAGGATTCAGCCTTGTCCTCATTGCCATAATGGCACAGGGCAGTCTTGTCGCTTTTGCAAGCCTCTCTTCCCTGCTCATTGTGCTGGGAGGAGTGATTGCCGCTACGATGGTAAACTTCAGCTGGGAAAACATTAGCGACAGCTTTCAGACCATTATCGGCATGATGAAGGCGAAGTCCGTGGATTTGCGAACGGACGTAGAGTTGATGAACCTCTTTGCCCGCCGCGTTCGCAGAAACGGGATCATATCACTGGATAGTGATGTCGAATACATCGAGGAGGATTTTCTGAAAAACGGATTGCAGCTTGCTATCGATGGTGTAAGCAAGGATAATCTGGAGATGATTCTCAAGGATGAGATCAAGACGATTGAGCGTCGTATAGAGACATCTATCAATGTGCTGTTTGCCATGGCTTCCTACGCACCGGCATTCGGAATGATTGGAACCGTCATAGGCATGATTCTCATGTTGCAGGATATATCTGATCCCCAGTCATTAGGCGCCGGCCTCTCTGTGGCGTTGCTCACAACCCTTTATGGTACCATTTTCGCCAATATGGTATTTAATCCGCTTGCCGGCAAGCTGGAGTATTTAAGTGAAATGGATATCAACCGCAAAATGATGTTCCAGGTTGCGATCATGTCGATAGTGGATGGTGAAAATCCCCGCATCATGGAGAAAAAGATGCTGAATTATGTGGATCCGACCAATCGTGCCGAATACCTGAAATTTCACGACGGTATACGTATTACGAAAGAGCGGGAAGATAAGCTCTATCAATACTGGACCGAACAACAGAACAGCGAATGGGACGATCTAAGAAAAACTCTGGAAACTGGCTGATGACCTACAGCGACATGGTGACGCTGTTGCTGGTCTTTTTTGTGGTGTTGTATATGCTTACGCCGGGGATTGATATGGATGTTCTCCAGGAGTTTTTACAGCGCTTTCAGGGAGGAACCGGCGTGCTTGATCAGCATGAAACGGTTATGAGCGAATCGGCACGTGACAGGGATGATCGTGATGATCTTCTTGAAGAGCGACTGGTGCGCTGGCAGGAGTTGATCGACTACATTGAAGAGCAACAGTTGGAGAACCATTTCGAAATTGACCTTATTCCAGAGGGTATCCGTATCACCCTCAGTGAATCCGTAACATTCAACAGCGGATCTTCGGAGCTGCTGCCGGAGGCGCAAAATATTTTATCTTACACGGCAGATCTGTTTACTGAAGATATCTATGAAATTGAGGTACAGGGACATACCGATAATGTTCCACTGATGGAGTCGGCTTACTACCGTTCCAATTGGGAATTGGGGGCTTCCCGTGCCATATCGGTGGTCCGGTTTGTCAAGGATGTAAGCGGCCTGATACCGGAAATATTCAAGGCGAGCAGTTACGGGGAGTATCGGCCTGTTGATACCAATCAAACACCAGATGGACGCCGTGCTAATCGCCGGGTGGAGATATATGTCCGATATGACGAAGAGTACATCGAGATACAAGAAGATATACCAATTTGGCAAAGAGGCTTGAGTGAGTCGGAATTATGACCGATAAATAGATATGCCAGCTTTCAGTGAAGATAGAACCGATGGGCCTGGGTCCGCCGCGGTGGACCAGGAGATTCAGAGATCAAAATTTCTGCCTAAGGGAAAATATTTCCTTTTGATATTGTTGATTCTGAGTCAGGCTGTAGGTGCTTTCGTTTTGATGGACGAGCACTACAAGGATATCTATATCCTTATTTTTGGTTCTATGCCGGATTATTCCACTACTTATATGATGGATGAGATTATCGCAAATCCGTCCGGAGGCAATGCACAACGCTTTCTTGTGGTGGAAATAGGTATTGAATTGTCCCATCAGGACCATGAACTGCTGGTTGATGAAAACCTCATGAAAATCAAGGACCGGTTTAATGAAGTGCTTACTTCCAAAACGATTCGGGAGTTACAACAATTTGAAGGGCGACAAAACCTGAGAAAAGAGCTGGCAAGTGAGGTAAATCAGGCTATCGGGGTACGTTCGGTACGCAATTTGTATTTCACCAAGTA
Organism: uncultured Chitinophagales bacterium; assembly: GCA_964388615.1. Lineage (GTDB taxonomy): Bacteria > Bacteroidota > Rhodothermia > Balneolales > Natronogracilivirgulaceae > SLLW01. Next base: position 5,473 of record CAYMBG010000089.1, on the reverse strand, counting down.
TGTAATGCAATAATATGCGCAAACCGATTGATTGTTATATATGGATTCCAAGCATCCAAAACCGAAGACCCGGCGGAAAAAACATGTAGAAGCGTATGACTTCAAGCATCCCAAGCTATTCAGCAAGGAGATCATGCGTACGTTGCGGACCTTGCATGAGGTGTTTGCCCGTAACCTGAGCCGGGTATTCAGTACGGGGTTGCGGCAAAAAGTGGATGTGCGATTGTTGCAGATTGACCAGCTTGCAACCAGTGAGTTTGTTCGCCATATCAAGAGCCCCAGTGCACTTTACGTGCTGACGTTAGAGGAACTTGGCGGAGATATCGTAATGGTGTTGCCACCGGGTTTTTGTATTCAGCTGGTTGAGAGACAAAGTGGTGGAAGGGGCTCCGGCATTGTCGAACATCGCATGCTGACCACCATTGAGGAGAAAATCATGTCACGCGTCATGAGACATGTGTCCAGGGAAATAATCGATGCCTGGGATCCTATCATGTCTTTCAGCATGAAAACCATGACCTATGAAAGCAAACCGGAAAATGTGCATATGGTTAGTGCAGACCCTGCAATTGTTGCTGTTTTTCGAGTTGGATTGCATGATGGGGAAGTGGAGATGAAGGTCTCTTATCCTTATAGCTTACTGAAGGATTCGTTGAACGATTCGGTGTTGAGCATCAACAACCATAGTAAACAGTTTCGGCTCAGTGACGAGCAGATGAAGGCCTATGAACAGACACTCACAAAGGTGAACGTGAACCTGCAACCTTTGTTGGGTACCACCAGGCTGACCGTAAACGAACTGATTAATCTCGAAGAGGGCGACGCCATCACGCTGAACCAAAGGACAGACGATCCTCTTGAAGTAAGAGTGAATGGCGTGAAGAAAATGTCGGCCTACCCCGGTACCCTGGGCAACCGAAAAGCGGTGAAGATTTTTGAAATACTTGAAGAAATTAACGAACAAGAATTGCTATGATCGTAGAAAACTGGAAAACCGAACTCGAAAAGAATCTGCCGGATGTTGAGAAGTATCTTACCTCTGTTCTTCAGGAGGAGGCCAAGATCACCGTTACATCAGCGGAATCTTTCGATACCAATAATTTGTCCGAAACCCTGAATAAAAACGATATTTTCGTTTTTGCAAAGGATCAAACGAGCAACTGCTCGGTCATTATGATTCTTGACAAGGAGTGGTTCGGCTTGCTTTCAAGTATCATGATCGGGGTGGAGGAGAAGGAAAACAATGAAATTACCCGGGATCTGCTGACCAAGTTCTCTTCCGAGCTGTCTGTGACGCTTACTAAATCACTGCGTCGTAATAGCGTTCGTTTTACTATCGGAGATATTGAAGTCCTGACATTCAAGCAGTTCGAGAAGAAGTTCAGAAAAGGCGAGTATTTCTACGCCAAATTGGATGTCGACGGACTGGCAGATGACAGCGTGCGGGCAGAAGTTTTGCTGGGCAATCCCGAAGACCAGGCCGCCGAGCAGGAGTCCGAAGAAAATGCTTCAGATGACTCGCAGTCGGATCAGGCCGGTGATGATAGCAGCAAAAAGGATACGGAAGGCAAGAAATCAGAGAAGCCTACGACTGCTGAGGCCAAAGATAAAAGCGACAAGAATATGGATGCCGGCAAGTCGGATGATGAAACCGCCTCGGAGCAGCTCTTCACCAGTATGGACACCGATCAAATGGACGAGGAGGGCGACGGTGATGTCATTGATGATGACCAGGTCATATCCGGCAGGAAAGTGGATTTTGATGATTTTGAGGAACCTTCCAACGGTTCAACCAACGGACACTCCCGTAGCATGGCACTGCTTAAGGATGTGGAGATGGATGTATCCGTGCAACTGGGACAAATAGAAATGCCTCTTGGTAAGGTGCTGCAACTGGCAAAAGGTTCTATTATCGAGCTGGATAAACTGGCCGGTGAACCGGTGGATATTCTGGTGAACGGCTCGAAGATTGCACAAGGGGAAGTGGTTGTCATCGATGAGCATTTTGGTGTTCGCATCACCAATCTCATCACCACCAAAGACCGTATAGCCAGACTGAAATGATTGATGTTCGCCAGTACATGGCCAGCGGTAAACCCCGCAATATTCTTGGATTTGTCATCAGCCTGGCAGTAGTGATGTTGGTATTGTGGCTTTTTGTAGTTTCCCGTATGGATTATCAATCAAACGATGCTCCTGATCCCAATACCACGGCGGCTTCGCAGGAACGGATTGATAGCGTTCGAGTGATGATGGGGCGCACGGATACGGTCGTGGTTGAGGAGGATCGTTCCTCGAATATCTTCTTTAATGCGCTGACCACCTTTGTGGTATTACTGATATTGCTTGGCGGAGTGTGGCTTTGGTCACGCAAAAAACTGGGTAGCAGCACCACCAAAGGAACATACTTTAGAGATATCGGGGAACATGCAATAGGGCCTGGTCAGCAGCTTAAAGTTATCGAAATAAACAACGAGATCTGGGTCCTTGGCGTGGGTGCTGATTCGGTGACGCTGCTTCACCGGTACCCGAAGGACCAATGGAAAGAAGAGATACCGGCCGGTCATGACCATGAAAGCCGGAGTTTTTACGATATGTTCAGCGGTAAGTCATGATAACAGTATTAGCACAAGCACTGCCTCAAATTGATCTCAGCATTGGTGGGGAGGCAGAGGACTTTTCTCTGGCTATTCAGGCGTTGATCCTCATCACGGTCTTGTCTTTCGGACCGGCTTTCATCACAATGATGACCAGTTTTACCCGTATCATTGTGGTTTTTTTCTTCTTGCGGATGGGCCTGGGAACTCAGCAATCTCCACCTAATCAGGTGTTGATCGGCCTGGCGCTGTTTTTGACCATCTTTATAATGATGCCTACTTTCGATGCGGTCAATGAACAGGCTATTCAGCCCTACATTGACGAAGAGATGACGCAAGCCGAGGCGCTTACCGAGGCTTCCGTGCCTTTGAAGGAATTTATGGTGAGGCAAACGCGGGAAAAGGATCTGCTCTTTTTTATGGATATGCTGGAGATGGATGCCGCGGGAAGTATTGCCGATATACCACTGTATGTGGTTGTACCATCTTATGTCATGAGTGAACTCCGAATCGCTTTTCAGATAGGCTTCATGATCTATTTACCTTTCATGGTGATCGATCTGGTGGTGGCTTCCATCCTGCTTTCGATGGGAATTATATTTCTGCCACCGGTCCTGGTTTCCCTGCCTTTTAAGATTCTGGTTTTTGTGCTGACCGACGGCTGGTACCTGCTGGTGCAGTCCATGGTTCGCAGTTTTGATTGATGAACGGCAGTTTTTTTATACATCTATAAATCTGATTAATCGATGAATACAGAAACAGGTATTTACTGGGTTCAGGAGGCTCTTACCACGGCAGTGGTTCTGGCCGGTCCTGTATTGGTAGGAGCGCTGGTGATTGGCCTGACCATCGCCATATTCCAGGCCGCTACCTCCATCCAGGAGATGACACTAAGTTATGTGCCTAAAATGGCGGTGGTGGTGATAATCCTTTTTTTCCTCTTTGGTTTTATGCTTCAGTATGCCATCGGCTTTGTGGAGCGGGTATTTGATTTCATACCTCAGATTGCCCAATAGCCATGGGCGTGATGAAGTATACCACCGGAACGTAAGTGTTGAAGAACCATAGCTATGGAGTGGCTTTCCGCCGAATACATATTATCAGCATTTCTCATTTTTGTGCGGGTGGGCAGCATGATCATGGTCGCTCCTTTTTTCAGTGCAGCGGTATTTCCGACCCGGATCAAACTCTTTTTTGCACTGATGACCAGCTTCATGATTTTCCCCGTCATTCCCGCGCAAAATGTGATGGTTGATCCTGAGTCAGGCATGGTCTTCTTGGCTACAGGAATCATTCAGGAAGTATTGACCGGCGTTGCCCTGGGCCTGGTGGGCCAGATAATTTTTGCCGGATTAGAACTGGCCGGCCGTCTGATCAGTATTCAGACGGCATTGAGTTTTGCCAATATCGTAGACAGTATGACCCAACAACAAAGTGCTATTGTAAGTAATTTGTTCAACCTGTTGGCCGTCCTGTTTTTCCTGGTTATCGGCGGACATAAAATCTATATCCTCGGCCTGGTAAGCAGCTTTGAGCAGATTCCCGTGACCACCGCCCGCCTTGATATGGCCTCGCCGTTGTTTATTGAAATGGCTACCTATCTTTTTATAACAGGGGTTCAGATAGCTTCTCCGTTTTTAGTGGTGCTCTTCATGCTGAACCTTTCCTTTGCGATTTTTGCTCGCATCATGCCACAGGCGAACATATTTTTTATCGCACTTCCCTCCAAAATCGGAATCGGATTGATTCTTTTGGTACTTGTTATCCCCTATCTTCCGGTCGCTTTTGACATGATGTTCCAGAAAATGTTCGATTATCTATCCCGGATGGTGGAAATTCTCGCACCATAATCTTCACCGGGTCAACAGCACCCTGCAGGTAGCCGCCGCCTCATTCAAACTTTCAGGTCAAGTCGCTTTCCTACCACTATATCGGACTCGGAAGTGGATGTGGATTTAATAGAGGGGCGTGGTTGTGTTTTGATCCTGGGTTTTGGTGAGGTGGGCAATTTCTTGTACTCAGGATCTTCTTTGAGTGGGAACACGGGAGGATTTTCACCGCTTTCATCAAATTGATCGGTGTGTTCGGAGTGTTTCTTTTTGCGTGGGTCCGTTTCCCTTTTTTTCTTTCGAATCTCCGGAATCCGCGCAAGGCGTGCAATTCGGGATAAAGAAGTCATGGTCAGAAATCGATTTCACGAGTATCCTCCACCATCAACTCGTTTTTTAATTTCATTAAAAGTTTTCCGATGATCTGTGAGATCCGGGCTTCGGAACGCTCCAGCAGCAGCGCAATTTCATTGAGTGTCATGTCCTCAAAATAATAGAGGGTCAATATCAACCGGTCCCGGTCGTTCAGTTCACCGATACGCTCTTGCAGTTTACGCACTAACGCGTTCTTGTTCAAGTTTTCATCCGGCTGTTCGCTTTCAGGGTCAGAGACGGTGTCATACAGAGAGCCACTGTCATTTTCAAAACGGGAATCCAGCGACAGCGCATTTCGCTGTTGTACATTAGAGAGCAAGGTCTGGTACTCTTCCAGGGACATCTCCATTTTGTTGGCGACCTCTTCATCTTCAGGCGTGCGGCCCAGTTTCTGAGCCAGCTGATCGCTGACTTCCATGGCGCGTCCGTAGTTGCTGCGCTGTACTCTGGGTATCTGATCCACCTTTCTGAGGTAGTCAATCACACTACCGCGTATGCGGTAATAGGCAAACGTATTGAATTGGATATTTTTATCACTGTCGTAGCTGTCGAGAGCCTGGAGCAGTCCGCTGATTCCGGCACTTTCCAGGTCTTCACGGTTGGTTAGTGGATGATCCGGCCGCTTGATTTTACCGATAATACTGCGAACCAAAGGCATCGACTTGCTGATGA
>CAYMBG010000088.1:0-11511 GCA_964388615.1 uncultured Chitinophagales bacterium | reverse complement strand
TCATGTACCCGATCCTGCCCGACGGCACGGTCTATTTCATGTATCTGATGGCGTTTCTCGGCATGATCAGCATCATCTACGGCGCGCTCTGCGCGATGGCCCAGGATGATTTCAAGAAACTGATCGCCTATTCGTCGATCAGTCACATGGGTATCGTGATGCTGGGGATGGCCTCGCTCACCAATCAGGGCACCGTCGGCGCGGTGCTGCAGATGTTCAACCACGGAACCATCACCGCCATGCTCTTCCTTATCGTCGGCGGGCTCTATGACCGTACCGGCAAACGCGGGCTTTACGACTTTGGCGGCATCGCCAACCAGATGCCCAAATACACCGGTATCGCCATGGTAGCGATGTTCGCGGCGCTTGGTCTGCCCGGACTGAGCGGGTTTGTAAGTGAGTTGTTCTCATTCCTCGGGGCGTTCGACGCTTTCCGCTGGATCACCATCATTTCCGTGATTGGTATCGTGCTGACAGCTGCTTATGTTCTGTGGACCGTGCAGCGGGTTTTTCTTGGAGAACTGGGTGATGAGCATAAGAAATTGCCGGATCTCACAAGCAGGGAGTTGCTGATGTTTGTGCCTCTGGTAATCATCGTGATTTTCCTCGGTGTCTATCCGGGTCCGGCTATTGAACTTATGAATGCTTCTTTGAGCCACCTGGTTGAATTTGTAGGTTCGGGTGTCCGATAGGTCATGATAAAAATATTTGGAATCACAAGATTTTTGATAATCTGACAAAAGTATGGCAGAACATATTATAGAAAGTATTTTCCGGCTTCTTCCGGAGATCGCATTGACGTTGACACTGGTGGCGGCTATAGTGGCCGACCTGATCCTGAAGGAGCGTAACAGAAACGTAGCCTGGGTTGTAGTGGCTGGATTGGCCGTGACTGCCCTGCTGGTGCTGCGCCAGGCTGGATGGAATGTCTCTATCTTCAGTGATATGGTGGCGGTTGATCCGTTTGCCGTTTTCTTCAAAATGGTACTGGTGATTGCCGGATTATTCATCGTACTGTTCTCGATCAAAAGTCGCGAACTCGAGCATAACAGCACCCGTATCGGCGAATACTATATGCTGATAACCGGAGTCCTGCTTGGAATGTTTCTGATGGTTGGGGCAACGAATCTGTTGATGATGTACCTGGTTTTTGAAATGACAAGTATCAGTTCCTATGTACTTGCCGGATTTACCAAGAACTTGCGTAAATCGGCCGAAGCGTCGATGAAATATATTATTTTCGGCTCGGTATCCTCCGGATTCTTGCTTTACGGTATTTCTTTATTGATCGGGGTGACCGGTGCCATTGATATCTATGGGGTGAGAGATGCGCTGCAGGCAGGTGTGGAACAGACAGCGGCATTGTACCTGGCGGTAATCATGATCATTGTCGGTTTCAGTTATAAAATTACGGTGGTGCCGTTCCATTTCTGGGCTCCGGATGTCTATGAAGGTGCCCCGGTCACTATCACCACCTTCCTGGCGACCGCCTCCAAAGTAGCGGGCTTTGCCATGATGATTCGTTTTTTCCGTATCTCATTTATGGAGTCGGGCGCTCTGACGGTTCCGGGTCTGGACGGTGTTTTGGCAATAGTTCCATGGAATGTGATACTGGCTGTTTTGGCAGCGGTTACCATGCTGGCTGCCAATCTGATGGCGCTTTGGCAGGAAAATATCAAAAGGCTGCTGGCTTACTCCAGCATTGCACATGCCGGGTTCATACTCATGGGCCTGGCGCTGCTGACCGATGAAGGGATCAGTGCCATGATAATTTATCTTGCGATCTATCTTTTCATGAACATGGGAGCTTTTTATGTCGTGATGCTGGTCACTAACAAGCTTGAGACCGAGCAGATCAGTGATTACGAGGGGCTCGGTCACCGCTCACCATTTCTGGCTGTGTCCATGGCGATTTTCTTAATTGCACTGGCAGGCTTTCCGCCGACAGCCGGCTTCATTGCTAAAATCTATATTTTTGGCGCCACGGTAAGTGCGGGTTGGATCTGGTTGGTGGCAATTGCCGGCCTGGCTACTGTGATTTCACTATTCTATTACATCCGTGTGGTTCGCAATATGTTTTTGGTCGACCCGGCGGAGGGCGCATCTGGCGCGGTCACTTACGACCGTGGCTCCCTGGGGATTTTGGTTGCGCTACTGATACCGGTATTGGTACTTGGCGTATATTTCACGCCGATTGTGACCTGGGCGCGAGATGCGGTCATGATGTTCGGGATGTAATCATTTCTGAACATCCATCACCACACAGGTGATATTGTCATCGCCACCGGCTTGTTTTGCAGAGGCCACAAGTTTTTCGCAGGTGGTTTGGGTGGATGTGTCCTGGTCAAGGATCTCCTGGATTTCGTGGTCATCCAGCATGTTATTGAGCCCGTCACTGCATAAAAGTACCCGCATGCCAGCTTTCAGCACAGCCTGCGCGGTTGATGGATTCGGCGAGGCTATATTCTGGCCCAGGCTCTGAGTTACGATGTTGCCATAGGGATGTTCTTTTGCTTCTTCGGGAGTGAGTTTCCCGGCCTCCACCATCTCCCAAACTACAGAATGATCACTTGTGAAGGGATTCAGAATGTCATCTTTTCCGGTATGGATATAGCAGCGACTGTCACCTGCCCATGCAAGATGGATGATACCGTCAACAACGCATGCTACAATAGCGGTTGTACCCATTCCATCCGTTTCAGGATGAAACTCCTGATATTCAAGGATACTATTATGTGCCTTGATTATGACATTTTTAAGAAAACTTTCCATTTGAATCTCATCCGGTGGAATTTGAGGCAGCATATTGAAATGCTCTTTCAGAGAGCTGACGGCCAGCTTTGAGGCTATTTCACCAGCGGGAGGGCCACCCAGGCCATCGGCAACTATCATTACCGAGCCTTTGGCAGGTTCAGGGCCAGAGGCAGAGGCAGGTTCAGGGCCAGAGGCAGGGGCAGGGCCAGAGGCAGGTTCAGGTTCAGAGGCAGGGGCCAACTCTGTAACCATCCGAGCCTCATTTTCTGGCGTGTCCGATTCTTTGGTCCCTTGCTTTACGGATGATCCGGTTTCTGCATCATCCAGGAAGGGACCCGTAGCCCATTCGCTGGTATTCAGGTCTCCGCAAATGGCAAAAGCGTCCTGATTTTGTTCGCGCCGTAATCCGGTGTCGGTTTTTGCAAAAAAACTGAGATTCATTGGTCGCTATCTTTACTGCTGAGGGTCTTTATATACGGGATGTTACATTTTTTTATGACAAAAGAAGGTGACCTTACCACCAAACACCGCTGTTACTCACAAATCCGACATATCTGCCGCAAGGTGACCAGCTGGGTACATTTATCGTGCCTTGTCCTCCATACAGGTAAGCCACAAACTCGGGTTCACCGCCATCAGCAGGCATTTTCCTGAGGTACACGTTTTTATAAAACGGATGATCCCCGGCCGGCACCTCAGGTTCATAAGAAATAAACAACAGCTCTTCATTGTCCGGTGATACATGCGGAAACCAGTCATTATACTCGTCAAAAGTTAGTTGCTCTTTTTCCGAGCCATCAGGACGCATTCGCCAGATTTGCATGGTACCGGTGCGGGCCGAGTTGAAATAAATATACTCACCATCCGGAGAATACTCAGAGCCGTCGTCAAGAGTTGGTTGATCGGTCAGCTGAATCTCTTCACCGCCGTCGATGGATATTTTATAAATATCATACTGTCCGTCTCGACCGCCGGTATATACTACATACTGGTTATCGGGAGACCAGCCATGCAGATAGGAGGGGCTCTCAGGGGTTATTCTTTGTGGTATTCCGCCTTCGATCGGCAAATAATAGATCACGGATTGGCCGTCATCTTCCTCGGCGTGGTGACTGATAGCGATCATGGTCCCGTCAAAAGTCAGCACATGGTCATTGTTGTTGGCTGTGGCAAAGTCTGTGTCGATTTCCTGTGGTACGCCACCCTCCGGAGGAATCCTGAAAAGCAGTCCTTCACTGTTGTAGATAAGATAGCGGTTGTCGGGAGTCCAGTTCGGCGCCTGAATGGAAATGGGAGAGGTGAATATTTTTTTTCGATCACCGGTTTGGACATCCAGTACTTCCAGGTGGCTTCCCAGGTAGTTCTGATAAGGCACCAGAGTATCCGGGGCGGGTTTCACATAGCGAACATTATGGAAGCGTGCCGTTTCGGTGGTAGAGCTGTCATGTGAGCAGACAAATAATCCTGCCATAAAAGTATGGTTGATGAATGCGTCATCATCGTCAGATACCGGCATTGTGATGGTTTCAAAGGGTTCGCCGAACCGGGCCAGTGACATCCGGAGGGTGTTGTCGCGCCGTTCAAGCTGAATCACATCGGGATGCTTCACCTCGGATTGGATCTCCACGGTTTCCCCGTCCTGCTCCTTCCGGTATTGGAAAGCGGTAAGACCATCTCCATGCACCACGGCACTGAAATGGGGAGAGCCCTCGGTGGTGTTCTCCCGCAACATCCAGCCCATCTTTCGGTGTTCATGCTGCTGATCGCTGATAAATGTCATGTGAGCTCTTAATATAAAGTCACCTGACATCTCCCGCCATGCAAAGTGAAATGCGTCCTCATCGTACCAGATGTTTTCCCCGCTGCCGGTGATGGTGTAGGTTTGCTCGACAGGATCGTAGTCGGTTTTACCCTCAAGTGTGACTTTCCCAATGTCATCCTGAAGTGTAAAAATGCCCGTATCCGGGGTTTGTGCAAAAAGCGAAGAAGATAGCATGAGCAAAAATAAAAGTGTCCGGGTTATGTGTAAGGCAAAGCGTGACATTGATAAGCTCGGTTTAGGGTTACAGGATTGCAGAATAATTTCAAGGAATCGAGAACGTGCTTGCAGCTGAATACATGTACCTGAATTTAAACAATTCCATGGTTATGCAACAAATATGAATATGGAGGATGTTTACATCCTGATTTTCTTCGTCCCATAGTAAATATACTGCGGGAAGGTTCGGGTTCCGTGTAGCTTGATAAGGGGACTATCATATGGAGTTACCAAGCGACATAGGTGGTTTTCGGAGTGGTTATTCCCGGTTAATCGACAGATCACGAAACTTCCATCTCAGGAACAGTGCGCTGAGCAGGGCGGCACCGACATCAGCAATGGGGAATGCGATCCATATTCCATTAAGGCCCATGAACATCGGCAGGATCAGGACAAGTGGGATTAATAAAAAGCCTTGTTTAGAAAGGGAGAGCATGAAGGCAGGCCGAGCGCGACCGAGAGCCTGGAAAAAGGCGGCTCCCAGGAGACTTACGGCCAAAAGCGGAGTGGCAAGAAAGACTCTCCTGATAGCGTGTGTAGTTTCCTGTATTAAATGGGGATCATTGGTAAAAATGGATACAATTTGAGGTGTGAAGGTCATGATCAATGTAAAGATACCCAGGGAAATGAGGGTGGCAGAAGCAATACTGAGTTTGATGAGCCTGGTAACACGGTCAATTAATTTTGCCCCGTAATTGTAACCAATAAGGGGGATACTTGCCTGGGTTATTCCCTGTACCGGAAAATTGGCAAACATGAGCAGACGGCTCACAATGCCGTAAATGGAAAGAGCTATTTCGCCACCATAATAGAACAGGGAGTTATTTAGTATAATTGCCAGCAGACTGATAGTGCCTTGCCGGGCGAAGGTGACCGACCCGAGAGAGGCAATTTCCAGATTGATTTTTTTCCTGGGCTTGAAATAGATACGGTTAAATCTCATTTGAGATTGCCCTTTTAGAAAGAACCAGGTGGAAAAGAGCGCGCTGGTAAAATAAGAGATGCTTGTTGCCCAGGCAGCCCCGGACAATCCCATTCCCAGGTAAACGATAAACAGTGGATCCAGTATAATATTTACCACTGCCGGCACAATCAGGACCAACATGGCAATTCGAGGAAATCCTTCGGCACGAATAACATTGGTGCTCATTATAGCCCAGCCCAGAAACGGAACACCAATCAGGACAATGCTGAAATAGACTTTCGCTGATTCAGCGACATCACCATGACCACCAAACAGATATAAAATTTGATCCATCAGCAGAAGCCCGGTAATCACTGCAACGATTCCGAGTGAAATGGTAAGGAGAACCTGATTTCCGAATACATGGTAGGCTTTTTCCTTATCGCCGGATCCAAAGGCACGGGATATAATGGATGCACCACCGACACCAATAGCCATACCTATACTGGCAATAAGAAAAATACAGGGAAGCACAACCGTAATAGCTGCTATACCAAGTGACCCTACCCAGATTCCAACAAAAATGGTGTCAACAATCCCGTAAACGGACATCACAAGGATTCCGGCAGCGGCGGGAACAGCTTGTTGGCGAAGCAACCGTCCAAGGGGCTGGGTCCCGAATGCATCCTGTTTCTGGTCAGGCAATTGAATTGAAGATTAGTTGAATCGGTTTGAATTATCTGCTTTTCGGGTGGTATTGACTTCGATAGTAAACGGAATCAGATCCCAGTGGTGACATGATACTTACACAGTTACCCATTATAATGATAATAAGTTGAACAGGGTTCCCCATGGCATTACTCCATGCATCCCTGAGATCCTGAAATGCGAGTATCCTGAAATTCCCACTCGATTTTCACGTTATAATTTGAGATTGGTAATTGCAACAACGGAGAATCGTGAAGAGTAGATTAAATCCAAATTGCCGGACGTGGTAAATTAAAGTGGATTTTTCGAAAAAAATCCGCTTCATTAACAAAATAGAGCCTTGAAAGGAAACGCTCACACATATTGTTTTATCAGGTATTATTATGGCACAAGCAGACAAGAATATTGGCGATGGACTGGGAATGAATTACGACCTTCAGCAGATTTTAGACCAGGCTGAAGCCGATTTCGAACGCTCACAAGAGGAGCTTTATCGTCCGTCAACGGATGTCGTAGTCTATTCGGCGTGTTTTTTCGCTCGTCGTGCGCTACACCAGTATTTATATTATTACTTCAAGAAGTATGAAGGTCCGATAGAAGGGAGGTCACCTCACGATATTACGATTGAAGAGATGGCGGAGTATTGTGCCAAATATCGCGAGGATATCGGTAAAATTGACTTTGAATCGATGCATTGCAGCAAATCGGATGTACTGGAAGAAGAGGAAGTTTTTTTCTGCAATGATGTAGACAAGGTCAGCAGCTGCAAGAATCTGGCCGAGCAGATGCGCCATATTATAATGAAAACCTAATCAGGCTCTGTTACAGGGAATACCGGTCGGTTGGTGGTGGATTGATTCCCACAACCGGTGGTTTGTTGTTGACATAATCCGGGTAGGAAGTAAAAGCATAGCGGTCGGGTCCAAGCTTCAGATTCGAGTTGAGTATCTCTTCCCAGGTTACATCTCTGCCGGTATAAGCGGACATTCGGCCCATGATTCCAAGGCGGTTGGACCGAATTTGCTCTTCCGAATCGTTGATGTAATTACCGGTGCGGATAGCGGTCACCAGTTCGATATGTTCCTGTAAATAAGGATCGGGAACATCATCAGCCGTGTATTGCCAGATGACTTCCCCTTTTCTGTCATATATGGTGCCATCGGCTTTGACGGAGCCTTCGGTTCCGGTGATCAACTCCGTTTTTTCATTGTCGCACCCACTGATTTCACGGGTGGCACAATGAGTTTGTATGCCGTTAGCGTACTCGTATATAACACTGAATATGTCATACTGGTCGCCGGTATCTCTCCGGTGATTGGCTCCATAACCAATCGCCCGCACCGGATCTTCGCCCATGTACCAACTCATGACATCCACCTCGTGAATAAATTTTTCTAAAATAGTGTCACCGGAGAGCCAGGTTACATTCCCCCAGTTGCGTATCATGTATTCCATGTCGGACCAGCCCGGTTCTCTTTCCACCCACCAAAGTGCTCCGCCATTGCGTACGATACTTGCGCCCGTAATCTCTCCAATTGCTCCGTCGGCAATCATCTGCCGTGTATGGATATAATCTTTCTGATATCTGCGGATGGTGCCAGAGACCATGCAGAGGTTTTTTTCTTTGGCTTTTTGAGTCATTTCTTCTATGAGCCGGGCCCCAACCGGATCTATACATACCGGCTTTTCCTGGAAAATGTGTTTGCCGGCGTTTACTGCCGCCTGAACGTGCCGGGGCCTGAAATGACCTGGTGCTGTGAGTATGACGATGTCGACACCTGCGTCAATTACCTTTTCAAAATTATCAAATCCTACAAAGCAATTTTCATCGGCTACCTCCACACCCCTGGCGGTTGACAGCAGTGATCTGCAACGATCCAGTTGATCCTGGAAAACATCTCCAAGAGCCACGATCTCCAGATTTGGGCCGGCATCCAAAAAGTTTACAGCAGCTCCTGTTCCCCGGCCACCACAACCGATAACTCCGGCCTTGAGCACCGGTCCGTCGGGTGCCTGATTCTTCATCGGTCGCTGTGCGGCTTTGCTGCGATCCGTTATGCTATCTGATGTTGCGCATCCTGAAATGATACTTGCTGCTCCAATGGTACCAATGGTGCCAATGGTTAAGTTTGATAAAAATTTTCGCCGGCCGTTATCCTTTTCTTTCATGGTATGATCGTGGTAAAATTACTATGTGTTAAGAACCTCTAATTAAACGAAAATAAGTGTGGTTATATTGGATATTTGGGCCAATTACGTATTGGCTGATATTCAAAATCAGTCTAAAATAGAGGATATAACGAAGAGAAGCCATAGTAATTGGCTTGGCGGATACAGGTTTTTAATGGAAATAACGGGATTTATGTCAAGATGGGATGTTGCGCTGTAACCATGGAAAGGGGGGGCTTTATCCGGATCCTGCGAAAAGGTTGCGCCATCTATCTTTAAGGTCCGTTGCATACCACTTGCTCACATCTACCGCAGGGGGCAGGCCCTGGTGAAACCATTGATCGAGCCGGTTGGAAAGGGCCTGATGATCTCCGGGCGGGTATCGATAGGGTTCAGGGTATTGTTCCGGGTAACACAAGGCATCCGGAACCAGGGGCCGGGCTCCGGCGCTAACAGCTTCAAGCATAGCTAAACCCTGAAATTCATGTAAGGATGTACTTACAACGACTCCTGCTTTGCTTAGTATTTCTTCATAGGTTTTCCGATCCGCGCGTTCATCGGCAATGATCCGATCCGGCAGTTTTTCCCTGAGTTGAACCAGGGCGCTATTGGGGTGGTGTGAGGAACGACCGCCCAGTAGAGCCAATCGAAAATCGGTGCCTTTTTCGGCCAGGTCCACCATGGCTTTTTCAAACACTTCGGGGGCCTTGTCGTACTCCCAACGGTGGTTCCACACGATTAACCGATCATCTTTCTGTGAGGAGGGTATGGGTTGGATAGGAATAGGAAGTACCGTTGACTTGCTTTGTAGTTGCAACTTGATTCCCAAAGTATCAGCTTGTGGCTTTTTCCGAAGCAATTCGAAGACGCCATCCAGGTATGTTTGCCGGTTGAATTCCGAATTAAAAAAAAGGTGGTCTGCCGCCAGTCCGGCATATAATTGTACCATCTGGGGGTCAATCATGTTAACATGATTTTCCCCGGGCGGATAGGCGAATTGGTTTTCATGAAAATAATACCATGCCGGAATATGGGCCAGCCTGGGGTGTAGTCCTTTTATTGTGGCCAAATCCACCATGGATGTAGCTATGATCAAATCCGGCTCCTGATCAGGTAGCTTATCCAGCCAAGAGATAGGGTTGCCGCGAATCCGCCACCGGAATCGGCGTCCGGATAATTCCAGTAGATGCCAGTTCACTTGTGGGTGGGCGGAAACCAGCCAGTCTGTCCACTGGCCATGGCTTTCGGTGCGATAAGCTGACAGCAACCAAATATCTGCTTTCTTACTCATTCATCTGTTTAATGGCGGCTATAACTGCTTCCCCGTCACCTGCGGCATCCACTTCGGTATCAACATAGGCGATATTACCATTCCTGTCAATGACAAAGGTCCATCGGGCGGTGGTAATGTCCCGTGTCAGTTCCACCATTTCGCCATCCACCTCGGTAGTGATGGTGCCGCCGTCGCCGGTTGGTACACCGAACGCATCGGCGATGCTACCATCGGAATCGGACAGCAACGGGAAGTTCAAGTTGTTCGCCCGGCGAAACAGCTTCAGATTTTCCACACGATCGCCGCTTATACCTACCACTTCGGCTCCCATTTCAGTGAGTTGTGTGCGATTATCCCGAAAACTGCATGCCTGGTTAGTACAGCCGCCGGTCATCGCAGCAGGGTAGAAAAACACAACCAGAATTTCATCTTCGTGCCGTGTGCTTTTCCATATTTCGCCATTGTGATCAGACGCTTCAAAACTTGGAGCCGATTCTCCTACATTCAAGTGAATGTCCTGACCGGTTGCCGTGTTATTCATTACAATCAACATCAGAAGTGTAGTCATTGATGTTGCAATCCAAAGGAGTTTTTTCTTGCTGTCTAGCATTTTTTTCCGAATAGAGGTTTTGGTTTGCGAAGAAGACCTTTCTGTGGAGAAAATCAGGCCATGTTTGTGTAACCGGAACAACCATGATATCGTTTCAATGCAGCCCGCGAATGAAGCCTGCGAGTTTTGGTGTTTTAGGTAGAAATATCCTTTACCTTCAAACTCTAATCGCAGTTGTTTGCTTCTAATACGCCTGGTTGTCGGCTGTTTTCAGGAGGAGCATGAAACCCTCTTTGAACCGCTCAGAGCAAAAATCCGCAACTCACACCCAACAACTACTTCATATTCACAAACTGCAGCGGTATGCCATATTTTTGCGATTTCAGCATTTCAATAACCTCCTGAAGATCGTCAATTTTCTTTCCCGTTACCCGGACCTTATCGTCCTGGATGGCCGGCTGCACCTTCAGGTTTGAGTTTTTAATCGCTTTCACAATTTTCTTGGCCGTATCCCGGTCAATCCCTTCCTTAATTGATGCACTGAACTTGATGGCACCCGAACTACTGCCCTCTTCCTCACCGAACTCCAAGATTTTCGGCTCCAATCCCCGCTTGATGAAATGCTTGATTAACATATCCTTAACAGCTTTCAACTTCATACTGTCCGCCGCTACCACATTGATGCGTTTCTCTTTTTTTGAAAACGTAATTTCGGTGTGGAGTCCCTTGAAATCGTAGCGTGAGGACACCTCCTTAAGTGTATTATTCACCGCATTGTCAACTTCCTGGTCATTAATTTCGTTTACAATATCAAATGATGGCATGGATCCTTGTTTTTTTGTGATCGGTTAACCCGAATATAAAAACCTTACATGACAAAATGGTACTTCCAAAAAAATCACCAATTCCTGCCGATAGGTCTTCCAGTGTACGGCACCGGCACAGCTGCCCGAAAAAAAGGCCGACAAACTGATCGTAGGTTTTTGGTGATTCGATAAGCAAAAATATGGGTTTTGTTCCTATTTTTAGATAGTGAGCATTATGTATTACAATAGACACTATAGACACTTTTGAATTGGAAGTTAATGAGCGCTAAGATACAGCCAGTAACATTT